>CAZJUG010000011.1:0-23156 GCA_964549155.1 Candidatus Woesearchaeota archaeon
AAATATTTAATTTTACAGTTTATTTTGATGATGTACATCCAAAGATTTTGAGAGCAATGAATCTTGGGGGGAAAGTAACTATTGTGACTGATGAGGATGCAGAATGTATGTATGAAACAAATAAATCTTTAGGATGTGGATTTGAGTTTTCTTCTGATGTTCTTTCTTATTCTTCGAAAGAACATAGTTTCAATTCAAATCTTTTAGAAATTTATTTCATAAAATGTAGGGATAAAAAATTAAATGTTCCTTCAACCTGCTCAATGGTGATTAGGCCAATTAAATGATGGAGAATGATAGTATTTATAAATGCTAAAAATATAATAACAACATGATAAAGTTAGCTAAAAGAGGGCAATTAACCTTGTTTATAATACTTACAATACTTCTCGTAGTTGCGATAGGGCTTTTGTTTTATTATCTAAAACCAGAAATTTTTTCTTCGGATTTGCCCCAACCCAAATTAGAAAGCTGTATCTCTAGTTCATTAGATGCTGAAATAAAATCTCTTGCTTTAAATGCAGGTCTTAGAGAATCTAGATTTAGCCAAATGTATGGGGGGAATAATTATACTTTTCTATGTTATACTGATGAATATTATCAGCCTTGTGTAAATCAAGAACCTTTTTTAACTGGAGCTTTTGAAGATTCATTAGAATCTGTTTTGAAGAAAGAATTTCAAGGATGTTATGATTCTTATGTTGACGAATTAATTACAAGAGGGTATGATGTAACTAGGGGTATTGCTAAGTTTGATGTTTCTATAGACCCTGATGGAATTGCTATCGTTATAGATGCTCCAATGACTATTTCTAGTGGAGAAAGTGCAGTTTCTAATCAGAAATATAAATATCTCTATAGAACTAATTTATATGAACTTCTCATGGTTGCTACTTCCTTAATTCAGTTTGAAACTTATTATGGGGATAGTGAGCAGATGCAACAGATGGTTGCATATCCCGATATTCTTATAGATAAACAAAGAATTGATGGAGAAATTAAGATTTATACATTGACTGAGAAAAATGAAGATATTGAATATAGATTCGCTGTGAAGAGTTATCCTTGGCCTTCGGGAGGTTATGTATGAAATTAACTAACTTTCTTTTCTTTTTGGTTGGAACATTATTATTAATTAGTTTTTCTTCAGCAGTAATTTCTACACCTTCTTTTTGTTGTGAACAATCTAAAGATGGAGGAATTTGTTTAAACCTGCAAGAGAATCAATGCGATTCAAATTTTATGATGGCTTCAACTTCGTGTGAATCTACTAGTTTTTGTAGACTTGGTACTTGTTATGATTCTAAGGAAGGAATTTGTATGGAGAATGTTCCTCAAAAAGTTTGTACTGCAAGAAATGGTTCTTGGAGTGAAAAAAGTGCAGCTGAACTTCCTCAATGTCAATTGGGGTGTTGTATAATCTCGGACCAGGCAGCTTTTGTTCCATTGGTTAGATGTAAGAGATTATCAACAAGTTTTGGAGTTGAAATTGATTATAGGCCTTCGGTAGCTTCTGAAGGTGAATGTATCGCATTAGCAAATAGTCAAGATAAAGGAGCTTGTGTAACCTATACTGCAACAGGAGTCAATACCTGTACTTTTACGACGAGGGGAGAGTGTGGGGCAAGAGATGGTGTGATTGCATTAAATGTGAATAAGTCTGCATTTGAACAAGAAACTGGAAAAAAGTTTTTTAAGGATATGTTATGTTCTGCGGAGGAATTGAATACAGAATGTGCTAGGCAAGTTAAAACTGAATGTTATCAGGGAAGAGTTTATTGGGTAGATTCTTGTGGGAATAGGGAAAATGTTTATTCTTCGGATTTGGATGTTTCTTGGAATAATGGAAAGGTTGCAGACCCTGATGCGGTTTGTGAAAGAACTTCGGGGAGTAGAGATTGTGGGAACTGTGATTATCTTCTTGGTTCAAGATGTGCTGAGTGGTCTGGAGTTTTGGGTTTGGGAAAACCTAAATTTGGAGATTATTTCTGCAAGCAAACTACTTGTACTGATATGGATGGGAAGACAAGATTAAACGGTGAGAGTTGGTGTGTTTATGATATTGAACCTGGAAGAGGTTATGAGGAAGTTGGTTCTAGGCATTTTAGACAGATTTGTATAGATGGAGAAGTTGTTACTGATCCTTGTGGAGATTTTAGGAACCAGATATGTATACATTCAGGAATTACGACCTCAGCTGGAGAATTCTCAACTGCTGCTTGTAGAGTTAACCGATGGCAAGATTGTATGTCTCAAATGAGAAAAAGAGATTGTGAAAATATTGATGTTAGAGACTGTATTTGGGTTGATGCTGTTGAAGGAATGAATTTTTCTTCTGGTGGGAAATCAAGTAGTTTTTCTAATCCTTCGTCTCCTGGTTTTAGTAATCCAGTTTCACCAGCTACAGCTGGAAGCGATACAACTGGAGATGTTGTTAAGGGTGTTGAAGCATTGTCTAGTGGGGCTAGTATGCTTTCTGGAAAAGTGATTTCGCACGATGTCAGTTCTGGAAAGGGAATTTGGGAAATTGATTATGATATTCTAAATAAGGTTTCTAAATTCAATAAAAGCGAAGAGGAAGAAGGAGGTTTATGTGTTCCACTCGTTCCTCCAGGAAATAAATTTTGGGATGGTGAGGGGAGTTGTTCTGCTGCTTCTGCAAATTGTGAAGTTACAATTACCATGACAGAGGAATATGATGGTCTCTTTGCGGGACTGGATGCTAAAAAGAAGAAGACATATACAATGGAAGAGAATGATTGTTTGAAACAGGTAGAAAAAGATAAGAATGTTTTTGAGCCAATTCCCGAATGGGCAAAGAAAGTTAATGCTATTTGTACTTCTATCGGAGATTGCGGAGCGAACATAAACATCAATGATAAATATACCGATGATGGTTATATGTGGAAATATAATAACAATACTTTTAGTTTGTTGGGAAACATAAACAAGGGTTTATATACAAAAGTAAGTGGGAATGTTGTAGCTCCTAGTTCCGATGGGGGCTATCTCATTAATGGTGAAATTAAACTTGGAGAGGATAGTTATGTCCTTGTGAGGAAATGAAAATTAATTTTATCTTATTTTTCTTGATTGGAATTTTACTTATTTCTTCAGTTTGTGCGGCAGAATATCAATTGAAAAAAGCTTCTGATTTGGTTCCGGGAGATGTTATCATTGATCCAGATGGAAATGAGATTGTCATTGAAAAAGTTGAGGGGCAGGGAAAAGTTAAGGAAAGTTATACTTATGAAGATTCTCCTTCAATTATGAATGTAATCTGGGGAAAAATTGCTGGAAGAGAATTGCCTGAACCTGTTGTTTCTTCTGGGAGTTCAGATGTTGGATTGTCTTTGGGAGAGTTGGGTGTTGGAGTAAGGGTCAGTGGAGAAGTTGTGAAAGAGGTTGTTAAACCTCAAGTGGAAAAGAAATCTTTTTGGCAGAAATTAATGTTTTGGAGGGGAAATGAATAATAGATTATTTGTAATGATTAAAACTAAGATTGTTCCTATCTTAAAAAAGAAAGGTGTAAAAAGGGCGGGAATATTTGGAAGTTTTGCTAGAGGTGAACAAAAGAAAAATAGTGATGTTGATATTCTAATTAAACTCCCTTTAAGTTATGGTCTTTTGGAGATGGCTAGTTTGAGGAGAGAGCTTAGGGAATTGCTTAAAAGAGAGGTTGATTTGGTGGAGTATGGGTGGATTCATCCAAAAATTAAGAAGCAAGCATTAAAAGAGGAGATTAGGATAATATGAACAAAGATTTATTGTATTTAGAGAATATACTTGAGAGTATCAATCTGATTGATAAATATCTACATAAAGAGAATTTTGCAAGATTTGCAAGCTCTAGTTTGTTGCAAGATGCTATTAGCAAAAGGATTGAAGAAATCGGTGAAAATATAAAAAAGATTTCTTCTTCTTTGAAGAAAAAATATCCTTCTATAGTGTGGAAGGACTATGTTGAATCTAGGAACTTTTTGACTCATGTTTATCAAATGGCAAGTGTTAGGGTTCTTTGGAATATTGTTGAGAAAGATTTACCGATTTTAAAGGCTAAGATCGAAGAAATGGTTAAGGAGGTGAAGAGATGAATAAGAAAGGTTTAGCATTAGGACGGGCGGTAGTTTCATTAGTCAGATTTTTGGCGATGGGGGGAAAATGGTGACAAAAAAAGAAATAATGAAAAAAATTGAGAAAGAGAAAGAGAAAATTAGAGAAATAGGTGTTAATAAGCTGGGGTTGTTTGGGAGTTTTGCTAAAGGTAAACAACATAAAAAAAGTGATGTAGACATTCTTGTTGAATTTAGAAACCTCAATTTTGATGACTATATGAAACTTTATTACTTGTTGAGTAAGATCCTTAAAAGAAGGGTAGATTTGGTTATAGAGAGTGATTTAAAACCTGAAATGACTTATGTGATGAATGAGGTGGAATATGTTAAAATATAATCTTTATTTAAAAGATATTGAAAGAGCGATTAGAAATATCGAGAGTTCTATTAGGGGTTTGGATTTTAATAAGTTCTCTAAAAATCAGGATAGTATCGATTCTAATGCTATGAGAGTTCAGATTATTGGAGAGTCTTTAAAGAATATCCCTCCGAGGGTTTGGAAGGGATCGACTTCGGATATAAAAAGTTTTATAGATTTTAGAAATATTATTAGTCATGCATATTTCAAGGTTAACTCAATTCTGCTCTGGGACTTAATTCAAAACAAAATTCCTATTTTAAAAAAGGATGTATTGGAGGTTTTGAAAAAAATAAAATGATGAATAAGAGAGGTTTAGCATTGGGGCAGGTTGTTGTTTTGTTGGTTGCAACTATTAGTTTTGCTTATTTGATGGGGATGGGAGAAGTTAGCGGAGAGGGAAATGCGATTGGAGAACTAAAAGATGGTGTTTTTACTTCAAATGTCCCATGGGCAGAAGGTATTGGGATTACAACTCGTTGGAAGGGGGGGAATCAGGAAGTTCTTATAGATAAAAACTGGATAACAATCAAAGAATATAATTATGACTCTTCTTGGGCTGAGAAAAATATTCCTCGAGAAGCTACAGGTCCTGCAGTGGCTGTTACTCCTTCACCCGATGTCAGAGTAATTAAAGCAATAACTTCACAAAGAAAATTAAATTTAGAAGAAGGTGCAGTCTTAGGTTATCAAACAATTACAAATCAAAATAAAAACCTTGGTCAAACAGAGGTCTTCAATCTTAGGGAAACTGATGGAAAATATTATGTAAATGATGATGAAATATCCAAAGGAACATATGATTCTTTGGGAAAACAGGGAGAAATTTATACGGCTCCAGAACCGACTCCTCCCATTCCAAAATCAGATCAATATGCTTTTGATAAATTTCAATTACCTGGAACAAAATATGGGCAAGCAGGACATCTTATAGAAGGTTTGGTGTGGGGTGTGGGTCTTTATGGTTTTGTTAAGGCTATCGGCGGGATTGTTGCAGCAGATAATCCTGAGATGGTTAATGCAATTGCGGAAGCGGGATTTATGGGGGTAATGGCATTTAAGGGAGCACAACAAATTGCGGGAGAAGGGGGGTGGTTAGATCTGACAAAGTCCGATAGTAAAATTATGAGGGGGCTCGGTCATCAAGGTACTCATATGGCAATCGGGGCTTTAGTTGCATGGGCTTGGTATACTAAAAATTATGGAAATGAAGAAACTTTCACAGAACAAGTGAGTTTCCAGTGTTTGCCTTGGCAAGCTCCTCGGGGAGGACAGGATTGTGAATTATGCAATGATGGAGAACTGCCTTGTTCGGAATATAGATGTAAATCTTTAGGACAATCTTGTGCGATTATAAATAAAGGAACTGCATTTGAAAGTTGTGTGAATCAAAATCCTAGGGATACAAATCCTCCCGTGATTAAACCTTGGGAAGAAATCTTAACTGAAGGATATGCCTATAATGATATCAAATTAGCAGGAGTGAAGATACAAAGAACTGAAGGAGTTGACAAATGTATAAAAGCATTTACTCCAATAGAATTTGGAATTGTAACTGACGAGCCCTCTCAATGTAAGATTGATATAGAATATAAAGATAAATTTGAAGAGATGGCGGCTTTCCTTGGAGGAGATAATGTTTTCAAATACAATCATTCAGATTATTTAACATTGCCGAAGGCAAAAGATGTTAAGAATAGTTCAATAACTCTTGAGATGGGTAATGAGATGACTCTTTATATAAGATGTGCAGATTCTCAAGGAAATCTTAATCAGGCACCTTATGCAGTGAGGTTCTGTGTTGATTCTGCTCCAGATGCAACTCCTCCACAAATAAAAGCGACTTCCGTAGAGACTGGAAGCTGTGTTGCTGCAGATAGAAATTCTACTCAGGTTAGTTTTTACACTGATGAACCTTCTCAGTGTAAGTGGGGCTTTGATGATCAAAACTATGATTCCTTGCCTTACAATATGTCTTGTACAACTCAGATTTATCAAGTCAATTCAATGATGTTGTATACTTGTACAACCGAGCTTAGTGCAGTTAGCAGGGAAGGTACGGATTATTATGTAAGATGTGAAGATAATCAAAATGAACCAAAGAATGAGAGAAATGCTATGCAACAATCTTTCCAGTTCAGCATGAGGGGTTCAAACCCATTGAAGTTAAAAACTATTTTACCAAATGGAACCTTGTATGGGGGAGTTTCTCCAATGAGAGTAGATTTGAGAGCAGAGACTTTGTTTGGATGTGACAGTAATAAAGCTGTTTGCTTTTATTCTCCAACAGGACAGGCAAATAGTTATGTTAAGTTTTTTGATACAGATAAGGCGGATGGAGTTCATACACAGAGATTAGATTTGTATGCAGGAACTCATACATATTTTGTAAAATGTGTGGATGCTGGAGGAAATGTTGCAGAGAGCAACACTACATTTACACTAGACATCGATACTACTTCTCCGATTGTTACTAGGGCATATTATGCAGAGGAATATTTGAGAATTGTTACAGCAAGGGACTCTGATTGTGTTTACTCTACGGAAAGTTGTGATTTCTTATTTGAAGAAGGACAGATTATGCCCTACCAAAATTCTCCCGCTCACATTGTTGCTTGGGAAGAAGATAAAACTTTCTATATTAAATGTAGGGATGAATTCAGAAATGAGCCCATAGATTGTTCAATAATCGTAAGACCGAAGGAGAATTTTTTATATTATTAAAATGAGAAAAATCAAAAATAAAAAAGGGGATATCAATCTTTCGTTTGGAGTTATATTTTCAATTATCTTGATTGCTGTTTTTATCTTCGCTGCAATTTATGCTATAACTTTCTTTTTGAATTACAGCAAATGTACTCAAGTAGGAAATTTTTATGAAGGTTTTCAAAGAGAAGTAAGTAATGCTTTCCTTTCTCAATCTGTAGAGAATAAGATTTTCAAAGTTACTCTTCCAGGTTCTGTTGAAATGATTTGTTTCGCGAATCTTTCGGAGAAACAAACAGGTTCTTATAGTGCAGAGTATGAGATGATTCAAGACTATTATCTTGATGATGCAAATCTCTTCTTAATTCCTGATAGCGGTTCGTGCAATTTAGACTATAAGAAAATAACTAGACTTAATTTACCTGAGATTATAAAAAATCATAATCCTTATTGTATTCCTTCTGACAGCGATTTAATTTTAACTAAAAAGATTTATGATTCTGCTGTATTTGTTGAAGAAGCATAAGAATCTTTTGATAAAAATATGGTTTCAATTGGGAAAAAGGGAGAATTTGGTTTTGTATGGCTTTTTGCAGTTGTCGCTGGAACTGCAATCTTGATTTTTGCAATTTATGGAGCAGTCAAATATGGTAAGACCGAAGCGGTTACTCAAGATACCGAGATTGCAAAAGCTCTTTCTGTCGTGACAGATTCAATGCAAGCAGGCTTTGCATCGGGGAGGGCTTCTACAATTCGTTTTAAAAAAGACACATTGATTGAGAATTATTGTTTTGAAGGAAATTTCGGTACTAATGAAATTTCAGTTATGACTCAAGAAAGGCCAAATGAGGATTTTGAATCTTTTGGGACTCCGATCGAAGTTAAAAATAAATATCTCTTTGTTTCTGATGTGCCTGGAAAAGATTTTTTCATTTTTTCTGTTCCAATTGAATTTTCTTTTAAAATTGCAGATGCGATAATAATAGATTCTCAGGAGTATTGTTTTCTAGGATTGGAAGAGGGAGAGAATATAGAAAGGACATTAAGCATTCTTGGAAAAAAAGCTAAATTTGGTTTGGAAAATTGCACTGATGATTCTATTAGGGTATGTTTTGGAGGTTTTGGAGAATGTGATATTATTGTTCATCCTGAATGTAATAATCCTTCCGTATGCGATAGTGAATATGATGTTGGAATGGTTGAGAGAGATGGATTTTCTGTAGGATATGTAGGAAATCTTCTTTATCCTGCAATATTCTCTGAGAAGGAGTCTTATTTGTGCAATGTTAAGAGATTGATGTATAGGCAATCTGTCTTGGCTGGTATTTATTCTCAAAAAATAAATCTTATGAGTTCTAGGAATTGTAATGTTGATTTAATAAATGAAATAAGTTCCCTTGAAGAAAAAAGTTTTAGTTTAAGTAATAACCTTGATGATTATGAATTAGGTACTCTTTATTTTGAATCTGTATACTTAAAAGACAAAGAAAGGAGGGGTCAATGTTCTTTATGGTCTTAATTAAAAAGGCACAATTTAAAATTCAGCAGATGGCTTTTATGCTGGTTGCTATATTTATTTTTTTTACCTTGGTTGGATTATTTATTCTACAAATGAATCTGGGAGGACTTAGATATTCGGCTGAACAGTTGGAGAGAGAACAGGTTTTGAGTGCTTTGTTATCGTGGTCTGAACTTCCTGAGTTAAGTTGTTCAGATGGGAGCAGTGGTTGTATAGATGAGGACAAAATTGTTGTTCTCTCTTCTGAAGATTTCAATAGACTTTATTCTTCTTTTTGGCCAGTCGCTTCAATAAGAGTTTATATGGTAAATGCAAATTTCTCTAATGGAGAAATAGAATGTCCTGGACAAGGATGTAATTATTATAATGTTTATGAATCTGGCCAGAGTTCTAGTGAAATGGTGGCAAGTTATGTTTCGCTTTGTAAAACTGTGAAGACTGAAGGTCCGGTTTTCAAGAGATGTGAGATGGCGACACTTTCTATAGGGATTAAAAGTATTCCAGAATAATTATCTTTCTTTTGTTCTGTTTGTATCTATGATTGTGTTTCCTATAGTTCTAACCGCATCTTTTCCTACTCCCCAAACATTAAATATAGTTTCTCCAACCCATCCAAAATAGACCCCCAATGAGTTAATAATCGCTCCTGGAGAGTCAAGTTTCATCTTTCCTGATTGAATCATAGAGGTCATTGAAAAAGCTATAAAGACTATAAGGATTATGAATAGTGCCAATGTCCAATTTTCTTTAACACCCTTAAATTTCTGGAAGACCAGAATAAGGAATATTATGACTGCTCCAATTATCCACCACATGAATTTATTAGTTATTTGAACTATAAAAAGCTTTTTATAGCATGTTTGTTCTGTATATTCATGGGAAAAGAGTTGAAGATTTATGTTTTTAGACATGGGCAGACAGAATATAATCGAGATAGTAAATTTACTGGTTTTGTGAACTCTAAGATTACTAAGACTGGTTTAGAAGATGCGAAGATTGTTGCCTTAAGATTGAAGGATAAAAAATTTCAGGTTGCTTTTCATACTTCTCTTTCTAGGAGTAAAGATACTCTCAAGGAGGTTTTAAAATTTCATCCAGAGTGTGAGGAGTTAATTGAGGCAAATCACATGATTGAGAGAAACTATGGGGAATTAAATTCCCAAACCCATCTTCAAGTAGTAAGGAATTTCGGTGTTAAAAAGTATGATGAGTGGCATAGAAGTTGGAATGTTCGGCCTCCGAAGGGAGAGAGTTTTGCCGATGTTGAGAAGAGAGTTAAGATTTTTATTAAAGATTTGAAGGAATTTATGAAGAAAGAGAAAGTGAATGTTGCGATTTCTGCTCACGGAAATTCTATAAGGTTATTTAGAAAAATAATGGAAGGTCTTTCTATTAAGGAAACTTGTGAATTGTATGTTCCTTATGATAAGGTTTTCGAGTATGGGTTGAAGGTTTAGGGAATATAAATCTTTAAAAAGCTTATTTACATAGGGAAAACATGGAAGTGAATAATAAAAGAGGACAATTGGCTTTGTTTATTATAGTTGGAGTGATTATCGTTGGGGGAATTGTGGGGTATTTTGCTATTTCTCAGAGGAGTTTGGATTCTTCGAGTTCTGCTGTGAAAAAGTTTCCTGAATTTAATTCGGTTGTCGGGGACTGTTTGGAGGGAGCAATTCTTGATGGAATTTATTTTAATTCTTTGCAGGGAGGATATTATGATGTGCCGGAACCTAAGAAGAGTTATGAGGAAATCTTAGATGTTCCATTTTTTTGGGTTTCTGGGCAGGAAAAAGTTCCTAAATTGAATGTGTGGGAAGATGAATTAGAGAAAAGTATAAAAAAAGATTTGTCCTCTTGTATGCTTGATTCTGATTCTCTGTTAGAAAGAGGGTATAATCTCTCTATCGGGGGGGTGAAGTCTGTCAATGTGGACTTATCTGGCGAAATTGTCAAAGTTAGTGTCGATTGGCCGATAACAATCTTCCAAGGAGATAATGTACAACTACTTTCTAAATTTCAAAAGAGTGTTGATTTTAATCTGGAAGAAAAGCATGATAATTTAGTTGAATTTATGGAAATGCAAAAGGAATATCCTAATGAAATTCTTTTGACTAGAATGGCTAATTTTAGTGCTGACCGGGGTTTTGTGATTGAAGGACAAGTGATAGATGAGACTCTTGAAGTTCTTTATGCTTTTGTTTATGAAAATGAAAAATTAAATGATAGAACATATACTTTTATGTTTGGAGCGAGGTATTAAATGAGAAAATTAATTTCTATTTTATTTGTATTTTTTCTTTTAGGAGGGTTTAGTTTTGTTGTTTCTGGGGAGGATAGCGACCCTGTAGTAGATGCTCAAGCAGATTATCTTGCTAATGGGAAGGCAAATTCTCCGTCTACACTTTCTGAAAGCCAATTAGCCAGTGTTTTGGAAAAATGCAAGAATCAAGGATATGAAAGCGTTTGTGACAACATGCATGGGGATGATTTTTTGAGAGCTATTCGGACAGATGGAGGAAAAGATTTGTTAAAACCGGAGAATAGTCAAGTTTGGGCAAGACTTGAGAAAGAGATGTCTAATGGAGGAAATTGGATGAATCAGGAACAAAATCGACCTGTTTTTAAAAAATTTCTGGAGGGAAAAGGCCTTTCAGTTCCTAGTGGATTTGAAGGGAAAGATTCTAAAATAAATTTGTTGAGTTATGATTCTGAGACTGGAAGAGCAGTCCTAACAACTGGAGGTACATTGGGGGTGGGAGCAGATCGTACAACAATAAATATTAATGAAGTAAAAGCTTTTGGAGATGTCTCTTTGATGGAAAATGGAGGAGTTAAGTGGAAAACATTTAATTTAGGTCATGGGGAATTTAACTTTGATCTTACGAAAGGGAATAAAAGAATTAGTCTTGTTCAACCAAAGACCTCTCTGAATAATGAGCAAGAAATAGATTTTTCTGGATTTAATGATGTGGGTGTTAAGCTAGATGTTACAAATGTTGAGGGAAAAGGAGTTTTCAGGACTAAGGCAGGACTCGCAGTAGATACTAGGGTGACTATATCTAGTGATGGAACTAATCCTATTATTTCTGTGAAGGGAGATGATGAGATGGAGATGCGAAATTTAGATCAAAGCACTATTGCGAAGGTGAAAAATTGTGGAGTGGTTTCTAGAGTTGGTGAGCTTCCTGCTTCAGGTAGTATGCCTTCAGAAGGTAAAAAATTTACATTTAAGACGTTAGATGGTAATACAGACTCTCTTCCGGAGGTTAGGGTTTTTGATTTTACGAAAGAGGGTGCAAGGTGGAATCCTTTAGGGAATAACCCTGATTTAGTAGGTGTTGTTAAATATGGAGGTGAATGGGATTTATATACTACTTTAAATGCAGATGTTTCGACTTCAGACAAACCTGCTGTTTTTATCGGTTCTTTTGAAGATAATAAAAAAAGATGGTATAATGTTGATTGGGGTGAGGAAGACGGAAGAACGATTAGTGTTGTTAATCCTTCAAATAAGGATTTTGTTGTTTCAGGAATAGCAAGAGAGAGTCATGTTCGATCAAGATACGATGTTTTAAAAGAGGCTGGGGGAAGAGTGGTTGCAACAACTCAAGATGGCCTCGGTCTTGTTTTTAGAGATCCTAATCACTTAAAATCTGGGGAGGTTGCTTTAGATGTTGGAAAAGTTGATGCAACAGGAAAATTTGTAAGGGACCCAAAAATTATTGGAACTTGGAGAGGAGTAGCAGAATCAGTGGGGGATGATGATCTTTCTAGTTCTGTTGTATTTAAGGATGAATGGAATAGGCCAACAGTATTTGCAGGAATTGGGCAATGGTGGAGAGAAGAACAAACAGGTTTTTGGAAACATGATCAGGTAGTTTTAACACTAAATACTGGTTCAGATAGTACTCCAATTCAAGATTCTTGGAAAGCTACATCTATTAATACAGAAATGAATCCTTCCGGTGCTGTGGATACTACGGTAGATACTAAGCGAACAAGTGCAATAACTAGCGCTACACAGGCTACTCTAGTCTCTAATATTGGTCGAGATATGGGAAGATTGACTAAAATTTCTGGGGGTTCTAAGTATGCTGCTTCTTCTTCTTCTTCTGATTTGAATTTTGAATCTATTCTTGCAAACATTGAACAGCTAGGAAAGATCTTTGGCTCTGATGCTGCTAAGAAAGAATGTGAGAAGATTGAGAGTTATGAGTTTAAAGATGGCAAGTGCGTCAAAAAAAAATAGTTAAGGAATAATCTCAGGACCAAAATATTTCTCATCTGGGCAAACTTGAAATTTTTTCCGTGCCCTAGTCACTCCCAAAAATTTCTGGGGATTTTATTAACTCCTAAAAACTTCTTAGCTCGTTGTTCAGAGTAGAATTTAATATTTTGTTTTTTATTAAATTCAAGAACAACGAAACTAAAATGGGGAATTGAGATACCAAAATTTTCTACAAAATTGCTGAAGCGAAAGAGGAGCAATTTTGTTTGGGGGTTTTTTTTGACTAAGTTATTTATGGAATAATTTCAGGACCAAAATACTTTTCATACTCGAAGTCTCGGATTGAAACTTTTCTTGTTTTTAGGGCTTTTTCAATTCTAGGTAATTGAGCTTTTAGCTCATCAATTAGGAATTTGACAGAATCACAAATCATTTCATCACCTTCTCTTGGCCAAAGTTTAGCTTTTCTCCAATAAAGACATCTTCCTCCGCAAAGAGAGTAATATTCGCATTTAGAACATTCTTCATCACAAGAAAACTTTTTTAGGTTTCTTGGACTTGAATCGAGTGTTCCTGCCTTAAAATCTTCGATGGAATTCATTATTGGACAAGCGACTATTTTTCCGTCGAGAGTTATTGCATATCCTGAATGACCTGCTCCGCAACGAATTTTTGTAGGTTGTTTTTTCAACAAACTTTCCACAATTCCTAAGAAAGGATAAAATTTCAAAACTTTTCCTTTTTCTATTTTGGTAATCCAGTAGTTTATCAAGTTGCCTATCTGGCTATTATACTCTTCAAAGAACATCTTCATTTTTTTCTTGCTATAATCAAATTTATAGAATCCACAGTCAATTTGCCAATGGATTGATTGAAAGCCTTTTTTATGTAAGAATATTGCTTGTTCAGCTACATCTGGAAATTCTTGGTCTATTGTCATCCTCGCAATTATTTCTCCGTTATAACCTTGTTTTCTAGCATTTTCTATGTTTTTCATAACTAACTCAAATGTGTCTTTTCCCCTGTTAAGATTAGTTCTTTCTTTTGTTCCGTCTAGAGAAATAAGGATTTTGTCTATTTTTTTTAGATATTTAATTGGAAGTTCGTTTAATAACTTTCCATTAGTCTGCATTCTGAATGGAACATCTATGTTGTCTATTATTTTTTTTATTAGGTCAATTCTTAACAGAGGTTCTCCCCCATAAAATATCAAAACTGCATTTGGGTCGCTTAGAATAAAATCTTTTAATTTTTCTATATCAATTTCGGGATTTCCCTCTGGAAAGCAAAATTTAAACTTTTTATCTAAGCCGTTATCAAACTCCTTGAAACTCTTTTTATAGCAGTATCTGCATTGAGAGTTACATTCTTCGGTTAATATTAGGTGGTAATGCATGAGAATTGGAGATTATATAGATTTATAAAATCATCTGATTTGTCCTATTTATGAAATACTTTTTTGTGTTGGGAAGAAATCCAGAACTTTCGAAGGCAGAGCTATATGGCTATCTGAATGCTAGAGATTTAAGCTTTAAGGAGATTGTTCTAGAAGAGAATTTGTTAATTCTAGATTTAAATGACAAAACTTCTTTAAATATTCAACATTTTGGCGGATTGCTAAGTTTTGGTAAGCTGGTTGAGTTTTCAAACAAAAAGGATTTTTTAGAATTTTTGGAAAAAGAGGAATTTGTTGAGAGAGACAAGTTTACTTATTCTGTAATTGGAAATTTGGATAGTTCTTTCTTCTCTGAGAAATTTAAACGAGAAAGAAAGAAAGCTCAGATAAGAAATTTTGGAAAAAGATTAAGGTTTCAGTCAGGGGAGAATGCATTTATTCCTAAGTCTGATGTGGAAATTTTCGCTTTTTCTAAGGGGCAGGAAATTTTTTTAGGATTAGCTGAGCAGAGATTTTCTTCTAAAGAAGTTGAAGAAAGAGATATGAAAAAACCTTTTAGGAGGGAGAGTCTTGCTATTTCCCCTAGATTGGCTAAAATCTTAATTAACCTTTCTGGAGCTAAAGAAGGGGATTTAATTTTAGATCCTTTCTGCGGGGTTGGAGGGATTGTTCAGGAAGCAGTTTTAATGGGGATAAATTGTGTGGGAATCGACAAAGATTCTGATGCAATAAAAGGTGCTAAAGAAAATCTTGCTTGGTTAAAGAGTAATTCTCCTTTTAAGGGCAGATACGAGTTTACTAATTCTAACTCATTGAATGCACAAAATAGACACTATGATTCAATTGTTGCTGAATCTTCTTTGGGGGAGGTTTTAAGGAGAAGATTAGCTAAGAAGCAAGCGGAGAGCTATCTTGAAGAATTCAAAGATAATATTATTCCATTATTAAGAAAGTTTAAGGAAATAAAGAAAAAAGATGCTAAAATTGCTATAACCTTCCCCTGTTTTGATGATATCCAGATTTCAAAAGAAGAAATTTGTAATTTAAGTGGATTGAATGTTTTTTCCTTTGGAGGAGTTGAGTTTCCTATTTTGGAGAAGAGAGATAGTCAGTTTGTAAATAGACAGATTTGGGTGTTTTATTAAACAATAATCCGATCATAGAATTCTTTTAACTCTCTTCCAAATTCCATAAGGTTACATGGTTTTCTATAGTGTTTCCATGCTGATAGACTCCCTGTATGCTCTTGCATTTCTTGACAATCTGCATGATATCCACTAATCGTTAAAATAATTGGGGGTAGAATTTTTCTATCAATCACTTTTTGATGAATTGTTTTTGTTAGTTCTATTCCGCACATACGAGGCATTGTTAAATCAGTACAGATTACTGGATAGGATTTTTTTTGACTTTCTAAATCTTCTAATCTGTTTATCGCTTCAAGACCATCATGTGCTAAATCGCTTTCTAAATCCCATATTTGGGTAATCCTTTTTAATAGATTAAGATTTGAGGGTTCATCATCAACTAATAAAATTTTTCTTATGTATTCCATCAGGGACTTGAATTTTGTCTGTTCTTAAATCTATTTATTCTCTAATTCTTTAACCAACTCAGAAATTTCCTTAGCTACATCTGCATTTACAGAAATAGAATCAATACCCTGCTGGACTAAAAATTCAACCATTTCTCTGTTGCTTCCTGCTTGGCCACAAATAGATGTTTCAACCTTGTGTTGTTTGCATTCTCTTATAACTCTTGAAATCTGTTTTTTAATTGCCCAGTCTAATTCATTGTAGAGATATTGAACTTGTTCGTTTCCTCTGTCAATTGCTAAAGTATATTGTGTTAAATCGTTTGTTCCAAATGAAATGAAGTCTATTCCTTGTTCGCAGATATCCTTTATTACAATTGCAGCGGCAGGAGTTTCAATCATTACACCAATTTTCACTTTTGCATCAATTAAACCAAGTTCTTGCATAGTCTTCTTTGCTTCTTGAACTTCTCTTACAGAGATTATTTGTGGGAACATCACTCCAAATTTATGTCCTTTTTGGGAAAGCTCTTTTATTGCTAAAAGTTCTGCTTTGAAGATGTCTAAATTCTTCAAGGAAAATCTTATTCCATGCATTCCTAACATCGGATTCTTTTCTATTTCTTTTGGTGCTCCTTCTAAGTTTGAATATTCGTCACTCCTAATATCTGATGTTCTTACCCAAATTTCTTTTCCGATAAATTGTTCTGCAATCTTTTCCAATCCATCTTTTATTAATTTCTGATATTCCTCAATATTGTTGTCCTGTTGGAATTTTAATGGATGCTTTCCAGATGATGCAATTATTCCTTCTAATCTTACCAATCCAATCCCGTATGCATTTGTTTTTGCAGCTCTTTCAGCAAATTCAGGCAAATCAACTAAAACTTTTATTTTTGTTTTAGTTTCTACAATAGGTAAAACTTCAACTTTTTTATTTTCTGCTCTTCCCAAAAACACTTTTCCGGAAAATCCATCTACTGTAACTTCCATTCCATCTTCTAGTTTGGAAGTTGCATTTTCTGTTCCAACAATTGCTGGGATTCCCATTTCTCTGGAGACAATTGCTGCATGGGCTGTGATTCCTCCTTCATCTGTTACAATTGCAGAGGCTTTTTGCATTGAAACAACCATGTCTGGATTTGTCATTTCTGTTACTAAAATATCTCCTTCTTTTATTTTATCTAAATCTTCCATAGAATGAACTATTTTTACAATTCCCGAACCTATCCCTGGGCTTGCTGCCATTCCCTGAACTAAAATTTGACCCTGAATTTCTTGTATTTCTCTTTTTGTTCCGAGGGTTGTAATTGCTCTTGTTTGAAGGATATAAATTTGCCCACTTTCAATTGCAAATTCAATATCTTGAGGTTTTTCATAATGTTCTTCTAACTTTGCTGCATATTCTGCTAATTGTTTTATTTCATATGTTTGAAGAACTCTCTGTTTTGATTTCTCCTCGCTGAGTTGAACAGTTTTTGTTATTCCTGAAGAATCTCTTACGATTGCTATTTTCTTATCTTGAATTTTTTCAGATAAAATCTCAAAATCCTTTGAAAGAATATAATCATCTGGTTTGATTTGTCCAGAGACTATTCCCTCTCCTTGTCCAAACACAGCTTCAATTAATATATTCTCATGAGTTACTGGATTTACAGAAAACATTACTCCAGATTTATCCGAATTAATCATCTTTTGTACTACTGCAGATATTCCTACGAATGCATCAAATCCTTTTTTAATTCTGTAATAGATTGATCTTGCTGTAAATATTGAAGCAAAGACTCTCTTGACTTTCTCTATTACATCTTTATTTCCCTTAACATTTATGAAACTCTCTTGTTGTCCAGCGAAACTCGCATCTCCCAAATCTTCTGCAGTTGCGGACGAACGAACAGAAACAAAAACTGGTTCTCTTGCGGTTTTCATTATTGCTAAAGCATATGAAGAATTTTTCATTCCGTCCAAGTCAATGTTAAAGGTATCGTAGGCCTCTAAAATTTCTTTTTCTAAATCTTCGGGCATTTTTGTTGAAGTAATTAGTTCTCTAATCTCTTGAGCTTTTTTTGTTAGAAGTCCTGTGTCTTGAATATCTATTTTTGAGAGTAGGTGATTTACTTGTTCTTTAATTGAGGTTTTCTCAATGAAGTGATGAAATCCTTCGGTTGTTACGACGAAAGCAGGTGGAACTGGAAATCCTGAGTTGTACATTTCTCCAAGGTTTGCTCCCTTGCCTCCGGCAATGGACACATCTTTTTTAGATAGCTCTGATAACCACTTAATGTAACCCTCTTTCATATTCTTTTTAAGGGAATAGGTTTTATAAATGTTTGTGGGAAGTTTTTTAAAGTTGGCTGGCTAGTTTGTCTTATGAAGATTTTAATTATGGGAGATTTCCACGGTAAATTTTCTAAGAAATTAGAAGTTATGGTAAAAAGAGAGAAGCCTGATTTTATTCTAAGTCCTGGAGATTTTTGTGGCGATGAAACTCTTGCTAAGTTTTTCTTTGATAGAATTTATGGTAGGGAAGAAGATGAAGTTTCTTTAGAAGATATGTTGATTTACCAAGTTCTTGAGAAGGTTTCCTTAAAGAAAGGGGTTGATTTGGTAAGGAGATTAAAAAAATTAAAGACTCCTTTTTTTTCAATTAGGGGAAATTGGGATCCTGCTCCCTTTGGGAATGATATCGTTGGCGAATTGGATGAAGAAGATTTGAGAAAGATTAATATTTTTGAAGGATTAGAAACTCAGAAGTTCTCTTTTATGGATTTGAAATTGAAAGAATTTGAAAGTTTTGTTTTGGTTGGCGGGGCGAGTTCGACTTCCCCTCAAAGACGAGATGGAAAGAAGGGGGAGAATATTCGTGTTTTAAAAAAGAATTGGAATATCCGACAGAAGTTGTATGATAAAAATTTTAAAAAGGCCTTAGAGATTAAAAAGAAAACTGGGAAGAAAATTGTTTTTTTGACACACAATTGTCCCTATAACACAAAACTTGATAAGGTTAAGAAAGGTCCTGTGAAGGGAAAACATTATGGTTCATATCAAGAAAGATTGGCAATAAGGAAATATAAACCTGATTTAGTTTTCTGTGGGCATATGCATGAGAATTTTGGAAAAGATAAAATCGGAAAGTCTGTTATTTATAATGTGGGAAGTGCTATGGATGGGAAATTTTTGGTGATGAAAATCTAATTAAACCGAAAATCCAAAACCCTGGAATCAGGACTCAATAAGAAGACCATATCATCCTTGAATCTAACTCCTCTTGCAACTTTCTGGATTAATTCTCTGTTGGATTTATCCATATAGAATTCCATAAATTTTTCAGGATAATGCTGTTTTAAAATTTTCCAGAATAAACCCTGAATGTTTGGATAGGGGAATTTGGTTATTATAATTGAATTGCATTGTTCTCCTGGGAAGTCAATTCCTCGAGAGCATTTTGTTGTGTATAAGATATCTGTTTCTTGGTTTTTGAATCTGTTTATTTCTTGTTGGGCATTTTTTTGCAAATCAAAAAGTTTTTCTTTTGAAATTATTTTTGTCAAATTAAATTGTTGTTTCTCTTGTTCTGAAGGCAAATCTCCAAAAGAAGAGATGTGGATTAGTGTTGGGGGTTTCGCATTTTCTATGCATTTTTCCAAAGCTTTCAGGTATTGTTCTCTTGTTACAGAACCATTTGAAAAGTTTGCATATTTGCAATTTTTTTCTAAACCTGTTCGAACTTTCCTTATCATCCCTGGAGATTGTATTTCTGCATCAATCACAACAAAATCTTTCAAACCAAAAATATCTTTGAGAACTTTTTTTGAATGTAATGTTCCAGACATGAAAACTAAAACCTCTACAGATTGCATAATCTCTTTTAGTCTCCCAGAAAGATTGACTGAAACTAGGTTTACAGAAACTTCCTTAATGTTTTTCCCAAAGAGAGTTTGATTATCTTGTTCTTTTGTTTCATAGGATGTATATGTTTCATTTTTTATATTTTCAAATGCCCGACAAATTTCTAAAACATTGTTGTAATAGTTGTCCTCATCATCTGAAGCTAGATTAGGATTTGCTAATATTTTTTCCATCAAATCAAAGAAATTGCTTTTTTTTAAAGGTTCAATCTCTTCTGAAAAATTATTTATGTTATGATTTAATAGGTGAATCATGTCTTTTAGTTCAGATACTTCATGAGAATCATCTGGAAATATATTGCTTAAGGCATGAAGTAATCTATTTAAATTAATTTTTCTTTCGCTTGCTAAATCATCCAAGAAATCATCACATTCGTCTATAACATCTATTTCTGTTTTTGGTTTTCTTCCCATGGCTAGTTCAATTAGATATTTCATTGAATTGAAAACCAAGACATCTGATTCTACATAAGAATTATATTGTTCATAGTAAGGACAACCTTGAGTTCTCTGAAAAAATGCATATTCTTTTCCACTTGAGGTAAGATATTTTTTCTTTTTTGCTTTGTCTAAAGCCCTTGTATTCATCTCTGCAGGGAGTATCGGACTCCAATAGGGGCAGGCAGGAGCGATGGAGAATCTACGAACATCTGAAATTTGTGAGAAATCTGAAAGATCTACATGGGGATTTTCTCTTATATAGTCTTTTATGGTGTTGAAATTTCTTTCTCGTATTTCTATACTGCATGGAAGATTTTTGTCATCTGCTTTACAATTGCAGTATCTACATTCAAAGTTGTTTCTTCCCTTAATTATTGCAATCTTCATTCTGTTTCCATCAATTTTATTTATAAAATTTTTTTGAGTGTAGTCTTGTTCGTATTGTTCTTGAAGAGATTTTATTGGAACAACTATAGAAGATTTTTTGAAATGACGAGCTAGATTTAGAGCAATCGCACTTTTTCCCGTTCCACAAACTCCTCTTATGAATATTGCTCTTTTTCCTGCTTTTATCTGTTCTAAGATTTCCTTCACAACATCTGCTTGGGTTTTTCCATTTGAGAATTTTAGAGGTTCAAGTTTTTCTCCAGAAAAATCAAATAATCCTTCTCCAAGTTCTTCTTCACTCTCTTTTCTTCTATATAATGACCACATGTCATAAGGGTTGGGGATTTGTTTTATAAGGTTTGTTATAGTGTTATTTTGTAACCACTGGTAAGATATAACATAATAGAAAGATTTATAAAGGGGTTGTACTTAAATATTTTGGAGATAAAATAAGATGGCTAAAGATAAAAGTTTAGACGATGTTGTAAATTCTATAGGGTATGCTGAGAATCTTGGACAGATGGCCCAGAGACAGACATATAATCCGGATTATCAAGGTTTTTTAGCTTATAGGCAAGCTAGTGGTGTTTCTGGTGAAAAGTTAACTCAAGAAGCTAGAGCATTACAGAATAATCCTCAGTCTTTATCTGATGCTGTAAGGATGGCAATTCCAGATGTTAAGAAAAGGGCTGTTGAATCAGCAAAATCCAATATTCATGAAATCCTTGCTTATCTTGGAGAAAAAGTTTTACCTTCTTATGCTTTTGATATATTTGGAAGAACTAAGGAATACAATGCTCTTGAAGAAGGTGTTAAAAATGGAGATTACAATAGTTTAAGAGAGACCTATATTGGCTCTTCGAAGGATGACACAATACATAGTGTGATCTTACAATATGCTCATGGGGAGAAGATTTTGGAAATTGCTCAAGAAGATATGCAGAGGATTCAATCTAAATTCATCATGGATAATTTTATGAAGATACACAAAGAAAAAGATAAGAAAGGAAATGAAAGGGATGTTCCCAAATATGATGCAGATAAGGCTGTAAAATATGTAACTGAACAGCTTGGAAAAATGGATGAAAAGAAACAAGCTGAAGCTTATTATACCTTTGCTAAAATTTATGCTGGGATGAAGGCTCAAGAAGAATCTGAGAAAGCAAAGAAAACCAAAGGTTCAAAATCTAAGAAATAATTTTTATTTTTTATTTACTAACTCTTCAACTATTTTAGCCATTTCGCCGAGGAATGCATCTGCTTGTCCGAATAATTCATCTATTTTCTTGCCCTTGATTTCATTTATTTGATTGTGGATTATTCCTTTATTTAAGGAATGTAATTCTGAATATGTATCTACATATTTTTGTTTTAGCATTCTTGTAGAGACGAATTTTTCTTCTAGTCTCTCTGCGATGTGTTCTGGGGATGCTGGTCTTTCTCCAGCTGCGATTAGTGCAGCATGGGCAGAGTCAACAACACACCAATATAAACCATCAATTGCAACAAATAGAGAATTTTTTGCCCTTATCAATTGATTTGGGGCTCTTTGTAAGAGGGTATAAATTGCTTCAGGAGTTGAGTGAATTTTTCCTTGTTCTAGCAAAATTTTTAGTGGTGTGAAAAATCCTCCATGATCTAACAATGGGTCTCCATACCGAATTACATTTAAAATGACAGGGTCTCCACGATTTAAATCGTCCCACCATGTAGAAAGCTTAACGGTATTTATGTGTAGTGATTTTTTGTAGGGATTTTCCTTGATTAGTTCTGCAAGTCTCGCCCTATAATGTGTTATCAGTTCTTGATCCCAGCGAATTGAAACATCATCTAAAAGAATGATTATATCTATATCTGAAGAGGTTATAGCTATCTTTTTTGCTGAACTTCCGAAGAGAATTACTGATTTAATCATGTTTGCAAATTCTTGGTAAACTTTTGTTGCGAAATCTAATGCAACTTCTCTGTCTGTTGCAATATTCAGTGTAGAACTTTTTATAGAGGTCTTGTTTTTTATAATCTGTTCTTTCTCTTCTTTAGAAACTTTCTTTTTCACCATCTTTTCTATTATGTTATGTTTTTAGCCTTTATAAATATTAGGCATTCGGGGTTCCTGAAAATCTTGAGCCTGTTCCTGGAATCTGTCCACCCAGTTCTTCAGGTAATGTTGAAAATCCCGATCCATAGATGGAAAAATGTTTTTCAGGCAGGTAGGCCATTGGAAATGCGAAATAATTTCCTTGCATATTTTCTGCTTGGTTCCAATAGGCAGGAGATTCTCCTCTAAGAATTTGTGAACCAAATGCACCCAATGTTGCTCTGAATGGGTTTATTTTCAATCCCATATTAGGATTCACTAACCCTCCCGCTTCAATAACTTTTCTCATTTCAGTAAACTTTCCCTGCTTTTCTAATAGTTCAAGATGTTCTTTTATTGGAACATTTCCCATTCCAACCCCTAAATGAGAATCTCCAAAACCAAAATTGTCGGTTAGGTGAACATGTTTTACTAGTTTTGCAATTTTTTCTGTTTCTTTTATTAAGTCTTTATCGGTAAAACC
>CAZJUG010000012.1:0-21405 GCA_964549155.1 Candidatus Woesearchaeota archaeon
GAGTATCATATTCTTAATTAATGATTCCAAAAGATGGTTTAAATATGTATCTAAAGATCCCAAGAGATTAGAAAAATTTAGCAAAGATAAACTAGATTTAGTGAAATATACAATTATTTAGTTATGGTTTCAAACCTAGCTACCACTAACTCAATCTTCTAGAAGCCGTGTCGTAGCGAAAAATAACTCGACAAACGCTTACTGTGGTGAAGGAGAAATAAAAATAATGGTATCCCCTCTTAAGAATGTAAGCCCATAACTCTTCGTTTGTTGGCCGTTTTCAATCTCTTTAGCATTATCCAAAACCACATTGATGTGGATGTCAAATGCCTTAAGAGTACCGACCATCTGCTTACTGCTCTTAAGCTGTACCAAAATCTCCTTGCCTTTAGAACTATTCAACAAGTCCAAAGGTCTATCAATTCCGTTAGCCATAATGCTAATCAAAACATTTAGTTTTTAAAGCTATCGAATTAACTAAAATTTTCAATTAGAAAAGTATTTAAAGCAACCCACACAAAAAATTTTATGAAAACAGGAAGAAAATTGTCTGGGGGAAAGTACAAAAAACCTAGAAAGAAGAAAAAATATGAACTAACTGGTCAGACAAGAGTAGTAAAACTTGGAGAGAAAAAAACAAAATTTTTAAGAGTTCGTGGTGGAAAAGAGAAACTTGTTTGTCTATCAAACAATAAAATAAATGTTATCAAAAGTGGAAAAGCAAAAGTTGCAGATATTAAAAATGTTATCGAGACTCCATCAAATAGATTTCTTGCGAGACAAAACATTCTCGTAAAAGGAGCAATAATCGAAACAAGTCTTGGAAAAGCAAAGATAACAAATAAGCCAAGCCAAGAAGGAAATGTACAGGGAATTCTGATTGAATAGTAAAATTTTCAAGAACAAGCTAATTTTTAGAGGATTCTATATGATCCTTAATTTTGAAAGAATACATAAAGTAAAACAACATAATCGTACCGAATAAAACAAAAATCATCTTTATTGGAAAAAATAGAAGTACGATTCCAGAAAGAACCTTTCCAATAAAATGATTAACTTCTATAGTGGTATTATAGGGTCCATAAAATCTAACTTCTTCAGACTTTGATTTTAAAATATCGAAGAAATATGCTTCAGTAGTAGGCTCAATCATTGCATTCCCCACACTTGCTAATGTAAGCAATCCAAAAATAATCCAGATGTTATCTATAAAAAAACAACTAAATGCAATTAAAGCCATGAGCAAGAAAGCAATTTTAAAAATTTTCTTGAATCCAACTCTCCCCGCAATAGACGACATTTTATACTCCAAAAGTATCAAAGGTAAGGCCACCAAAAATAGAAAATAACCTATATGACGATCAGCAAGCCCCTCCAAGATGATTATAAGTGGCATGTAGAAATAAATCAGTATCATCCAAAAATTAACTGCCCCTCCCAAAACAAAAGCATCCACTCTTTTTTTATCCTTAAAAAAATCTAAAAAGTTTCTAACTAAATCTTTATCTATCTTTTTCTTTTTATTTACCACAATTATATTAAATAATCTAAATGAAAACAAAGAAAGTAGAACAAATATTCCTCCAAGAATGAATACAAAATTAATCCCATAATAATCTGCAATTAATCCTGCAACAAGGGGTCCAAATACCCAAGCTAAATTCATAAATGTCCAAATGAGTCCCTCATTCCTAGAGAGAAGTCTTGGATTAGACTTATCTTTTATGATTATTCCAAAAGCTGTAATTTTTAAAGTCGTTGTAATAGTCACCAAAACAGCGATAATTGAAAAAACGAATGGATTTCTAATAAACCCAAAAAGAAAATAGCATAAAGAAATTAGAAATAAAGATACTAAAAATAGGGCTGTCTTGCTTCGTCTCTCTATAAGGGGAATAAAGAAAAAATAAGCAAAAAAAGATATTGCACTCAAACCTGCAGAGAAAAAAGAAATAAATGTTAAACTATGAAATATAGACTCTAGATATACTGCCCAGATTGTATCTACAAATGCGATTCCAATATAACTTAAAAAACAAACAAGAGCAAGTCGTGCAACCATAGTCAAATTACTTCTACCCTGATATCTACGAATAAGTAAACCCATAGAAATTAGATTCAAACCAGGTTTAAAAACATATTGAATTTTCCCGTCGATAAATTTTTATAAAACCCAAAGGTTTAAAAAGGCAGAAGGTTTAAAAAGCTAACTATGTCTCATCCAAAAACTTGTCCGGAATGCGGAAGCTCAAATCTTATTTTTGACGAAGGAAAAAGCGAAATAATCTGCGGAGATTGTGGACTTATTGTAGAAGAAAAGATGGTTGACACGACCCATGAACTTAGAGCATTTGACAAAGGAGAAAAGAGGGGTCGTGGTGGTGCTCCAATTTCTATGCAAAAATTTGATAAAGGACTTACAACAAATGTAGGAGAAATTTCAGACATCTACAAATTAGATTCTGGAGCTCAAACAAGAAAATACTTAAGAATTAGACAATGGCAAGAAAGAGTTTCTACCTCAATCGAAAGAAACCTTCGACAAGCTATGGCAGAATTAAGAAAAGTTTCTTCTTATTTAGATTTACCTTCAGTAGTAAGAGAAGAAGCTGCAAGAGTTTACAACTTTGTTTTACAAAGAGGGTTAGTAAGGGGAAGAAGCATGGAATCTGTAATTGCCTCGTGTATTTATGCTGCATGTCGTTCCTACAATATCCCAAGAACACTTGATGAAATTTCCATTGCATCAGAAGTAGAAAGAAAAGAAATTGGAAGAACATACAGATTCATAATAAGGAAGATTGGAATAAGACCTCAACCAAGTTCTCCAAGAGATTACATTTCAAGATTTGGCTCTACACTCCATCTATCTCCAAAAGTACAACATGGAGCACATGTAATCTTACAAAAAGAAGAAATTTCCGAATTGATGTCTGGAAGAGGTCCAGCAGGGATTTCTGCAGCCGCATTATATGTTTCTGCCCTATTAAATGACGAGAAAAAAACACAGAGAGAAGTTGCAGATGTTGCAGGAATAACAGAAGTTACAATAAGAAACAGATATAAAGAACTATTGGACAAACTTAAGTTGGAAGAAAAAATAAAACTCAAAGAAGCAGAAAAAGAAAAAGTCAGGAAAGAACTTAAAGAGGCAAAAAAAGCCAAGAAGTGATTCATGAAAATTCTGATAGTAACTAGAAATAGAAATCAAAACATTCCAAAGGTTATTGAAGAGATAAAAAATAAAAAAGTTGTTTGGAAAAATAGACTTTCAAAAAAAGATTTTGATAAAAAAGAACTTGTCATAACCCTTGGAGGAGACGGAACTTTTCTCTCTGCAGCACATTTTATAAAAAAAGAGATGATACTCGGGGTGAATATAGCTCCTGAAAAAAGCGAAGGATATCTAACATCAATTAACCTTAAGGATTTTGAAGAAAAATTGAAGAGAATATTTATTGGAAAATTTAAGATTAGAGAATACACTAGAGAAAAAGTAAAATTATTTAAGAAAGATAGGTGTGTTCAAACAGAAAATGCACTTAATGAAACATATTTTGGAAATAAAAATCCCCACCACCCCTCAAACTATGAAGTTATTTACAAAGACAAGAAAGAATTTCAAAGAAGTTCAGGAGTTTTAGTTTCTACAGGAACTGGTTCAACAGCATGGTACAAAGCAATGAGTGGATGGAAATTTAGAAAAACAAAAAAGCAATTGAAATTTAAAATAAGAGAATTATTTATAGGAAGACTTTTCAGACCGAAAATAAAAAAAGGAAAGATAAATACAAATGAAAATTTAGAAATAATTTCTAGAATAAACCATGGAATTTTAGCAATTGATTCAATAAGGGTATACAAGGTTCATAAGGGAGACAGAATAGAAATTTCATTAGGAGAACCACTAAGAGTCATACAATAGCTTTTTATATATAAAAAATTATGATTTTTTACGGGGAGATGCCGGAGTGGTCAAACGGGCCAGACTCAAGATCTGGTAGCGTAAGCTTACGGGGGTTCGAATCCTCCTCTCCCCATTATAGCATATTGAACGAAGAGAGATATGCTTTGAGAGAAGTATACTTTGCAAATTTATTTGCCCTTCGAATCTGAGCAATTCGCTTTGAGCAAAGGTCTTTAGTTCTTTAATTTTCTTTGCGAAATGCAAATTGCGAACAGCCTCTCCCCATTATAGCATATCTATCAAAAAAATAAATCTAAGAATTCATCGAAGACCAAGTGTAACCTTTTGAAGAAATAGTATTTGTTGAAGAAACTTGGATATTTTCCACATTTTGATTCCCACTTTGTGCCTTTAGTCCTATCGTTCCAGATTTATCAAGTTCCCTATCAACCTCATAAGTAATTCCTCCCCGAACAATCAAATTGCCTTCCACCAAATCTCCAAAAGTCTTCTCATTAGAACCTTCCCCAGCAACATCTCCCTCAACAGGCAAACTCGCATCAGGAACATCTACTAAATCTACTTCCTTAGCATCACTTTCTTTTCCAAGAAGTTTCAAAACAACTTGCTCATATAATTTAAATCTCCAATAAACTCCTTCCGCTTGATACCTACTTGAATAACCTTTGTCTTCCAATTTCTTTATGTTTTCCAATATAGGTTCAATCTCGAAGCCTATATTTTCTCTTGTACTCGTTTTAGTTACCTTCAATCCAGCAACAGAATTCTTTACTTCTATAACTTTCTCCATACTCTGATCTTCATCTAAAGTTCGAGCCTCATTAATTTTATCTAGACTTTCTTCCACAGCAGAAAACGAACCTGCAACATCCATTATTCTTCCAGTAGTCTCACTAACAGAACTCTTATCAAGCCAGCATATAACATTCTGGTCCCCGCAATATCCTACCCTGTCCCAATTAGAAGCCTTAGAAGTTCCATCACCAGGATTGACTCTTGAACAAACTCTTACAATACCTTGCAAATCAATCTGAGGGTCAACAATATTCTCAACAGCTGCCTGAGGATTAATTGAAGTAAATCCAACAACCCCACTTGTACCTTGAATGCATTCTTTTTCAGTTGTTATTTGATCCTGACCCGCTTGCTTGCTTACATAAGCCTCATTCAATAGATTTATTCCAAAATCAGTAGTCACAGGTCCAAAGTTGCAATGTTCTTTTCCGTTTATAGAAACACATAATTCCTTATAACCTGCAGGAGCAGTGAAATCTTCAGACAATTGTTTCTGCTCACCTTGTGCAACAAATCCTGTCCCTCTAGGAACACTCATATAAGGAATACTTGCATAATAACTAGAACTTGGAGGACTCTTCAAATAAACAGAATAACTAACCCCTCTGTCGTTTCCAGCATAGATATGTGCAAAAACTTTATACTGAGAAGTTGGGGGAACGGTTGCATCAGTATGAGAAATTTCTTGGAATTCTGCATAAACCTGATAAGGAGATTCTGGCTGAAGCATTTTGTCTAATCCTTCTGCAGTAGTAGGAAAACTTGTCCCAACATATGCATTACAAATCTCCGTTCCAAATTGTTCAACATTGCCTAATTTAAATGCAGTAAAAGAAGTAGAACCATAAGTATTTTTGAAATAATCCAAACTAGATTCCATATTGTTCCAAGACTTTTGGAATGTTAAATATTCCCCCCCACCAGCTTTCTGTGTTCCAGTAGCCAAAGAAAATAAACTTGGAAGAAGATTACTCATAAAAGGAGATACTTGATTCCATAATAAATTACATTTGTAAACTGCGGTCATATAATCACAAATCCCAGTATATTGTCCAGTTCTTGCATTCTCCATCAAGCAATCCCTCTGTGCCTTCAAAACAGAGATATAAGCATCTATACCTGCATGAACTCCTGTCAAACAAATAGGAACATAAACATCCCCTCCGAATGGTTTCCAATTTGGTAAACATAAAACCAAGCTTCCAATAATTCCTGATTGGATTACATTTGTAACTGGATATTTTCCACCGAAATCACATCTCGAAACTGGACACATAACAGGGTCACAAACATTAAACATTAAACTACAATCTTCAGGAGACATAAAATCTTGACATTGTTCAAGAGGACCATCCTCGGCTTGCGGACTTCCCCTAGTTGCTTCTATAGCTTTTCTAGAACCTACCTGAATTCTTATTTTGTCTTTTGAGGAATATTGCCTATTCGCCTGCCTTAATGCTTCCTGAGCATCTCTAACTAGAACATCAAGTTCTGAAGTACTTAAGATACATCCTCCAACATTTTTCACATTCTTCAAATCTTGATTAACACCTACAGAATTACAAGCATCGTCAATTCCCTGAATATTATCACTTCCAACATTACAAATAGTGAATGTTTCTGGAACAGCGGCAGAAGAATATCCCTTAGATTCCGAAGATACTAAACCGCCAACAGAACTAGAAACTCTCACATACCACCCTCTTTCAGCATCAAAAGGAACCATCGCCGCAAGACCCTTAACCGCACCAGTTTCATAATAAGTAACTCTCGGACTATTTATTTTATTTGTACAGTCATTCAACTGATAAACATAAGAACTCAATCGACTATGAACATCTCCTTCCCCACCTTCCTTTATCTCCACAGCATTTCCTCCAGTAACCTCAAAAATCTGACTAACCCTCGCTCTTTCTGAAGAAGTAGGTTTTTTGTCTAAAATCAAAATAAAAAACCTTGTAGCTTGTCCAATTACTAATTGCTCACCAGCAACTGCAGGATTACCCCCAACATCAGGTTTTGCAGTTTTAATAGTATCCAAATATTCTCTATTCCAAGATCTAACTTCCCTATTTGTTAATTCTTGTGGGTCTTTCGCAAAAGTTAAACCAATACCCTCGACCGCAGAAACAGCATCGGCTTCATTCTTTAGACCAATTAAATATTGCAATTTAGTATTCCTTTGTGCTTTGACATATTCTCTAACCCTCTCATGAGCACTACTTCCTTTTATGTTCTCATATAATAAATAAGCCCTCACTTCATCCCAAGTTCTTAAATGTGAAGTCTTCAAAGAAGCTCCTCCAGGCAAACCATCTATAGAATTATCTCCCAATCCTGCAATAAACTTTGTAATGTTTTGTTCCTTAGATATCCTCTCATTAACTGCCTTGACCGCAGCAGTATATGCTGCAACATCTGTATCTATCTCTCCTGCATTTGCACTATAACAAGCATCTAGACTTCTTTGAGTTCCTAAAGAAGTAGTTGTTCTATCTGCCTCGCAAAAGTCTCTCCAAAATTTCATAACTTCTTGCCTTGCAAGCGATTCCCCAGAATATCCAGTAACTAAATTCTTGATATTCAAACCCATACCAGTAACAAGACAAGCAGCCTTCCAACCTTTTATCAATTCACCTAGTTGATTATTCTTCTCCTCCAATTTTTTTATAGTCTCATTCAATTTCTCAGCTTTTTCAGAAGACTTATTTGGATTCAATTTAATTGTCCTTTGTTCAATTCCAATTTTATAAGTAAAATTAGCCTCGGTTACTCTATTATTCGCATCTGCTTGAATCTCAACCTTCGCAACAGTCTGAACCTGAATATCGCTTACTTCCAATCTATAATCTTTCTCATTTATTTTCTTTTCAGCCATTTCATTTAGTCTTAATGTAATTGTACCCTGTCTAATAAATTCTTTTTCCTTTTTAACAAATAATTCAACAACAGCCCGATTAGGATAAATCTCAGAAACTCTAATTTTCTCTTCATCTTTACCTAATGTCAAATTTGCTTCATCTCCAACAGAAAGTGTTCCAAGAAATGCTCCATTCGAATAAAAGTTTGCTTTCTTCTTTTCTGAGTCTACAGCTTTAAATCCATTCAAAATGACAGAATAATAATCTCCATTTATTTCAAACATTGTCTGTGCATTTCTACTATCATAAGTCTTTCCTTGGAAAAGCATTTCGCTAACAAGATCGGCATAAACCGAATCAGGATATTTTTCCAAAAATGTTTCCATTAATTCAATCTTATCTCCAGAATCTCCAGCACTTTCAACAAGATTTATTTGTTCAAGAAGTGCAATCTCTGCGAATCTATCTAAATCTCCCCTAACTTGCGGATAATTTTCCAACAACTCTTTCACTGCTTCATCTGCCTTTTTTAAGTATTCATTAACTTCCGCAGGAACACTAGTTGTATCTCCAGTCGAAGTACTTTCTTCCTCCGAAGTTCCATCAACACCAACAAGTTTTTCAAACTTTAGTTTTACAGACTCAGAACCCTTGAAAAAATCTTGCTCATCACCCACTCTAAGAACAACGAGGCTAGTCTCTTTTGCAAAACCCGAAACTATCAAATCTTTTTTTACACTACTAGCAACATCCTTATTTTCCCCCACGGCTTCTCTATCAATAATAGTTTTAACATTCTGTGCGACAGTAGAATAAACTGCAGGTTTAATCTCTTTGTTAGAACCTAACAATACAACAACGGCATCTTTATCTGCAGTACTTCCAACCTTTCCAGCATAAGCAAGATACCAATTCAATTCAGAATCTTCTGAAAGACCGCCCTTAAAAACAGAATCACTCACCTTAAAAGAAGTTTCAGACGAAGACAACTTAGCAGAATATCCTCCAAGAAGTGAAAGCTCTATTCTTCCAGCACTTTTACAACTCAATATAACTTTTCCAGTGTCCCCAGTATACAACTGCAATTCTTGAACAGTACATCTTCCATTTAGAATGGTTGAACCCTTCCTAACCCAAATTTGTTCACCATCAACATTTAATCTAGCACTATCTTCAGGAGTAGTCAACTCTGCAAGTTTTATTTTTAAAGAAGCTTGACAATAATATCCAGGCAAATATATTTTTCCACTAGTCTCTCCTTCCTTCAAAACAACTTCTCTAACTAATCTTCCTTCACGAGTATAAACTCCTAATCTTGCTCTCCCAGAATCATAAGAAAGCATTTTTACATAACCCATCCCATTCCAAAATGTTGCAATATTATCCGAAGATTCTTCTTCACTTTCTTCTTGTCCATCCAAATAAAGAACTGCATTCCCAGTGCCATATGCTTTTTCTGCATCAAATGTAACTCTTGCAGTCAAATTACCTTCAACAAATTTAGGCATGGTACTCTCATCAGGATTTCGCTTAAGGATTATAGTTACATAACCCACATTATTATACAAAGGATCTCCAAGAAGGGTATTATAACTTCTCAAACCTGCTCTCGCAGGATAAAATGAGGGAGCTCCAGCAATCTCTTCAGGAATCTGTCCACTGAAACCTATAGTTTTAATAGAAGAAACTTTAATCAGAGGATTAACTCTCAAAGAAGAAAGCTGACACATTACAGGAACATTTTGTTGAGCTAGCAAATCACTTCTAACAACCATAGGTTCACAACCTGCTGGAGGAATCATAAGAACAAAATCAGTTCCCTCACCACAAGTACTCTCATCAAATGTGTCTCCAATTCCCCCTTGCCAAAACTGAGAATATCCAGTATTTCCATAAATACTTTGAACAGAAGGATTGCTATACTGCACATTATTGACAGAATTAACAAACGAAACTTTTTGTGAACTTACAAGGAGGATACAAAAACTGAAAACAACTAAAATCAAAAGAAAATTTATTTTTTTCATTATGCAAAACTCACCGAAACAAAAGAGTCCTCCAGTTTAATATAATTTTCGTTTATTTCCTCAATCTTTGTAGGAGCACTGAACAAAGGAACATTTATCATCAGCTCGCTAAAACTATTCAGAGAATCTTCGCTGATAAACTCAACAGAATTCCCCCCACCAACTAAAACCCTATCAATCTCTTGTGCAGGAATATTTACATCATAACATTTTGTTTCACTTTCTCCAAGAAGACCCATAAATCCGGAAGCAGTAGTTTCGAAACATTTTTTCTCAGTTCTAGCCGGGAAAGTCAAACTCGAATTTCTGAAAACCTGAACTTTGACATCATAAATTCCTTCAACTAATTGGATTGATTTATCTCTAGGATAAATTAAACTTCTTGAAAAATCATCTGAAATAAATTGAACTAAAGCTTCTCCAGGAATATTTCCTAAATCTAATTGTAAATTATATATCTTTTTCATTATGACATTTGCCTGGCTTTCTTCATTAGACGAAATTAAATACTTTCCATTAGAATATCCTTCTGCTCTTGCTTCAATAAAACCATTTACACAAGTTGGAGCATTCGATTTCAAGTATGCTCTACCTGCTACAAGTTTAGTTTCCCCTGTATAACATCTTTCTCCCAAACAACTGAAACTTATCGTAGCTGGAACAGGATTTCCATTTGAATCTTCAGTAGTTATTTCCATTTCTTGATTTCTATTCTTACAAACTACATCTTCCTGTTCAAAATATTCTCCGATTATAGAATCCTTTCTCACCTGATTTCTTTCAACCATTACAACAACAGGAAATTGGAAGCTTTCCTTTTCATCATATATTTGAACCAACACAGGAAAAGCAACATCATAAATAAGTTGATATTCTACAAAACAAAATCCAAGCATAGCCATTCCCTCTTGCAAACCAACAGGCTCTGCAAATTCATTTCCGTATATCTCTATCTTTGTTGGCCATTGAGTAGAATACATAAAATTAACATTTTCATTAGTACTAAACCCTATATCTGCAACGAAATATTCATCTTCGTTGGAATAATAGCTTCCTTTTGCCTTAACAAATGCAATGTTTTCACTTAAAGCTTGAGCAACATCGCTTCTAATTTCATTGAAATTAAAAATTATGGGAGTACAACCTTCCTCAAATCCAGATGTAGGAGCATTTAATGTTAGAGTATCTAAAGCATAATTATCCAAAAACTTTTCTCTCTGTTCAAAGTCATAAATTTCCTTAGCAAGGTTATAAAACTTTCCCAACTTAGAATTCACACTAACCTTATGCTCATTAAATCTGTAAAAATTCTCTTCAAGACTAAATCTTAATTCATTTTTTACATTGACAACAACCCTATCATCATCAATATTCACTATAACACTCCCCTTCTCAACATCTACAATATATCCTATTTGTTCGAAATCACTAAAGTCGCATTTCTGTAAATTGTCTTGAATGTATTCTTGCAATTCAGTTTCCATTTCATTCATTGTAGGAACTTGATCCTTAACAATATTATTCCCAGAGATATAAAACCAGTAAGGAACAGGAGTACCAAGAAAATCAAGTTGAGAAGAGAAAGGCATATATGGGGAACCAGGTTCAAATTCAGGTGTTTCTATATATCCACCTCTAGAACCTAAAATGCTTATACCCTCTTTAGTTAATCCTTCTATACAAGTGAGGTAAGAATCATAAACTGGTTTAGCCGCATTTGGAACATTTGTTCCAGTAATTTGTTCCCTAAAAATAAAAAATCCAGCCATACCTACAACTAAAATTATTGCTAAAATTACAAACAATGCCAGCTGTCCTCTTTTGCCTTTCACCATCATAAAAACATTAAAAAAAGAGACTATATAAATATATTTATAAAGAAGAACAATCAATAAAAATGAAGACCCTATAGTCTAGTGGTAGAACCTGTCCTTGACGTGGACAAGGCCCCAGTTCGATTCTGGGTGGGGTCATATATCCTATTTACCTAAGGTAAATATGATTTATTCCTCTTGAATTAAATGTTTCAGTTTGATTACTTGCAACTCGATTCAGAGAGAGTTGTAAGGTCAGAAGATTTTCGAATCTTCTGAATGATAAATCAATATTATTCTTCAAATTTTCTAAACTTTACTCCAGCACCCTTGAAAAGTCTCATTGAAGCCTTAACAGCATCAGTATGATTATACTTATCATCTAAATATATAACTTCAACAATCCCTGCTTGGATTATAAATTTAGCACATTCATTACATGGAAATAATGTAACATATATTTTACAACCCTTTGTTTCTTTTGTAGAATTTAAAATGGCATTGGGTTCTGCATGAACAACATAGGCATATTTAGTATCCAAAAAACTTCCTTCTCGAGCCATGGGAAATGAATTATCATCACAATTTTTTGGAAAACCATTATAGCCCAAACCAACAACTCTTTTTTCAGGATCTACAATACATGCTCCAACTTTAGTAGAAGGATCTTTACTTTTTTCAGCAGCAACTTTTGCAAAAGTCATAAAATATTCTTCCCAAGACATCGGAGAAATTTTATTCAAGATATCCCCATATAACTTCTCAATTTTTTTCTCAACTTCCTCTAAACTTCCCTCATTCATCAAAACAAATTTTGCCTTTTTCATACACTTAGCAACACCCTGGCCAGAAGCCTTTTCTCCGACACCCTTATCTCTTTTATCAGCTCGCACAAAATCATTCCATTCCATAGGATCACTTTCTCTATTCCTTGAAGCCATTCTCTCAAATCTAATTTTAGAAGAAGCATCAACTGAAACAAGGAAAAAATTCTTCAAATTTTTTTCAAAAAAATCAACTTCAGCAGGATTCCTTATACCATCAATAATTGCTCTTTTATATTCCTGATTTTTTATTTTTTCACTAACTCTCCTAGCCAAAACTTCAGAGCCCTGCTCTTCTCTTAATTTATTTCCCCAATTTTGCAAATTCTCCCTAGTTAGCTGAATTTTATTCTCCTTCATAATTTCTCTTAATTCATCAGATAAAGACAAATAAACAAATCCCTTTTTCTTTAAAAAATTCGCAACTACACCCTTCCCCGCAGCCAAACTTCCAGTTAATCCAATTATCATATAAATAAAACAAAAAAATCATTTAAAAAGAAAATTATAGTTCAAGATATATATTAGAAATCAAACCCTCACAACAATTTCCTCAACAAATCCTTGTTTCAATAAAGCATTCTCAACTTCCCTCAATTCCTCCTCCAAAACATTATTCTCATTTGAGAAACTTTCATCAATAAACTTCCTATGATTCTTAAAACCCTGTAAACAAAATCTTTTTATCTTTTTTCCAACAACTAAACTAATCCATTTAACCTCCTCCAAAACTTTTTCCACATTATGAAATCTTGGAACAAAAGTTGTTCTAAACTCATAATCCCTTAAAGAAGAAATAATCTTCATACTTTTTTCAATCTTATCTAAATCTACTTGAGAATTTACAATCAATCCATAATCCTCTTTTCTTCCCTTTACATCCATTGCAACATAATCAATTAAACCATCATTAACAAAATCATTTAATTTTTCAGGAAAACTTCCATTTGTATCTACCTTAATCAAAAAGTTCCTTTCCTTAACTTTTTCTAGAAAACTTTTTTCCAAAGTCATCAAAGGTTCTCCACCAGTAAAACAAACTGCATCCAATTGTTCTTTTCTCTTATCTAAAAATTCAAAAATCTCCTCTTCTTTCAAATCCTCAGAATTCTCCCTTAAAACCAATTCAGGATTATAACAAAAACCACACCTAAAATTACATCCAAATAAAAAAATAGTACAAGCCAACTTTCCAGGAAAATCTACTAAAGTAGTTGGCTGCACAAATTTAAACTTCATCTAATCGACAGAACAACCACAAAACTTTGTTCTATCTCTGAACTCCTGAGCCTTGCCAACATTCCACTGCTCAACAGGTCGCAAATAGCCACAAACTCGGGAATAAACTTCACATTTAGTTTTCATTCTTCACCTCCTTTATCTTTTGAAGATTTTTTTCCGTATTATCAGCTTCTTCAATCCCCTCACAAATTGGACAAAATTCATGTTCTCCAGCAATATAACCATGGATCGGACAAACAGAAAATGTGGGTGTAATTGTATAGTAAGGCAATTTGAATTTATCAGCAATCTTTTTAATAAGATTTTTCACAGATTCCTTTTCAAGTTTTTCTCCAATGAAAGAATGAAAAACGGTTCCCCCAGTATATTTTGTTTGTAACTCGTCTTGTAGTTCTAATGCCTCAAACAAATCAGGAGTATAATTCACAGGAAGCTGTGTTGAATTTGTATAATATGGTGGAGCTCCAAATTCTTGAAAATCTTTTTCATTAGAAACATTAATCTTTCCAAATTTTTTCTTATCTATTCTGGCAAATCTATATGTCGTCCCCTCTCCTGGAGTCGCTTCCAAATTATAAATATTTCCTGTCTCTTTTTGATATTCTTCTAACTTTGACCTCATAAAATCTAAAACTTCAATAGCAAATGCCTTCCCTTTTTCAGAGGCTATATTTTCTCCCGGCATAAAATTAGTAATTGCCTCGTTCATACCCAAAAGTCCGATAGTAGCAAAATGATTCTTCCAATAATTTCCAAATCTTTCCTTAACCTGTCTTAAATAAAACTTAGAATAGGGATACAATCCATTGTCAGTCATTTTTTCTATAGCTTTTCTTTTTATCTCTAAACTCTCCTTAGCAATTTCCATCAATGAATCAACTCTTTTCAAAAAATCTTCTTTTGAAGAAGAAACAAAACCAATCCGAGGCATGTTTAAAGTTACAACACCTATAGAACCTGTTTGAGGATTCGCACCAAACAATCCCCCACCCCTTTTTCTTAATTCTGTTTGATCCAATCTAAGACGACAACACATACTTCTCGCATCCTCGGGTTTCATATCAGAATTAACAAAATTAGAAAAATAAGGAATTCCATATTTCGCAGTCATTTCCCAAATTAAATCGTGTTCTGGATTATCCCAATCGAAATCTTTTGTAATATTATATGTTGGGATAGGAAATGTAAAAACTCTTCCAGATGCATCTCCTTCAAGCATCACCTCTGCAAATGCACGATTGAATGTAGCCATCTCTTTTTCAAATTCCTTATAAGTTTCCTTTTGAAGAACACCCCCAATCATGACAGGCTCATCTTTCATATAAGAAGGAACTTTCAAATCAAGAGTAACATTTGTGAAAGGAGTTTGAAAACCTACCCTCGTAGGAACCGCAAGATTGAAAATAAATTCTTGCATAATCTGTTTTACTTCCTTGTAAGATAGGTTATCATAACGAATGAATGGAGCGAGCAAACTATCAAAATTAGAAAATGCTTGAGCCCCCGCAGTTTCTCCTTGGAGAGTATAAAAAAAGTTAACTATCTGCATCAATGCAGTTCTCAAATGTTTTGCAGGTCTTGATTGGACTTTTCCCTTTACTCCCGTAAAACCAACTGAAAGTAAATCCTTCAAATCCCACCCGACACAGTATGCTCCCAAAGTTCCTAAATCATGAATATGGAGATCCCCCTCCTCATGAGCTTTTCTTATCGCTTCAGGATAAATTCTCCTTAACCAATAATTAGTGATTATCTTAGTAGCAATGTAATTATTCAATCCTTGAAGAGAAAATCCCATATTGGAATTTTCTTTTACCATCCAATCGTCTAAACCAATATAATCTTCAACAGCCTCAATAGTATCGAACAAACCTTTTACATTCCTTAATTCATCATGACTTTGTCTATAAAGAATATATGCTTTCGCAGTTTGATCATGTCCTTCTTTTATCAAAACACTTTCCACCAGATTCTGAACATCTTCAACAGAAGGAATACTAAATTCATTATATTTCTCTTCTAACTTTTTAAGAACAATATCTGAAACATGTTTAGCTTTTTCTTGGTCGTTCCCCCCAACAGCTCTTGCAGCCTTCCAAATTGCATCAGTTATTTTATCCCGATTGAACAAAACAACACTACCATCTCTCTTTCTTATTTTTTTAATTGTCATCTTCCCCTCCCGAATGTTCTACACCCTTAGATAGTTCCCCACCATAAAATTGTCTATCCATAAATTTGAAAATATAGTCTACGATAGATCTCGCTTGAGGAATTTCTGAATTTGTCGTATGTCCATGAGGTTCAAAATTATTACCAATAAATTTCTTACACAAATCAAGACCAGATACACCATACTGCAATCCTATTGAAATTGAGGTTCCAAAAGCATCCATCATCCCACCCATAGTACTTCCTTCTTTTGCCATGGTTATAAAAACTTCTCCAGGAGAACCATCTTCATAAAGACCGAATGTGGCATAACCTTCATGCCCTGCAACATTGAATTTGTGAGTTATGGACCTTCGAGTATTTGTAAGTCGCTTTCTCCTAGGGGGAATAGAGATTCCTTGGCTATCTAATAATTTTACAAGACCTTCAACACCAACTTCATTGAGAGAAACCTCTCTTCCATTAGAATCTTGAACAATCAATCTGTAATTATTTTCCATCTTTTTTAGCAGTCAATCCCTTTAATTCTTCCTTGAAATCTTCAATATCTGCAAATTCTCTATAGACTGAAGCAAAACGAATATAAGCAATTTTATCTACCCGCTTTAGTGTATCCATAATTATCTCTCCAATCTTAGAAGAAGGAATATCTTTGTCTTTTGCAAATCTATAAATCCTTGATTCTATATCTGAAACAATCTCATCAATCTTACCCGAATCAAAAGGTCTCTTTTCAAAAGCCTTTTCAACACCATTTTTTAATTTGTCTCTATCAAATTTTTGCCGAGTCCCATCTTTCTTTAGAACATTCAAATCTAACTCAACTCTTTCAAAAGTCGTAAACCTCTTCCCACATTTCAGACATTCCCTCCTTCTCCGAGTAATTGCTTCGCTATCCCTTTTATCAGTAACTTTCGTATCAGCATTTTGGCAATATGGACATATCATCTTCTTTTTATCATTTTAAAATAACACAAGATATTGTATCTAAATGTCATCTTAACCACAACAAATTGTAGTTAGATGGCTTTTCTTTTTAAATGTTTGTTACCACTTTTTGTAGTTTTAGATTATCCGAACCTATTTTCATAAGCTTTTACTACATCTTTGAAAACGGCTTCAGGAGACTGAGCCCCATTTATGACTACAACATTATGGTTTGGGAGATTTTTAAGTTTCAGATAGTTCTGTCTCAGTTTTTCGACAAATTCTTTTTGTTTTTCAAATTTTTGCTCAGTTTTTCTCCCCTTGTCTGAACCCATCCTAGAAAAAGCAGTATCTACTGGGACATCAATCAAATAAATCATATCCGGAATTCGAATACCTTTGTGCATCTTCAATAAGTCAGATAGAGAAACTCCTTGTGTTTGCTGATAAGCGAGTGTAGAAAAAGAAAATCTATCACTTACAACATCAATCCCTTTTTCAAGATTCGGCAAAATAACTTCCTCCTGATGTCTTCTACGATCGTTCACAAAAAGATTTGCCAAAAGTTGAGCCTTAGAATATGGGTCAGAGTCTGACTGAAGAATTTCTCTTATATTTACATCCTTATAAGGTTCTCTAGTCATTAAGACATGATTATACTTACTTTTAGAAAATAAATAATCAAAAAACATTTTAACCTGTGTAGATTTCCCACACCCATCAATTCCTTCAAATGTAATAAATTTTCCTTGTTCCATTTAAACCATTCTCTCCAAATACATTGAAGACCCGAAGTTACATCCACCCTTTTTACAACCGCCATCCAAACAAACAGGTTGTCTTAATCTTTCCATTTCAGGAAAATGTCTTGAATATTTATCTAAAACATCTGAAACAACTCTCGCAGTTTCCAATTGTGCGAGACCACACTCCCTTTCTTCAGCTTTTGCAGACAAATGTTCTCTCATACCTCTTTCCCCAACAAGAAGTAATTGGGCTTGGGGAAAATCATTTTCCGAAACATTTCTTAAATCTTGAACCCATTCAGACTCCTTCCCAGAAGCTTCCACCAATCGGGGAATATAAAATCCCCTTGGAGCCCCTTTCTGATAACCCTCGGAAACAGAATATGTAGCAAGTCTATGTCTATGTAACTGAGCCAAAGAAGCAAAACTAGCATCGTAATTAGTTGAATATATATCTGCCCCGAAATGTTCCTCAACAGGATTACGAAAAAACCTTGATGGAATGTTACCCTTCATCTTAACTTGTGCTTCATCAATAACCCATCTTCCTATTTCATCAGATTCAATAAACCCTTGCATTGATTCAGAAAGTCTTCTTTTGAATTCGTCAGAACTACCTGAATTTTCAGAGATAAAGTCTCTAAATTGATGATAAATGATATTCATCTGTCTCCAAGTTAAAGAATGAGTCATCTTTGTTGGAGTAAAGACAGAAGTCATATATCTTGCATTTTCTTGAGCGAGTTTCTCCATATTTGTTTTTTTATCACCCCCAACAGCATATAACTTTGGAAATTTATCTTGAGGAAATCTTTGCTTCATTTCCTCAATATACCAATCATTCCATTTATCATAAAGATTTTTCTGAAGATTCGGAATTCCATCCATCACAGTATATCTAGCAGATTTCTCAGAAGTTGTATACATTCCTTGATTATTGAAGACCATTGCAAGAGCTTTTTCAGGACCATTGAAATAGAAATTTAAATTGAAATGATCGAACGGACTATGATGTCCCCGACCAATAAGACTTCCAACAAGACCTTTCTTGAAATCCTCTTCAATTAAATGATCCCAATCTTTATCTGTGTAACAAATTCTCGCATGATTTTGCACCCACCTTTTCGCATCTTGCTGATTCCTAATCCCCTCAGTAGAACCAATTAATTGAACTTTCATAAAGTTAAACCCTTTGAGGGCTATTTAAATAATCATCCCCTGAAAAATACACAATCCAGAACAATCACATTTAAAAACGAATTCACTAGGAAGAAACAACTGTGTTGAAAAGTGAAAATTTTCGTGATTGACGAACAAAGTGAGAAAATCTTAAGCTAATTTTTCTTTGATTAGGGGGAACTTTCTTTTGTGAAAAAAAGTAGTCCAAACAAAAACCTTATAACCTTCAGAATATAAATAAAATTATGCTAACCTCAGAACAAGCAAATGCAATAAAAGAACAACTTCTCGGACAATTAGATAATTTCCCCGAAGACAAAAGAGAACTGATAAAAGAAAAAATTTTATCTATGTCTGTTGAAGAAGTAGAATCTTTCGTAAAAGAGAATCAGCTTACACATATGCAAAAACCACAAGAAGCACAAACGACAGAATGTATATTTTGCAATATTGCATCAAAGCAGATTTCTTCTTTTATCTTAGACGAAGACAAAGAAAACCTTACAGTTTTAGAAATCAATCCACTGAGTAAAGGGCATTTGATGGTAATCCCAAAAAAACATCTTGAAACTTCCCAAATACCAGCATCAACATTCAGAATAGCAAAAAAATTGGCAAAGAAAATAAAAACAAAATTTAAGCCAAAAGAGATTAAGATAAATTCTCAGAATATTATCGGACACTCATTAATTGAAGTTCTTCCACTTTACGGAAATGAAACAGAAAGAAAAAAAGCTCCAGAAGGAGAATTAAAAGAACTTCAAACTGCATTAAAGGTTATCAAAAAGAACAAATCCGAAAGAAAGCCAAAATCAAAAAAACAAGATTCTTCTCCTAAATTGCCAGTATTGAAGCCAAGAATTCCATAGATGACTTTTGATTGACCAATAATAGGAATCAGCCCTAAAAATTCCTTAGGGAGAATAACTTTCGTGGGTGTTTTTATAAAAGATAAAAACAAGAATGATTATTAGGAAGACTATCAAAACAATCCCGGCAATGATAAAAAATCTTGATAGAGACTTGTCTTCAATATTTGTCCAGCTATCCTTAATTGAGTCATAAGGTTTACCCAGTAAGTTCTCCCATAGATTAAGTCCTAAACTAGTATCTCCTAGTCCCTCATCGGTTGTATCCTCTGGCTGGAGTGATGCTCCTACATTCTCCGATTGATTCAATATATCCTCTTTTATTTCTTGAAGAGTGATATTAGACACATTACCAACCACAGAATTTAATCTAATCCGGAGGTCATAATATTCGGAGGAGGTTAAATTTAATTTTTTTTCCTGATATATATAAATAGTAAGATTTGTTTGCTCGCTCTGAAAAGTTATATCCACATTATTTTGAAAAACCTTATTGATAATTAATGTATGATTTTGTTGATTAATTGAAAATTTTATTTTTTCTCCCCCCACTAACTCTTTTGTGATTCCTTTTTTTAGTTCCTCCGGAGTTATTTCGTATATCTGAAGAATGGGTTCATCATCGTCCCAATTGTTCCCCTCATTATCCTCCTCGTTACCCAAATTAGCGAAAATCTCCCCCCCGATTTGTTTATGGAGATTAATCACCTCTGGAAAAGCATTCGTTCCGATTATGCTTTCACTAGAAGAACTAGCATTCCCATACATGAACCATAATAGGCCTATTATCGATTGTTCTGATTTAGCTGTTTCATAATACCAGTTTTGCTGACATGGAGAAGGCATCGGAGCATAATTCCCTGAAGAAGAAGTTCTTTCAAAACTTTGCCCAAGTATCAGAATAGGTTTATTGAATGATTTTGCCCATGGAAGCAATCTTGCTATCCTTCCATCATATTTTTCCCTTTGTTCGCAACCATCAGTATAATATGGATAAAAATAAGGATCAATTGCAATCCAATCTAGACTCTGTGGGGGATTAATCTCATTACTAACAAAGTTCACCATTGTAAGTTTATCTGGGAAATATTCTGCTACTTTTTCAACAGCCTCATTCAATAGACTAGAGTTCCAACCATTTAAAGAAGGCTCATCTATAAGATATAAAACCAATATATTGTCCGAGTTGATCTTTCCCTCTTCAATATATCCCTTAAGTCTTGAAAGCCTTCTATCCCAAGAACCCCTATCAATATAAAAATGAAGTTCTAATATAGTTTTCAAACCAAGTTCAGCAGCATTATCAATATATTCCGGCTTAAATCCTGAATCTTCTAAAGATAAATGGATGACATTAGTATAGTTATAAATATCTTCCATAAAAAGCCCATATCTGGAATCCTGAGCATGATAGTATCCGTAATATTTAAGGTGGTTTGTATCCGATTCCAAATATCCATTGCTCCCTGTAGGAGATATAGGAGGGTTATCAATAGTTCCATTTGAAGCAGAAACAAAAACAAAACTGACTAAAAAAAGAATGGAAATTAGCAAGGACAAATAGACCATGAGTAACCACTTTTTTCCCATCGTATTATTTACCTTCATTGATTTATAAATACTTTGTTATTGAGTCAGAATAAATTTACCCAGAATTCCATAATAAACAAAAACAAAGAGCATTTATATATTTTTGGGAGAACCTATTCAACAATTGGTTCATCCAAACTTCCAGATATAACAACCGGATTCTTATTTAAACTCCCTACAAACTCCTCATGTCTAACTAAAACTCTTGCAGCGACTCGAGTATCAATCGCATCCCAACCAGCAATAAGAATCTGTGTATTACCATTATTATTAAAGACACCAATTAAACCCTTACCTTCAGGAATCCCAGAATCAAGACCATAAGTTGGATAGTCTAGTCCCAAAAGTTCGGCTGATTTCGAATTGACAGCAGGACCCCCGATAACAATAATGTTTTCATTAATATCTGCTTGAGAGTCGAGTATTGTTTC
>CAZJUG010000013.1:0-21087 GCA_964549155.1 Candidatus Woesearchaeota archaeon
GCAACATTCCCAAATGTTTTTGCTGCTTTTTCTGTTGCAAAATCTTGTGCACGAATATTTACTTGGGGAACTTTGTCTTCGTCTATAGCATATCCGTCTCCTTGCTTTTTGGCACATAATGTTGTATTTAATTCAACGATTCTTTTATCAATTAATTGATTATGGATAATTCTTTGTTGCATTCCATCCCCTACACCTTTTAATTTCTTTTTTTCTTCTTCATTCCATATTTTAGCGAGGTCAACTAATCTTTTTCTTTGTTCTGGTGTTCCATACTCATAGGATTTATTAAAAACACTCCTGAAAGCCATATCCGCATCTTCCATAAACACTTTTGTTCTTTCTAAATAGTCCTGTGTCAATTGTTGCTTCTTTTCATCCACTGGTAATCCTTTCATCATTTCGTAGTATGCACCCTTATTCACTGCATTAGAAAAATTTTCTTCTGCTTCTTTTTTTAGCATAAATATTTCTCTTAGTTTATTATCCCATTCTGATTTATTTGCACTTTTTAGAATATAGTTTACATCGTAAACTTTTCCTTGTTTTTCTAAGGGTTTTTTTGGATCTAGTGTTTCTGGGTGTTCAGAATAGTATCTTCTGTCTTCCTTTATGGCTTGTATCTGTCCAGTTTCTTGATTGATTATTGCATCTTGAACAATATGAAATCTGTCCTTATCTCCTGGTTTCCCAGAGGGCCTATATTCTGAGCCTGTTCCAGCATTACTAGCATGAAAAACAACTGGAATATTTCCCTTAGGTTCAAGTTCATGTGCTTTTTCTAATGTGTCCATAAATCTTCTTTCTACATCTTCTCGTATGTTCTCTCCGCCAAATCTCTGTTCAACAATTCCTGCAGGGTCTATTACTGGACCATGAACACTTGGTTTTACTCCAGTTAATTTCATTAGTGCATACATCTCTTGAAATTGTTGTTTTGGAATTCCTTCTGTAATTTCTGGGGAGACTAATTCAACTTCTACATTTCTAACACCTTCTTTGATTCTAGAAATTGTCTCATTTAATTGATTTGCAGTTTGAGGGGATGTTGTTGATGCAAGTTGTCCGGCATTTAATCTAAATCCTATATAGTTTCCATTATCTGGACTAAGAGAGGAATATCCGCCTTCATAAAAAGAAATGTAACCATCACCCATGTCTATATTAGTTTTTTGTATTATTTAAAACTATTCATATTTCATCTCAACTCTTTCAGCATCTTGGAGAAAAGGATTTTTATTTCTTTCTCTGTTTAAATCTGTTGGGTCCATTCTTTCTAGATTTTGAACACTATATTTTTCTTCAGGACTATGAGACTTATATTCAGCAATTTCTTTTTTAACATCAGGACTTATTCCATTAGTTGTAAAATGATTTCTCCGTATATCTCCAGCTGTTATTGGACCCATATCCTCTTTTCTTTGAGCAATTCCTCCTTGTTGGATTTGGCCCCCATATTTATGGTCCACCCCATCTTGTTTTGTTCCGTAACTAATTGTAGAATAGAATTCTTTTGAATCCTTTTCTTCTTTTCTTGGAGTTTCAACTCCTGCCAAATTTTCCTCTAAATTTTCCTCCCTTGGAGAACCCTGAACAGCAAAACTCTCCTCAAGTGTTGGATTCTTTATTTTGGTTTTTCTTTCATTTTGTGGGGCAGAAAAAAATTCAGTTTCTTGAGTTTCTTCTTCAAAATCAGTTTCTTCTTCATCAGATTTTTTTTCGGATTTTTTGATTTCTTTTTCTTGAGAAATGCTTTCAGATATTTTTTTTACTAGTTCTGAATCAATCTTTAATTTTTTTGAATTAATTTCTTTTTTAGGGGATTTTGTCTTTTTTGTCATGAATTGTATAGTCTATTGAGATTTATATATCTTGACAAACTAGTGTTTGAATAGTTTGGAATTCTTTTTTAAGAAAGGATCTAATACCTGGTTATAAATTCTTGATTTTCCATATTTTAAGTAGAAAAATCCAATTATGGAGGATACTAATGCTCCAGCCATGTTCAATATCAAATCAACCATTGTGTCAGTTACTCCGCTTCCTATGTGTACTTTCTGCATGTTCAATCCAAGTGTAGTGTCTATTATAAATTCAAATATCTCCCATAAAATACTGAGCATTGTGGAAAAGCAAAATGCAAAAAAGGTAACTAATAACGGATTTGCTTTTATTTTTTCACTTTTATATAAAACAAATATAGTTGCAAATCCAACAATTGCCATTGCAAATCCTGCAAAAGTATGCAATAGGCTATCCCACCAAAAAAATTTATAATAGAAATTGTGAACTTCTCCTAGATAAATTGCAGAATAAATAAAAATTACTATAAACAAATGAAATTCTGGTGGAATTTTTATGCTGTATCTTCTTTCAAAGAATATTGGAACGAGGGTTAAGGTTAGTGCTAGAGCAGTTACAAAAAATAAGCTCCATCTTAAATAGTATGCTTCAAGAACAATAGCCCCTATAAGGAATAATCTTATTACCCAAATAAAACTAAAATAAATTTTTTCCTTTCTTCCTTTAGGAATTCTATATATACTTTTTAGATTACTTTTCATTTTTATTTATTATCTTCGGGGATATCACGATAAAAAGATTCTGGAGATGAGGCCATCCCATGTGCTTTCTTATAGACATCATAAACAGTATATAAGAATTCTTTTGCTCCATTTGCTGCGATTTCTCTTGCATAACCTTCAACATAATTATCCTTTTTTATGTCTTTTAGGGATTCTAGTTCTTTCTTTTCTTCTTTTTTTGAAGAAAATAGCTCTCCAGTAAATATGCTTATTAATGCAGAGAATGGGTTGATATCATCTTCTTTCTTCTTTTCTTCTCCTCCTTTTTTATTATCTTCATCTAAAAAGTGATCTATATCCTCTTGCAGTTGAGATAATGCATTATCTGTTTCTTTTTGTATAAATGAAAATCCCGTTGATAGATCTTGCTTTTCTCTTAACTTTTCAAATAATTTAATTTCTTCAGAATTTAATGAATATGCATCAAATGTTATATCAACTCTCCCTCCGAATCCATAGGCCATGTCTCCCCTTTGAGAGACTCTCTGACTATAATGTCCTCGATATGTAAAAGAAATTAGAAGGCAAGACAAATAGTCTCTTTTTAGTTTGTAATCTTTAAATGGTTTATCTAGGCTAACCTTTTTTGTTCCCATAAATGTTAGTTCAAACATAGAGGTAGAAAAAGCATTTACCATTGCAGCATTTGTTTCAAATCCTTTCTGTCTCAATTGTTCTGCTGCACGAATGTAAGGTCTAGCCCAAGATGTGTAGAGTTTCAGTGTTTCCACTTGTGTTCTCAAATAACTTTTTTCTATTTCAAATCTTTTTGTTAATTCCTTTTCAGAAAGTTCTTTCCATTGGAGGAATTCGGATATTCTCGGGATAAGAACTCTTTTGACTTGTTCATTTGCAAGTTCTTGTTTTTTAACTTCTTCTACAGAATTACAAATCATAAACAATTCTCTCAAGGTAGTGTATCCTACCTGGTAGGACATTTGGTGAACTGAGCCTGTTCCTCTTTTCATATCTACTTGGTCTAACCAAACTTGTTTTATTGCAAGCATTCCTGCTTCCTTCTCGTTTTTATCCTTAGATCTTGTATGTTCATAATGTTTTAATCTCAATTCAAATTCTTTTAGGTCATAAATAATCTGGAGAATTGATTTGGTTACCTGGTTTATTGCTCCGAGATAATAACTTGCTTTTTCTTGCATTGTTCCCATTTTTCTTCCATATTCATCGAAAGAACCTGAACCAGGGGTTGCCATAAAATTATCCGTAAGTTTTTTTACTGAAAATCTTGCATCTTGTACAAAATCCAATAACCAGTAATAAACAGGTTCTAGTTGGTTTGTTTGAGCATCATATGTTATTTTATAGGAGAGGAGCGATTTTGGTTTTACACTTTTTATGTCTTCGTCGCTAGTTTTTTTTAATAAATCCAACATCTCTTTAGTATCTTTTGCTTTGATTAGGAGTTGTTTGAATTTCTTTAGTGCTTTTTCACTTCCAGATGCACAAGTATCTGGACTAGCCATTTTTATAGCATCTTGTATATCACCCATGTTTTATTTTCGTAACTCTCATTTTTAACCTTAATGTTTTTTATAGGAAGATTTAAATAGTTTGTTGTAACTATAAAGTTACATGGGATTGACTGCGATTATTAAACCCACACATGAATGTAATCTTTCTTGTAGTTATTGCTATGTTGATCCAAATGCTGAAACTGGAAGAATGACGGATGTTTTGATGGCTGAATCTATGAAACAAGTTGCAGAGTGTTCTTCTGACAAAAGTGCTCGTTTTATTTGGCATGGGGGGGAACCTCTCTTGTTCGAGGGTTTTTACCCAAAATGGAATTTTTATGTGAAGAAATTTCTAATGGGAAGATTCCTATTTGTTTAATTAATTATGATAAACTTGTTGGAAGGGATGAAATGTTTAATGGGCATTATGTAGTTTTAACTGGTTCAGATGAAGAAAGTTTTTATTATCATGATAATGGGCCTCACCTTGCAGGTCCAAATAAAAAGATATCTAAGAAGAAATTTTCAGAAATCTTTGGTGAACTTTGTCCGTTTGATCATGGTTTGATTATTGCTTAAAGATTTGTTATTTGATGGTTCTCCAATATCTTTAAAAACAATTAAATTTCTTTATACTATTAAGCCCGCTTCGCATACAGAAAATCAAGAATATTTTCTGTCCCTTCAAAACCAAAATCCAATGTTTTGCAGGTAGAGGTATTGCACTGGACTCGAAATCCAAAAATGCATACCTTAAAAAAGAAGAAAGGCAAAATAACAATAAGCCCGCTTCGCATAGTGGTATTGCACGAGACTGGAAATCTCGGCCCTTCGGGGCCCCCAGGTTCGATTCCTGGAGCGGGCGTTTTCCTAAACATTTATTAATTCTGATTTTTGAATAATGTTGTGCATCGATGGTTTAGTGGTAGAATATGAGCTTCCCAAGAGTTAGTCAAAACTTTTTGTTTTGATTGTGTTAGCGGAAAAAGCTTATGATCCGGGTTCGATTCCCGGTCGGTGCATCGAACTACTTTCTTTTCACAAAAGAAAGTTCCTCCTAATCAAAAAAAACTATTTTTAGTTTTTTCTCACTCCGTTTGTCAAAATCTGGGGATATCTCGCCCCTCATTCTAAGAGGCCTAGAAAATTTCCAATTTTCTATCTGTTAAACAAGAAACCCCTCTTGTTAAATATAGAACTTCAGATACAGAAAATTTTCAATTTTCTGGGACTTTAACTCTTGCGAGATTAAAGTGTTCGATTCCTGGTCTGTGCATCGAACTACTTTTCTCTATTTCTCATGAGAAATACTAAAGTTTATAAATAGGGGACACTCTAAAATTCTATAAAAGATGGCGAAAAAGTTTGGTTTGTTCCTTCCTTGTTTGGTTTTGTTAGTTGCAAGTATCTCTCTTTTTGGGGTTGTAACGGCAGAAACAAATGTAACTGAATGTGGCATAATAAGCGAAGGAAATGAAACTTATATACTTAACACCTCTCTGAACTCTGGAGATTCTTGTCTTTACATAAACACTTCGGACATTACCTTGGATTGTTCAGGTTATAATATTACTTATGGAAATTCAACAGATGCGGGTTTTGGTATCAATGTAAACAATCTTAGTATTTTAGATTCTGGATTTAGAAATATAACAATTAAGAATTGTAATTTTATTCAAAACACAACTGCCACCAATTTGAGCACAGCTATATACTTCATGGAAGGCTCCCAAGATTAAATAATATCTAATAATACATTTACAGTTGTTGGAAATGGGACAAATGGGGTTCTGCTTGCAGACAATTCTCAGAATATATCTCTGTCAGATAATACTTTTACAATTACTGGAGAAAATAATTGGGGAATTTATTTCTATGAGGGCTCTGAGAATTGTGATGTATTTAATAATGTAATTAATTTAGTTAATAATGCTGGGTCAATAAGTAGGGCAATTCTTTTCGATGATAACTCGGTCGGTGCAAATATTAGTTTAAATAATATTACTTCAACAAGTAGTGAAATTTCTCCAGGAATCTATTTAGGTGCTTCTGGAAGAACATTCAATATTGAAGGTAATCGTATTGATATTCTAGGTAATGAATCCTCAGGTATTCTCATTGCTGATGATGCTTATTCAGGAACAATCTATAATAATATAATCAATGTTTCTGGAAATATGAACTCAAGAACTAATAATGGTAGGGGGGGAATTATTCTAGATTCAGGTGTTTATGGAATTAATATTTCTTCAAATAAAATATATACTTATGGTGTAAATTCAACCGCAATTTTTAGTTGGGGGAATGAATCAACAATTGAATCAAATAATCTAACAACCTTTGGGGTTTATTCTATGGGGATTTATCTAGAAGAATCAGAAGAAATGAATCTAACAGGGAATAATATAACTACTGCGGGGAACAATTCAGGGGGAATTTTTGCTGGAACTAGATCAAATGATACTAGGGTATACAATAATAGAATTAATACTTCTGGTTCTTCTTCTGATGGGATATATGTCGATTCTTCTTCTAACTTGAATTTAACCTTGAATAATTTAACTGGAACTGGAAGTTATGGAATTTATTTAAACTATTGCATAGACCTTTTGGTTTATTCAAATACTATTACTAATGCAGAAACTTATGGGATTTATGATTCTGTTTCTTCTTCTACAAATATCTCTTCAAATACTATTTCTGGAACACGGGGAACTGGAAATTATGTTTTCGGTATTAGTTCTGAAAATGCAACCTCCGGGGTTGTAGGGTCTAATACTCTTTTTGGAAATGACGAAGGCTCTGGGAATTATTGTGGGGGAATTGCAGTTTGGTATGCTAATACTACTATCTCTTCAAATATAATCTATGGAAACTTAAATGATAGTTGTAATATTACTACTGGAATAAAAATCATTTTAGACTCTGGAAAAAATTCCCTGACAATAAATAACAATGAAATAAATTCGAGTGCGGGAAACAATAGTTATGGGGTTATTTTTGAAACAGCTGATGGAAGTAGTATTGATACAATCGCGGGTGTGGGTAATACAATTAGAAATTCTGATTATTGTTTGCATTTTGAAGTTGGAAAATTTATTACTTCAGGATTTAATCTTGAAAGTTGTGGCACTTATGATGTTTGTTCTGTGAGTAATGTTCTTGCAACTGCCTTTAATACAACAGCAAAGATAATTAACTCTACAGTTGATGTTAGTAAATTAAATGCAAGCGAATACTCAAATCTATCTCTCCAAGAATATGTTCGAGGGTATGTGAATAGTTCGGGTTCTGCTATTTCTGGAGCAACAGTTACTTTGGCGAACAACAATAGTGCCGAACAACAATGGAGTGCAACAACTGGTTCAGATGGCTATACATCTTATAGTGGAGCAACTTATTATTTTTATAATTCTACTGGGGGTTACAACTATAGTTCAATGACTGCAACAGCATCCAAAACAGGTTACGATTCAAATTCTGTGAGCTCCGTAATTACTGGGCAGTCTACTATTAATATTTCTTTAACTGTCTCTGAAGTAGAGGACTCTTCAGGTTCTTCCGGTTCGAGTAGTTCAACACCTTCTTTCTGGACAAACACCTATGTTTTAAATGAAAACGAAACTTCTGCTTTTGAAGGAGATGGTTTGACAAAAGTTTTGTCTCCCAAGAATAGGGTTCGAGTAGTTTTGAATGGAACTACTCATCATATGGGGTTATCAATTTGACATCGACAACAGCAACAATAAATGTTTCTTCAAATCCTCAACAAAGAACAATGACTATTGGGGAAGAATGGAAAGTTGATGTTGATGAAGACAATTATTATGAGCTATCTGTTAAATTAATTTCAATAAGCAATAACAAAGCAAACTTGACTATAAAATCTATTCTTAGTGAATTAATTTTGGTTGAAGAAGGGAATGGGGAGGAATTAAATAATATTGATAATGGAGAAGATGCTTCAAATAATGTTAAAAAAAGTTGGACCTGGTTATGGATTACCCTTGTTATAATATTAGTTATTGGAATTTTATATGCTGTGTGGGTTTTTTATGGTAAGAATAAAAAATCAAAAATAGTTCAGTATTTCCGTTGATTTAATCTAGTGTATCTTTTTAAACTAATATTTTATTATGTTGTTATGGGGCTATGGGGTAGCTTGGTATCCTTCAAGCATGGGGTGTTTGAGACCCCGGTTCGATTCCGGGTAGCCCCATTTAATTTATATTTGCGGAATCGAACCTTCAGAAAAACTTTTGCAGTTGTATTGTCTTTTCCTTTGTCAACAGCGAAAGTTTTTGTTCTAACTCACAATTCACTCTTGCTATTTTTCAACATACAATTAATCTCTGCAAGAGCAAATTGCTCGCCGGGTAGCCCCATTAAATTTTTCCTTCAGAAATCATATCTATTAAATCGGATTCTCCTTGACTAGTCTTTCTTTTTTCTAATCTTCTATCTTTTCTTATTTTTCCATGGTAAACTGGTGAAAATGTATCTACATTTGTAGGAGTCTCTATTTCTACGAATGAATATCTTCCCCCTCGGACTTGTCCTTCAGTTATTGTTCTCCATTCAATAATGGGTTGTAAATATTCTCTCAATCTTTGGGATATTCTTTCTATTTCCCTAGGTTCGTTATATACTAAAATTCTGTATGTGTGTTTTTCGGGGTTGTCTTCTGAAGATTTTTCCCATGATATCTTTCTTTCCATAAAACTCATTGTTTAAACTAGTTTAAATCTTTTTCTATAAATCTTTATAAACCTCTTTTAACCAGATGTACTATGAAAAAAGAGATGAAAAATTATAAAGCTATAATTTTTGATTTGGATGGTACTCTAATAGATTCTATGCCTTATCATTTTTTAGCTTTCAAGGAAACCTTAAAGGAACATGGAGTTAGTATGGGAGATGCGACATTGAAACATTTTATGGGAAGTTCTACAAAAAAGATATTGCAGAATATAAAAAATGTTTATCCATTTGAGGGAAATGTTGATGATATTCGGGAGGAAAGAAGATATCATTATTTTAAAGCATTGAAGAGAAAAAACATAATTTTCCCAAGTGTAGAAAAAATGATTAAGAGTCTTAAGAAGAATTATAAGGTTGCGATTGCCACCGGTTCTTCAAGAGTTACGACGAGGTATTCTGTTTCAAAAAGATTTATGAATTTGTTTGATACGATTGTGACAATAAATGATGTTAGGAGAGAAAAGCCTTATCCTGATCAACTTCTTTTAGTTGCTAGGAGATTGAAAATTAGTCCCCAAGAATGCTTAATGGTGGGAGACTCTAGTTTTGATGTTCTATCTGCAAATCGAGCTAAGATGGATTGTTTTGGAGTTCTGACCGGTTTCACCTCAAAAAAAGAATTGGTAAATGCTGGTGCAAAGAATGTTTTTAGCTCTATTCTGGGAATCCATAAATATTTAAACAAAAATTTCTCTAAATGTTAAATTAAAATGTTTAAAAAAAATTGTAATTCCTGTGGTAAGAAGATAGATAGAAAGTTTAGGTTTTGTCCATGGTGTGGAAAACCTACAAAACCTATTAGTCAAGAAGATTATGGTATGCTGGGATTTGATGATGAGATTAGGAATCAGGAAGTTTCAAATCCTCTTTCTATTTTTGGAGGTTCTTTAGGAGGTGTTTTCAACCAACTGACTAAACAACTTACTAAGGAATTGAAAAATTTAGATAGTGGAGAAGGTAGACCTCAGGGAATAGAAATAAGGTTTTCTACAGGTCGTCCAATGCAGGGAACTTTGAAACAAGAGTCTAGGAAAGATTTAGATTCTAGTGAACCTGTTAGTGGGGAAGAGTTGGAGCGAAGGAGAAATCTGCCTGTAGAGATTGCAGAATCAAAGATTAGGAGATTGCCAGAAGGAATTGTTTATGAGATAGATACTCCTGGTGTGAAGACAAAACAAGATGTTTCTATTCTTAGAATGGAAAATAGCCTAGAAGTTAGAGCGTATTCAAGAGATAAGTGTTACATCAAAACAATTCCTATACAAGTTAATGTTGTTAAGTATGGTGTTAAAGGTAACAAGGTATTTGTACAGATAAAAAGTTAGATACTAAACTTTTATAAATGGATTTTTCATGAGAATTTTACCGATGAGGCTATGGCGCAGCCCGGTAGCGCACCGCTCTGATAAGGCGGGGGTCCCAGGTTCAAATCCTGGTAGCCTCATTTTTTGTCACTAACAGATAGTTTTATAAAAGCCATTTATCTGTATCTTTTAGGGTGATTGATTGGTTAAGAACTGGTACAGAATCGCCTTAGAATTCTAATAACAAAATGGATAAAGATAGGTCTTGTGAGGATTCGAATGGTTTTTCTGATTGTTTAAGTTTGGAAAGGATGGGGGAGGGAGATGATTTTAGGTCATATGGTGTTTTTTATCGTTCTATTCGAGATAATCCAAGAGTTCTTGTAACTTATACTGCGGCTTATTCTCCTGAAAAAGATAAAATTACAATAAAAACTATATTTGAAAGTGGTAGGCCTGCTTCAGACAGAGACTGTAAGGATTGGAATCATGTTGAAGATGTTGTCCGAGAATTAGCCTTAGATGTTTTTACTGATTGTCTAACAAAACCTGGAACCTTGTTTAGGAGGGGGAATGGAGAAGCTAACTTATAAAAAGTTGTGTCAGTCTGGAAAAAATGTAAGCTATGGGGTTATTTATGAGGGTGAAAATTTCAGAGAAATTATTGCAAAGTATGATTTATATTTGACAAAAGAAAATTCATTTAGGGTAGTTTCCTCTTCTTCTCTCAATGGTGATACTTTAAGGCTGGACTTCTGTAGAAGAAGAGATGCATTATGCTTTTTGAGGGGAGAACTTGAACATTCGATAATTGATTCTGCAAAAATTTTAAATTTTATGGAGAGATTATAAAATGCCCTTAGATTTAAGAACACGAAAACTTGCACAACTTGCAGTTAGAAAGGGAGTTAATGTAAAGCCAGGATATAAAATTGTGATTTCTGGAGGGAGTGAATCAATTCCTTTTTTAGTGGAATTATACAAGGAGGTAATTTTGCAAAAAGCAATTCCTATTCTAAAAGTTGGATTGCCTGATGTGAATGATTTTTTCTTTAAGCATGCAACAAAAGAGCAGTTAGAACATTTTCCAGATTATTGGTTTGATACAATAAAACAATGTCAAGGATACATCGGGGTTGATACAGAGGTCAATACAAGAGAACTTTCTAGTTGTGATTCTGGAAAAATGACTGTGAGGGGAAAAGTCATGCATAAAATTTCTGATTATATTTGTAATGAGAAAGATAAAATAAAGAGAACAACTATTGCTTATCCTTGCTTGGCTCTTGCACAAGATGCTGAAATGTCTTTGACAGAATATGAAAATTTTGTTTATGGTGCCACTATAGGGGTAGATTGGGACAATGTTGAAAAGCTAATGAAAAAGGTTTTGTCTAGATTTAAGGAGGGTTCTGATGTTCATCTCATTGGGGAGAATGTAGATTTGAAATTTAAGGTTCATGGGGAGAAAGCAATGTCGGATATTGACTTTGATAATATGCCTGCGGGGGAAGTTTTTATGGCACCTTTTAGAGAAAGTATGAATGGATGGATTAAGTTTGAATATCCTTCTGTAAGAAATGGAAAAGAAGTTACAGATATTTTTTTGAAATTTGAAAATGGAAAAGCAGTTGAAATGAAGGCAAGCAAGAATGAAGATTTTTTGAAAGAGATGCTTGCGACGGATGAGAATGCTTCTTTTGTTGGAGAGTTCGGTATCGGTATGAATCCTAAGATTACTGAATATACAAATAATCTTCTTTTCGACGAGAAAATTGGCGGAACAATCCATTTGGCGATGGGGATGGCTTACAAAGATAATGGTGGGGGAAATGATTCTTCAATTCATTGGGACTTGGTTAAGTCTATGAAGAATGCGAAGATTATTGTTGATGGGAAGATTTTGCAGAATGGGGGAGAGTGGAAGATATGACAATCATTCCTTTTCATAATCATTATTCTGAAAAAGGAAAAAGTGTAACTGCCGAAGGTTTAAAAACTATATTTAGAGATGACTTTTATTTAGATGAAAGAGCCTGTCTTTGTAGTATTCCCTCAGAAGATAATCTACCGGTTGTTTTAGTTCATGGTTCAAGAGATATAAATTCTCCTTGTTATGATGCAATTAAAAGACAAATAAGTACAGCTTCTAATACTCATTTTTATATTTTTGCCTTTAGTCTTGGCTTTGGACAACATGCTTTTGAAAATGTCAAAAAAAGAATAGGAGAACATCCAAATTATATGCCTGTTGTGGGATTTAATTTGGAAGAATCTCTTGAAAGAATAGGGGGATTACTAGTAGCAAGGCAGGGAGGTATTTATGGCTGATATTAGAGCACAACAATTAGCGGAACTCGTTTTGGATTATTCTATCGGATTAAAAAAGAAAGATAGACTCCTTGTTCAATTTGAACCATCCTATAAATATTATGCAGACATTGTCTCGGATTTAGCTGAAAAGAAAGGAGCACAAGTAAGATATGACCCTGTTTCTTTCGATTCGAACCATCAAAGGCATTTAATAGAAAGAGCGAATCCTCAAGAGTGGAAATCTGAATTAGAAAGGAGAGTAAGTTTGGCTAGATGGTGCAATACAAGGGTTTTGGTTTGCACAGCCGAAGCTATTACAAACGCAGATTTCGATAAAGAAGTAATTGGTCCATACAAGAAAGTACTCTATCGTCCTGGAAAAAATAATAGTTTTAATGTAAGATGGAATATTGTTGGTTTCCCCTCTAGAGGAAAAGCGAAAGAATCTGGAATGTCTTTTAAGGAATATGAAAATTTTGTTTATCGGGTTACATTAGGAAATAATTGGCAAGATATGTCTGGGCAGATGCAAAGAATAAAGAGTGTATTCGATGGGGCTAAGGAAGTTCGTGTTATTGTTCCAAACTTGACTGATTTATCTTTTAGTTTATATAATAAAAAGGAACCAAGAAAAAAGCTCAGAGCAAGGGGCGGTGAAATTTGTGACGGAAAATTGAATATGCCTGATGGGGAGATTTTTTATGGACCTGTTGAACATTCTGTAGAGGGATTTGTTAATTTTCAACACCCTACGAAAAGAGGGGACAAAATTCTTGAAGGAATTAGATTAGAGTTACAAAATGGTAGAGTAATAAAATCTTCAGCAAGGACTAACGAAAGAGAATTAAAAGAATATATAGATATTGCTGATGGAACTGGACGATTCGGAGAGTTTGGGATAGGTTGTAATTATGCTATCCAAAAACCAATACTAGATACACTTTTTGATGAAAAAATCGGTGGGACTGTTCATTTTGCATTGGGCAATTCCTGTTCAGAAGATTTATTAAATGGTGGCGGATTGATTCCACGAGGTATTCCTCATTGGGATATTGTTTGTGATTTAAGAAGAGACGAAAAAGATTTAGCAAATTTCCCTGGTGGAGAAATTTGGGTTGATGGAAAAATTATTCAGGAAAAGGGGGTGTGGAAAATATGAGCAGTAAAAGAACTCGTGAAGATTTAATAAGAGAAAGTGTCTTGAGGGCAAATTCTCTTAGAGATGAAGATCCTCAGAAGTTTCGACAAAGAGCTATTGATTATGTTCAACAAGTCCAAGAGAGTATTCCAGGAGGATATGATCCTGTTTTATTGGATTGTGAAGTAGGATTAAGAAGAAAGTCTTTACCAGATTGTGTGTCACAACCTTTGTACTCTCTCAGAAGAAGGTAGTCATCCGATTCAGGACTGATAATTTTTTTTTATTTTTAATACAACAATACCTTTAAAAACCAATTTTTTATATCAAATATATGGGATTAGCAAAATATTTAAGAGAAGCTTGGAAAAAACCAGAAAAAGAAGTTCTCAGATCTAGAATGGTTGAGTGGAGAAAATCTGGAGCGATTACTCCTGTTGATAAACCTCTTAGACTTGACCGAGCACATGCTGTTGGATATAAAGCAAAGAAGGGAATCGTTGTTGTCAGAATTAAACTTCTTAGGGGAGGTCATAAAAGATCAAGACCTAATAAGGGAAGAAGATCAAAGAGATTGCACATTAGATTGAATTTATCTATGAATTATAAGGAGATTGCAGAGCAGAGAGCTGCAAGAAAATATCCTAATTGTGAAGTTTTGGGTTCTTATTGGATCGGAAAGGATGGGATGCATTATTTCTTTGAGGTTATTCTTGCAGACCGAAATGCTCCAACAATCAGAACTGATAAAGAGTTAGGTTATTTGGCTAAGCCTGCAAACAAGAAAAGAGTTTTCAGAGGAAAGACTTCTGCAGGAAGAAAGGCAAGAGGTTTAAGAAATTCTCCAATAAAGGCTCCAAAGGTAAGACCTAGTTTAAGAGCTAATGGAAGAAGAGGAAACTAATTACCCAGTATAACAATTCTTTTAAACTTCCTTGGGAATATTATTTTATGAAAGAACAAGAATTTTTTGATTCTGTAAGGCCTGCTTTCGTAACGGAACCTTCTGTAAAAATAAGCTCTACTGCTCTTTATAATGGATGTCCTTGCTGTGACCAGGGAAAAAATGGAGTTCGGCTCTATGATAAGATTTATTCCTCAGAAGGACTTTCTGTTTTTACTGAGCTTGAATTAATTGATTTTAAGTCTTTAAACTCTATTTCTTATTTTAGAAGAGTTGTTTCTAAGGGGGATTTAGAAATAGAAAGCCGAGAGTATCAAGTAGCACTGAGAAAGGATAAAAAAAGATTTACTCGTTCGAAAGGAAAGAAAGAACTTTCATGTTTCTCTATAGATTCATTTTTTCAAGAATTAAAAAAGAATGGCTGTAATCTGATTTCGATTTATCCAGGTTTAAAAAATGTCCATGATTGTTCTGCAATATTGGTGGATTCTTCAAAAGATATTGAAATGCACACAGCCAATGTTGTTTCGGCTCATGCACAATACGATCCTTTTTTTGGAACAGGATATAGTCTGGAAGAATTCAATCATCCAAGAGATCAGGATTATGTTAATCTCGCTTTAACTGGTGGGGAGATTGTCCAAGAGGCTGAAAATGTTTGGAATCTTTGTCTTAGTGATTCTCGAGGAGATTCTTTTTTGAGGGGAAATATGGAGGGGGATAGAGTTAGAAAGGTTTTGGGAAGGAATGTAGGGCTTGAAAATGCTTTGCGAGAGATTAATTATCTCAAAGAGACTGGAAGAGAGATTGCAGAAAGACTGATGAAAAGCTAGTTTTACCAAACTTTTTAAACACATTATTTCTAGGTAGTTTATGGTTGATTTGGACTTCAAAAAGATAGAAGAAAAATGGAAAAATTATTGGGAAGAGAATGGAATATACAAATTTAATCCCAATTCTAAAAAACAGATTTATTCGGTAGATACTCCCCCTCCAACAGTTTCTGGAGAAATGCACATGGGACATGCTTGTTCTTATTCACAACAGGATTTTCTTGTGCGATATAAAAGAATGAAAGGTTTTGAGGTTTTTTATCCCTTTGGAACAGATGACAATGGTCTTCCAACAGAGAGACTTGTAGAAAAAAGAAAGGGAATAAAAGCAAAAGATATGCCTCGAGAAGAGTTTATTCAACTTTGTCTTGATTTTTTGAAAGATGAACTTCCAAAGTTTATACAAGATTGGAAAAATATTGGTATTAGTTGCGATTTTGACATAAGATATTCTACTATAGATGAAAATTCTAGAAGGACGGCTCAATGGTCTTTTTTAGATTTATATAAGAAAGGTAAAATCTATAGGAAGGATGCTCCTGCGATGTGGTGTCCAGAATGTAGAACGGGTGTTGCTCAAGTAGAAGTCCAGGATAAAGAGATTGATTCTACATTCAATGATATAGTTTTTAAGATTGGCGGAAAGGAATTAATAATAGCGACCACTCGTCCAGAATTGCTTCCTGCTTGTGTTTCTATTTTTTATCATCCCTCTGATGAGAGATATAAAAGTTTGAAGGGAAAATTAGCAAAGGTTCCTCTTTTTGATTTTAAAGTTCCAATTATGGAAGATGAGAGGGTTAGTCCAGATAAGGGAACTGGAATTGTTATGTGCTGTACTTTTGGAGACCAAACAGATATGGAATGGCAAAAGGCTTACAATTTACCAATCAAAATTGCTATTACTGAAGATGGAAAAATGAGTGAGTTGGCAGGGAAGTATGTTGGGATGAAGATAAAAGAAGCCCGAAAAGAAATCTTGAAAGATTTAAAAGAAAATAATCTTTTGAAGGGTCAAAAACCTATAAAACATTTTGTTAATACTCATGAAAGGTGTGGAACTGAAATTGAATTTGTAAAAAGCAAACAATGGTTTGTTAAATATTTAGACATGAAAGAAGATTTATTAAAGTGGGGAAATGAATTAAACTGGACTCCAGATTTTATGAAACATCGTTATGAAAATTGGGTTAAGGGATTGCAATGGGATTGGTTAATTTCAAACCAAAGGTATTTCGGAGTTTCGTTTCCTGTATGGTATTGTAAAAATTGTGGGGAACCATTGTTTGCCGAAGAAAAACAACTACCGATTGAACCTACAAAAGATAAACCTGTAAATGCTTGTTCAAAATGTGGTTCAAAAGATTATATTCCTGAAACGGATGTTTTGAATACTTGGTTTACATCTTCTTTGACTCCGACAATCGCTACAAACCTTGTTGATAAAAAAGTTAGAACTAAATTGTTTCCAATGAACTTAAGACCTCAAGCTCATGAAATTATTACTTTCTGGTTGTTTAATACCCTCGTCAAGTCGCGAATGCATTATGGTATTAATCCGTGGAAAGATGTCGCAATTTCTGGATTTGTTACATTGGGTGGGGAGAAGATGTCAAAATCTAAAGGCAATGTTATAAGACCTCAAGAAGTTCTTGAAAAATATGGTGCAGATGCAATAAGGTATTGGGCAGCATCTTCTAAACTTGGAGAAGATGTAGATTACCAAGAGAAAGATGTTGTAACTGGGAAAAAATTCGTTACTAAAATTTTGAATGCAACTAATTTCGTTTTTGCAAATTTAGAATATCAGAAGAAAGTTCCTGAACTCTATGAATCTGATAGGCTTTTGTTGAATGAACTTAATAGTGTGATTAAAACTGCTAGTGATTCTCTTGAGAAGTATAATTATTCTCGTGCAAAGAGTGAAATAGACAATTTTTTCTGGAAAACTCTTTGTGATAACTATCTAGAGATTGTAAAGAAAAGAGTTTATAATGGAAATGAAGAAGAGAAGAAGTCTGCATTCTATGTTCTCTATAATTCTCTTCTTGCAGTTGTAAAAATGATGGCTCCATTCACTCCATTCATTTCTGAAGAAATCTATCAAGAATACTTTAGGAAGAATGAAAAGAAAGATTCTGTACATATTGAGAGTTGGCCAGATGTTTTTAGTGTCAAGAATGGGGAGAAGGATGAAGAGGTTTGGAAAAGACTTTTGGAAATAATTTCTTTGGTTAGACAAAGAAAATCTGAGGAAAAGAAATCAATGAAATCTGAGATTGAATTGACTATTTCAAAAGAGGATTCTGTTTTATTGAGTGGTGTTTTAGAAGATTTGAAAGCAGTTACAAATGCTGTGAAAGTTGAAGAAGGAGAATTTGGGATAAAAATAATTTAATCTATATTTTCAAATACACATTTCTTTTTAAATTGGATTATCATTTTCTTATTATGAGAAAAATTGGGCGACAAGTTTCTAAAAAAGAATTAGATGACCGAGATAACTGGATATCTGGGAGATTGATAGATTTTGGGAATAGGAGATTTATTAGAACAGATGAGTTATATACTCCTAAGGATTCTACAACACTGGATTGGGAAAATTTAGGAGATTTGGGAAGGAGATTTGGTGGAAATGTTATATTTCCTGGAATTGGAGCATTTGAAGATTTATTAACTCATTTGATTGAACCCTTAAGGAAGAAAGGAGAGTTTTGTTGTGATTCATATAGGGAGGGATTTTATTATCTTCTAAAGACATACTATGGGGGAATTCATGCCTATGGGGGAAGAGAATCAGACCCTCATGGAAGAAGTTGTCCTACTGAAAGAACTTATTATCCTCGAAGACTGGCCGATGCTCAGGGGTACATAAAGCACATTGCTCGGGCTTATGGTTTTCCAGCCTTAATGGGTGCAAGAGTCGAATTGGACTGATTTTCTTACCTTTCTCAACAGATTTATAAAAGCCTTTTTTGTTGTTAGTTTATACTGAACGGAGTGAACTAAATCAAGGGAAAGGTGATGTATCACGGAAAACCGTTAGGTGGTCATATACAATGGATGAAGCACAAAAATACGAACTTGAAGAAACGATTAGAGAGTTGGAAAACTATCGTGGGAGACATACAGAGTTTATTACTGTTCTAGTTCCTGATGGTTTTAATATTTTTAATGTTATAAAACAAATTGAGGATGAGAAGGGAACTGCGACGAATATAAAGTCTAACTCTACAAGGAAGAATGTTATAGATGCTTTGGAGAAGGTTTCTAGGCAATTGAAGACATTGGGTCAGACTCCTCCTAATGGGGTTGCAGTTTATGCGGGGAATGTTTCAGAAGTTGAGGGGAAGGATGATTTGAGAATTTGGACAATTGTTCCTCCAAAACCTTTGAAGATTAGAATGTATCGATGTGACCAGACTTTTATTTTAGATCCTTTAAAGGAGATGGTAGTTACTGATGAAGTTTATGGTTTGATAATTATTGAAAGGAAGGAAGCTTCTATTGGAATCTTGGAGGGAAAATCTGTTAGACTAATTGAACATTTAACTTCAGGAGTTCCTAGTAAGGTTAGGGCTGGAGGTCAATCAGCACAGAGGTATCATAGAATTACTGAGGGATTGGCTAAGGAATTTTTTAGAAGAGTTGCAGATGTTGTGAAGGATTCTTTTTTTGAAATGAAGAATCTCCGAGGGATTATGGTTGGAGGTCCGATTCCTACAAAAGAAGAATTTTTAGAGACTGGGCAGTTGGTAACTCAGTTGAAAGATAAAGTTATTGCTGTGAAGGATATTGGAGATACGGGAATTGCAGGGTTAAGAATGCTTGTTCAGTCATGTGAAGATATTTTGGAAGAGCAGGAAGTTACAAAACAAAGGAAAATAATTGATGAGTTTTTTTCTGCGATAGGTAAGAGTCCTGAAAAAGTTGCTTATGGTGAGGCTGAGGTGGAGCAAAGGTTGAGTGAGGGGTCTGTTGGGAAATTGATTCTTTCTAAGTCTTTGCCTAGGGAAAAGATTCGTCATTTTGAAGAGCTTGCTCAACAAACAGGTGTTGAGGTTCATTTAGTTTCTAATGAGACTGCAGAGGGAGTTCAGTTCGATAATCTTGGAAGTGTTGGTGGAATTTTGAGGTATGCGATACATCAATAGATTTCCTTAGAGAATTTTCTAGAGTCGTTATCTTGAAATTGTAATATTCAGGGGTTTTAATTGGTTGAAAGCTCAAAGTATTCTTAAAGATAGTTATACTCAATTAATTCTCATGCTCCCCTTATTAGGAGATTGTCGCTCGACGATTTAATTATTTTTCTAAAGAAAACTGGGGGGGCTGACACGACGGACGAAAAGCTTATAACTTTGCTTCCATAAAATAAAATATGTGCGAAGACCTAAAAGAGAAAATTGTGGAAATATTATTTGCCATATACAAAATACCTGGGCAATTTGCTATAGCTGGGCTAATTGCACTCTACATCGCTCAAACCTCTACGGATTTTTTAGCTATATTTATTTTCTATTTTCTTTGTGCTTTTCTATTTATATTGGAAGCGATAGCTCCCTTTCTTGCAGGAGTGGAGATTTACAAGGAAGCAATCGATTGTTTGAAAAAGAACTCCTAGCAACTTAATAAGATTTTTAAAGAATAAAATTATAATTCCTTTATGGTTAATAAAGAAAAAATAGAAGATTTTAACAATTTATTTGAAGAGTTAAAGTCTGCTAGATATGAAGAGAATAAAAATAAAGTAAAGGAAATAGAGATTAAAATAAATAATCTTGTTAAAAAAATAGAAGCAAGTGGGAAAAACGGTATAAAAATAGTTGGATGGGATTATTCCTCTAGCGACATTAGAAGTTCTATTAGCATGGAAGAAAATGGCAAAAAGGTAGATTTAAGAAAAAAATCTAGTAGTTATTTTGGAAAATTAAAAGAAGTTTTAAAGAAAGGTATGGGAAGTCAAGAAAATTTAAATTTAAAACTTCAAGGTAATGGAGCAACTTTTGTTTGTCCAATACCTATATCTAAACTAAATACTATTCTTCTCCAAGAAAATATAAAAGAATTTTGGGTATCCATTGACAAAGGAATAAAGAATAGTCAAGATTTTGATGCACTAATGGGCGAAGCGGAAAGCATGTTTAAAGAGTTTAATGAACCTCAAAAATCTTCTCTAGATAAAATGACAAGTATGATTGATAGGTCACTTAATCCTTCACAAAAAGTAAAAGATACGCAAAATAGAATAGACAATATTCTTAAAAAAATTGCTAACGATTTAAATATAAAAATAGGTGGTTATTCTATTAAGGGAGATAAACTAGATTATATTAAAGACGGAAATGAGCACAAAGTCGATTTATCTAAAATTTCAAAAGAGAACTTGAAAAATCTTGAAGAGGCTATAAAAATATTATCCAAAGAAACCTCGAATTTATTTTAATCTTTTTCGCACAACTTCACCTAATTGAAACTAATAAGTCAGCCCCCCACTAAACTATTCACTCGCGACAATCTCTTATTAATAAAACTGGCTTGCCCTCCATCCAAGCCCCCGACCACCCACGCATGAAAATTAACTCTTCGCTCATTCAATCGCTTTGTAAATTTGTGGGTTGCCTCAAATTTAGTCGCTCAAGATTTCGCTCGTCTTTCAGCTCTGAAATTTTCATCCAATCGCAAGTTTCTTGCTCAGGGAAAATTTCGAGTTCAAGAGAGAATAACACAGATTATATTCCATATTTTTCTGCTGAAAAATACATCTCAAATGCCGT
>CAZJUG010000014.1:0-20993 GCA_964549155.1 Candidatus Woesearchaeota archaeon
TATGGATGACGAACTCATCAAATTTAAAGGGGTGAATAAAAGATTTGGAAGGAGAGTTGTATTGGAAGATGTAAATCTTTCGATTCCCGAAGGAAAAATTACCGGAATAATCGGGGCTTCTGGGGAAGGAAAAACAACAATTTTGAAATTGCTTGTAGGGTTCTATAAACCAACTAAGGGTGAAATAAAATATGCAAAAAGAAATATCTATCAGGAAAGAGAGCTTAGAAAGATTGTAGGTTTTGCTACAGAGGATGGTTCTTTTCATGACAGATTGACCATAAGAGAAAACTTACTGCATTTTGCAGCTTTGCACCACATGAATGGTAAAAAATCAAAAGAGCATGCAGAAGAATTAATGAACCTTGTTGGTTTAGAGTATGCAAGAGATACTCTTGCAGGAAATCTTTCTATGGGTATGAAAAAAAGATTAGATGTGGCAATAGCATTGATGCATAAGCCAGAGGTATTAATTATGGATGAACCAACTGCAGACTTAGACCCATTATTAAGAAATAATATGTTAGAATTAATAAAGAGGATTAATAGCGAGGGAACAACAATAATACTCACAACTCAGATTTTAGGTGAGATGGATAAGATATGCCATAAAATAGCTATTCTTTTTAATAAGAGGATTATTGTAGAAGATAGTCCTAGAAAAATAAAGGAAAAATATAGTTCTGAAAGTCTTAATGAAGTTTTTAATAAGATATTTTCAAAAAGAAGCGAGGCAGAAATAGAACTTGGAGATAAGTTGACTGAAGAACAAATCGAAAAGATTCAGGAGAAAATAGACAAAACTTTTGAAGTTGGGAGTGAAAAATGAAGGGATTTAGTAGTATTGTTTCGAGAAATATGAAAGTAATTATTCGTTCAAAACTTTCTTTTGCATTAGTTGTTCTCGCCCCTATCTTAATAGTATTCTTGGTGGGTTCTGCATTTAATACAACTCAACTAAGCAATATAAAAATAGGAGTATATTCTGAAAATTATAGTTCGCTTAGTAATGAAATAATCTCTGATCTTGAGGAGAATAAATTTCGGTTGGATCGAATAGGTGGTTTGGAAGAATGTGTTAGTTTAGTTAAAACTGGCAAAGCTCATTCTTGTGTGGTATTCCCAAGTGACATGGAAGTTAGTGGGAATGAAGAATCTATCTCTATCTATGTAGATAACTCGAGAATTAATCTTGCATATAGTTTGCTCAATAAAATAGAATCTCGAGTTTCGATGAAGAGTTCAGAGTTAGGAATTGCAATTGCTGATGATCTAATTGAAATTCTAAATGAGATAAAAACTTCATTGCCTTCACAGAAATCTGATTTAAATTCTGTTAAAGATAAACTAGAAGATATAGAATCTTCTTCAGGTAGCTCGTCTTCATTATCTTCTAGCATTTCGAAAATAGAAAGAGCTTTAGATCTTCTTGATGGGATAGAAACAGAATCTAGTTTAAGCAGTATAGAATCTGAACTTAATGCTGTTAAGGAAAACTTAATTTCTTCTCAGAGTAATATTGAGAATATAAATCAAGATACTGGAGATTCAATCACAAAGGTGAATTATATTAATTCTGAGCTGAACTCCATTATTTCTAAATTGGAAAAGATATCTGTAAAGAATGCAGAGAGTGTTGTTATGCCGATACAAACAGAGGTCAAACCTATTAGTGATGTCGAATCTAATTGGGAATATTTGTTCCCAACTCTTGTCTCGCTTGTCGCTCTTCTTTCTGGGATGGTTCTTTCCTCAAGTGTTGTTTTAACTGAAAGGAGAGCTAGAGCAAATTTTAGAAACTTTATGACTCCCACAGGAAATCTTGCATTTGTCCTCGCAGCTTATGTTACTTGTATGATTATTTTAGTAATCCAGATGGTTGTTCTAATTCTTGGGACTATTTATCTAACCGAGGTAAATGTTTTACCAGTCATTGATAGGGCTTCTTTTATACTCTTTTTAGCATCATCAGTTTTTGTACTATTGGGAATGCTTATTGGATATTTATTTAAGTCTGATGAAACTACAACTCTTGCATCCATTTCTGTTGCTTCATTGTTAATCTTCTTTTCCAATGCAATAATCCCTTCAGAATCTATGGGTGGTTTGTTTGGTTGTGTGGCTAAATACAATCCATTAATTATTACCGAATCTTTGATGAAGAGAGTTGTATTATTTGGTGAAAATTGGAGTTCTCTTTGGATTGATATGTCCATTCTCGCAGGTGCGGGAATTATAATCCTGTTATTTGTCCTTTTTGCGAGGGTAATGACTAGAAGGAAGATATAAAAAGCTTGTTCTTGTTTTATATTTATGGTAGGAGCAGAAAATATAGCACTTTTTGATATGGATGGAACACTCTGTGACCATGATTTAGCATTATTTCAAGGACTGGAAAAACTAAGGAATCCTTCAGAGCAAAAAGTTTATTCATTACATTCGAAACAACATCCAGATTATATAAAAGCGAGAGCGGATTTAATTCGACAACAAGAAAGTTGGTGGGAAAACCTTCCCCGATTTCAGCTTGGTTGGGATGTTTTAGAAATCGCTAAAAAAGAGGGGTTCAAGATTATGATTCTAACACAAGGTCCAAAAGACAAACCTTTTAGTTGGTCTGGAAAAATGAAATGGCTTTCTAAAAATCTTCCTGGAACAGATGTAACCATCACTCGAGACAAAGGTTTAGTATATGGGAAGATTTTGGTAGATGATTATCCAGAATATGTTGAAAGATGGTTGAAGAATCGACCAAGAGGTTTGGTAATAATGCCTGCAAGTGAGGGGAATAAAGAATTCAAGCATCCAAATGTTATTCGATATGATGGGAAAAATTTAGAAGAAGTTGAGAAAGCACTTAGGGCTGTAAAGGAAAGAAATGCAGGAGAGGAGCTGAAATGGTAACCTTCAGAAAGTTTACAACCTCTTCGGGAAAAGAAGTTCTTGCTGGTAAAAGTGCTGAAAATAATGAGGAATTAGTTGAACAAGTTAAACCTAATGAATTTGTTTTCCATACAAAAGCTTCAGGAAGTCCTTTCTGTAATATAAAAGCAGACGAAAAAGGAATATCAAAAGAGGATATAAAAGAGACTGCTATTTTTTGTGCTTCTAAAAGTCAAGATTGGAGAAACAATAAAAAAAATGTCTTAGTACATTATTTCTTAGGAAACCAAATTTACAAATTGAAATCTATGAAAACTGGAACTTTTGGAGTTAAAAATCTAAAAGAGATAGTTATAAAAAAGAAAGAAATTGAAGAGTTTATACAGAAAAAATAAAAATTACTAACATGAGACAACTAACTGAAACTAGAAAATTCCAGATTGGAAAAAAAGGACTCACAGAAGAGTTCATAAAACAGATTGAAACGACTTTTAAGACTTGTAGAAAAATAAAGATAGATATTCTTCGTTCTGCTTGTAGAGATAAGGAGGAAGCAAAACAGATTGCAAAAACATTGGTCGAAAAGTTGGGAAAGAATTTCGATTATAAACTGATTGGATATGTTCTTACCATAATGAAATTCAATAGTGTTAAGAAAACTACCTAATACTACTTCTTATGGAACCAAAATGGGATCTTGAGTGTAGCTCGCATACCATAATCCCCGCAAAAATCATAATTCAGCGAGTAATCTAAGGATGCATTTTTCCAAAGCGAACATAGATTATAAGACTTCCCAAGTTCCATTTTATCTTTTTCTAAACGGAGACTTAGATCTCCCAAAAAACATTTTCTTTGAGATCTTAGATGAATTTTCAATCTTGGGAGATTATCTGAATCTAGTTCAGGATTTATTTTGAGTTTGTACTCGTCGCTAATCTTCGTTTCTAATGTTGTAGCTTTTTTTATTTTGACCGCTGTTTTTTCTATTCTACCAAAAAACTTGGGATATCTTGCAATTAAAACATCCCATGCAGAGTTTATTGCTTGATTCTTTACTATTATATCATTTGGTTCATAATCTTCCCATACATAGAATAATGGATCGTCATTTAAGTTGTCTTCGAGAGCCATTGTAAAACCTTCTAGAGGATTATCAGTAAAATACTTGTGCCTTTCTCTAACGACATCATCGTCAATCTTTGAAATGATATTTACTACATCTCTTTTTTCAACTTCTCTTTTCTCTAAGACCTCACTAACCACATTTGCAGGTTTCTCTTCTAGAATGGATGTTCCAATGACATAGGGGCTATTCCTTGTGTCTAGTTGTGTTTCTTGTGCACCCACATAACTCGAGAAAGAGAGTAGGCTAGCCAAGATAATTCTTAATGACTTTTTCATATTGAATTGAATAGAAAAAACAAACTATCCATATAGTTCTTAGAATATCTAACTTTTTAACCCTTGCTAATGGAATAGCCTAACCAAAGATTTATAAAGCCAATTTTACAAAATGTCATGTACGACGATGGAAGAAAGAAAAATAGTTGTACCAGGCGAAACGATTATAACTGGAGAGAATTTCTTGCCTGGTGATGGAACAAGAAGGGAAGAACAAGACATTGTATCTAGTAGGTATGGACTTGCAGATACATCCGACAGAATGGTTCGAGTTATTCCATTGTCCGGAGGGTATACTCCTCGAAGGGGAAATGTAATTGTTGGGCAAGTGATTAATATTACATTCAGGGGATGGGTTATAGATTTTGGTAGTCATTTTAATGGATTTTTGCCTTTAACTGAAGTTCCAAGATTCATAAACAAGGGAGAGTTGAGAGGTTATCTTGATTTTGGAGATGTTATTTGTGCAAAGATTATTGGAGCTGATGAAACTAGTGTGGATTTGAGTGTGAAAATGAGAGGTTTCGGAAAGTTAGAGGGTGGACAACTTGTGAGCATAAACCCTAATAAAGTTCCAAGAGTTATTGGGAAGGAAGGAAGTATGGTGAGTCTAATCAAAAAAGCAACAAATACAGATGTTGATGTTGGACAAAATGGGATTGTTTGGTTGAATGGAAATAAAATCGAAGATGAGCTTAAAGCTAAAAAAATTGTAGAGTATATATGTGACAATTCTTTTATATCAGGATTAACAGAAAAAGTGGAGGAGTTTATTAAAACACTAGAATAAAATGGCAAAAGAAACAGAATCGTCTTATAAAGAAAGGTTTGATGGAAGGAAGTTTGATGAGCTTAGACCTATCCGAGCAAAAGTAGGAGTAGTTCCCAGTGCAGATGGTAGTGCTATGTATGAATCTGGAAAGACGAGAGCAATTGCAGTTGTTAGAGGTCCGAGAATATTACACCCACAACACATGCAGAATCCAATGAAGGGAATTCTTAGGGTAACTTATCAAATGTTAAGTTTTTCGGTTTGGGATAGAATAAGGCCTGGGAATTCTAGAAGAGGTCAAGAAATCTCAAAGGTTTCAGAGTGGGCACTTTCAGAAGTGGTTGATTTGGATGCATTTCCTAATTCTGTAGTTGATGTTTTCATACAAATTCCCCAAGCAGATGCTGGAACACGGGTGGCAGGATTAAATGCTGCTGCAATGGCTTTAGCTCATGCAGGAGTTCCGATGAAAGAATTAATCTCAGCTATTGCCGTTGGAAAAATGGATAAAACAATTGTTGTAGATGTAGACAAAGAAGAAGAGGATTATCATGTGGGGGAAGGTCCAACAGATATTCCATTAGCATTTAGTTCTCGTTCAAACAAAATAACACTTATGCAGTTAGATGGAAAAATTTCCCCTTCCGAATTAGGAAAAGCAGTTGAAATGGGGAGAGCTGCATGTAAAAAGATAGTTGAAATTCAAACAAAAGCTCTAAAAAGTCCTGGGGAGGAGATAAAAGGATGATATCTAATCTACAGAAAAATCGGATTTTAGAATATATCTCTCAAGGGAAAAGATTTGATGGAAGAGGACTTACAGAGATGAGAGATGTTCAAGTTCAAATTGGGATAAGTCAAAATGCCGAAGGTTCTTGCTCATTGAAAGTTGGGAAGACCGAAGTTTTTGTAGGTGTAAAACTTGCCATTTCAGAACCTTACCCAGATAATCCTGACGAAGGATCTTTATCAACTACATTAGAACTTGCTCCTATGGCTGATGAGGACTTTGAGATGGGTCCTCCAAAAATTGAAGCAATAGAAATGGCAAGAGTCGTGGACAGAGGAATAAGAGAGAGCGGATTTATAGATTTCAAAAAGCTCTGTATTGAAGAAGGAAAGAAGTGTTGGCAGATTTCATTAGATATTTATGCAATAAACAATGATGGAAACTTATTCGATGTTGCTTCTTTGGCATCGATAATTGCATTGGCTAATGCGAAAATTCCAGTATATAATAAAGAAACAGAAAGAGTAGAACATAAACTTTCTGAAGAGTCGCTTCCACTAAACAATGATGCAATGTCTTTTAACCTTACACTTTATAAGGTTGGAGAGAAATTTTTGATTGATCCTACTAGGGAAGAAGAAGAGATTGCAGAATATAGACTTGCTGTTGCAATAGCAGATAACGAAGGAAATCCTAGGATAACTGCAATGCAGAAGGGAAAAGAAGGAGCAATAACTCAAGAGGATATGCAAAACATTTTAAAGCTAGTTGAAGAACAATATGGAGTGTTATATAAAAAGGTAAAGGAGATTGTATGGAAAAAACATTAAGTGAATTTACAAAATATGAAAAAGCAAGGATTCTTGGAGCTAGAGCATTACAAATCTCTATGGATGCCCCTGTATTGCTTAAATTAAGCAAAGAAGAACTTGACTCTATTAATTATGATTCATTGAAAATTGCACAGGAAGAGCTTAAGAGAGGAGTTCTTCCAATATCTATAACTAGACCTCTTCCTGAAAAGAAAGATTCTAAGCTTAAGGCAGTGAAGAAAGAGAATGTGTCTTCAGTTCAAGAAAATCCTCTAAAAGAGGAAGCTAAAACTGAAGATGATGAGATAGTTCAAGAATTAGAACAAGAGTTTGAAGCAGAAGGAGATGATGATGCTGGTTCTGAAGGTTCTGAGTCTGAATAGTTTTGAGTTAGCTTTTTTAGTTTAAGTTTATTTTAAAATTTGTTTTGTAAAAATCAGTTTCTTATTTTTTCTGCAAGCTTCTTTAATTTTTCATCATCTTCTCTTTTAGAATCATGAGAAGAAATATAACCTTCATATCTCTCAAAGAATTTATTCACATTTGATTTAATTTCCCTCCACCCCTCCATATCTGCAGTGCCGTGCATCGGAAAAAGTTTTGCATGAACATGATCTACACCAAACCCCTCAAATATCATCCCAGTTCTCCCAACATCCCCGAGTTTAGAATCTATCAATTTAGCAACTTTTTTAGATGCAATAACTAATTCCGAAAGAACTTCATCAGATAAATTGAAAGCATAGCTGGAATAATGTTTTTTTGGAATGGCTACTGAAAAACCCTCCGTGTTTGGGAATATTGACAAAAAAGCAAGATGTTTTTCATCTTCCCAAATTTTATGGCAAGGAATTTCTCCACTTACGATTTTACAAAAGAGACAATTATTTTCGTTTTCCACAATTTAACAATTTATTTGGGATTTATAAAATTACTCTTTAGAGGGAAGGATTCGGGATAGATTTATAAATCTCTTTCAATTGTGAATATTATGTTCATAAAGAGGGGGAAGGCAAGACTTATCAAAGATTCTAGAAGGGATACTTCTATAGAGATTAAAATAAAAACTTTTAAGGGAGTGTTTGTTTGCTCTGCTCCTTCTGGTAAATCTAAGGGAGCCAATGAGGTTCAGGATTATAATGTAAAAGGGGTAAGGCATTCTTGTAAACTGGTGAATAAATTTCTGAAAAAATTGGAGTTGAAAAATTTTAATATAAAATCTGTAATGGACTTAGCCTCCATAGAAGAAGAACTAAAGAAATTTGAAAGTCATTATGGTCTCCTCGGAGGAAATGTATTCTATGCATTAGAAGGAGCTTTGTTAAAGGCGGCTGCAAGGGAGAGGAATAAAGAGCTTTGGGAATTCTTATCCGATAAACCGAATCCAAAGATTCCATTGCCCGTTGGTAACTGCATTGGAGGAGGATTACATACAAGGACACATTTTAAAAAACCAGACTTTCAAGAATTTTTATTTGTAGCAAAAGAAGAAAATATCTCAAAAGCAGTCTCAAAAAACATTCTTGCTTACTATGATGCAAAGATGAAAATAAGGATAAGGGAAAAAAGATTCAGAGTAAAAGCGAATGATGAAAATGCATTAGTCTGTTCTTTGACAAATCAAGAGGTTTTAGAAATCATGAGAGATGTAGCAAAGAAATTTAATTTGGGAGTCGGTATTGATGTGGCTGCTTCAAGTTTTTTTGATGGCAAGACCTTGTATGATTATAAGAATAAGAGATTTCTTAGAGACAGAGAAGAGCAGATAGAATACATGTCAAACCTAATCAATGAGTTTGATCTAGAATATGTTGAAGACCCATTTCAGGAAGAAGACTTTTTGGCATTTAAGCAATTATTAGAGTATGTTAACAAGACAAATAAAAGAACTCTTATTGTAGGCGATGACCTAATAGTCACCAATCTAAACAGATTGAAGAGAGCAAAAAGAACAGAAGCGATAAATGCAGTCATTGTAAAACCTAATCAGGTTGGTTCCCTTGTAGAAGTAAAAAGAGTTGTAGATTTTTGTAAACAAAATAAAATAAAGATGATATTCTCTCATCGTTCTGGAGAAACATTAGATAATATTCTTGCAGATTATGCTGTCGGGTTTGAAGCAGATTTCGTAAAGACCGGTATTCTTGGAAGAGAGAGGTTGATAAAATTAAGAAGATTGATGGATATTCAAAGGAAAAAGCGAGGATAATCAGCCCCATTTAGTCAGGTTATTATATCTTTCTCCCCAATAATCCTTATAAACAATAAAAGAATTGATTCTATATGGTACAGGTATTAGAAACGAATCTAGAACAAATTAAGGAAAGACTTGCAAAGATGCGAACTAATTTTAACAAGGCAGATTATTTAGAAAGTGCTTTTAAGAAAGATTTGTCTATAGAGATTAAAAAGTTTATATTAGAATCTTTGACAGATATTTACGAACAAGATAAAATGTATGCCAAATCTGCTAAAGCTATGTCAAATAAGGCTAGATTTGATTCCACATTTAAGGAGAGGATAGTTTCTTATCTGAGAGCTGCAGAATTCTATTGCATGGTTGGTGGTATAGAAGATGCAGAAGAGATGTTCAGTAGGGCAGTAAGAGAAGCTAATAGTGTTGAGAAAATGGACATAATCAAGAAAAGGAAGGAAATGTATTTTAGTTATGCTGAAAAGTTAGAAAAACAGGGAAAAAGATCAAATTCAATGAAGTTTTATGAAAAATTGATAAAAATGCGACTTGAAGACAGCGAGAAAGAGGTAGTAAAAGAGAAACTTATAAGGACCTACAAACTCCTAGGAAAGTTTAAGGATGCAGAATTAATTTCTAAAATTTAGCTATTTTTGATTAAAAAAATAAAATAAAATAAAAGCGAAGACTTAATCTTCGTCATCTGATGGTTCTTCATCGTCACCATCATCATCAAGATCGTCGTCATCTAAGACTTCTTCATCTTGGGTTTGTTCTTTATCTAATTCTTCTTCTGCCATTTTTACTCCTTTTTTAATTAATCCAGCATAATTTGTAGGGTTTTTAAACCTTTTTTTTTGAATTTTTTAATGCAAAGTTTTAAAAACTATCTGACCAAGGTTTATTCATATTAGAAGAAGGGTTTCAGATTATTACCTTTACTATCACATTAAATCATGTTCATGTCGAGAATAGTTGAAAGCACTTTTTCTGGTATCAAATATAAATAAACTATATGGAGGAAAAAAATGGCAAAAGTTAGTCCAGCATCAATAAAATACAATATTACTGCTGATTTTGAATCTGAAGGTCCACTTGAGAAACCAGATGTAATCGGAGCAATCTTTGGTCAAACAGAGGGTTTGCTTGGTTCAGATATGGAACTTAGGGAACTTCAACAAGAAGGAAAAATCGGTAGAATCGATGTAGAACTTACACGAGAAGGCGGAAAGACAAAAGGAGAAATTATAATCCCCTCTGCTTTAGACAAAACAGAAACAACAATCATAGCGGCTGCTTTGGAGACAATTGACAAAATTGGTCCAACAGAAGCAAAGATTACTGTAACACAAATAGAAGATGTTAGAGGAAGTAAGAGAGATTATATAATGGAAAGAGCGAAGCAGTTATTAGCTTCTGTAAAAGGAACTGAGATTGAATCTCAGGAAATGGGGCAGGAACTTAAAGAATCTGCAAGAACTTCCAAAATTACTTCTTACGGAGAAGAGCAACTGCCTGCAGGAGATATATCTGGAAACGAAATTATAGTAGTTGAAGGTAGAGCTGATGTTGTTAACATGTTAAAACATAATATTACAAATGTTATTGGCATGAATGGAACAAAGCTTCCTAAGGAAATTGCAACTCTTGGAGAAACGAAGGAATTAACTCTTTTTGTTGATGGAGACCGGGGCGGAATATTAATCGCACAGAATGTATGTGATAATGCAAATGTGAAGTATATCGCACAAGCTCCTGATGGAAAAGAAGTTGAAGAACTTACGGGTAAGGATTTACAATTAGCTTTGAGAAGAAAAATCAAAGTTGATGAATTTTTTTATAGGCAAAGAGGACCGAGAAGGTCCTCTCGCTTTTCTTATTCTAATGAATCATCTGATGAAAAGAAACTAAATGAAGAAGACAAGAAAAAATTGAAGGATATTTTAAAAACATTAAAGGGTAATGCAGTTGTATTTGATAAAGATATTAGGGTCATAAAAGAATTATCAAGTTCTAGACTGGGTTATTCAAGAGTAGATTCTAATGCATTAGGAGTATTAATTGAAAAAGTTACTCCAAAAATTATAGGAGATTGTGAAAAACTGGGTGTAAAATACCTTGTAGCAAAATCTTTTGGAAAGATTATAGATACTAAAATTGAATTAGTTAGTATATAAAAAACATTTAAATAGTCTTTTAGAGTTTAATCTATATGAAAAAATGGGTGTTGATAGTCTCTGCAGTATTAGTAACAATTGGAATTGTTTCTTTGGTATGGTATCTATTCTTCTTCGCAGAAAAATGTGGAGATATTGATTGTTTTAACAGCCATCTTGCAGATTGTTCCCGAGCAAATTATCTGAATAAAGGAGAATGGACATACAGGTATGATATAAAGGGAATAAAGGCTGGAGAGTGTATTGTTGATGTGAAGTTAGTATTTGCAGGTCTTGAAACAAAATTTGATCCTCTTGTGGGAAAATCTATGAGATGTTCAATTCCATTGAAAAAAATTGATTTACCCGAAGAAGACATGGAATATTGTACAGGTCCTCTTAAAGAGAATGTTCAATATCTAATTATAAAAGACTTGTATCAGCATGCTGCACAGAACTTGGGAAAAGAAAATGTCTAAAATAATCTTTGGCCCTTCAGGGTTAGGTCCAGTTAGTTCGGCGATTAAGGTTTTAGAACATTTAAAAAAGAAGGGAATCCTTGCTTGTGAGATTGCATTTACATATGGTGTTTATATAAAACAAGAAGATGCAAAAATTATTGGGAAAAAAGCAAAAGAATTGGGAATTTTTCTGTCGATTCATGCACCATATTACATAAATTTGAATTCTATCGAGAAGTCAAAAATATTTATGAGCAAAAAAAGAATTCTAGATTGTTGCGAGATTGCACAATTATTGGGTGCAAAAAGGGTCGTATTCCATGCAGGATTTTATGGAAAAATGGAAAAGGAAAAAACATTTGAAAATATTAAAGAGCAGATTAACGAGCTCCTTATAGAGATTAAGAAAAATAAATGGAATGTGGAATTGTGTCCAGAGGTAATGGGTAAAAAAAATGTTTTCGGTTCAATTGAAGAAATCTCCAGACTTGTTAAGGAAACTGGATGCGGATTTTGTATAGATTTTGCACATGTTCTCGCGAGATATGGGGAAAGAAATTTTGAGGAGATAAAAAAAAGTTTTCCTCAAAAGAAATGGCATTGTCATTTCTCTGGGATTGTTTATGGAGAAAAGGGAGAAAAGAATCACATTCCGACGGAAAAAAAAGAATGGGAAATTCTTTTCGATTTCTTAAAAAAATTAGACAAAGAAGTTGTAATCATTTGTGAAGCTCCAGATCCTCTAGGAGATGTAATCAAGGGAAAGAAAATTTTTGATAAATAGAGAACATTTAAATACAAATACATCCTATTTTTTTAATGCAAAACGAATTGCAACAAGGTGAAACTCAAAAGGTGATAGGTTATATCTATTATGGATTTAGGACTCCCGATGAGAAATTTTTTATTAAGGTTTCTAAGAAAAAAAATATCAAGATTCAGATGTTTAATCTTTTCAAAAAGATGGACTTGAAAAAGGTCAAGAAAAAAGCAAAAAGTTGTGATTTGATATTTAATAATAGTGGGGAGGAAAAAGCAGTTAAGTTTGTCAAATATCTAGAGAGTATAGGGTGTAGGGTTATCGAATCTTCTAAAAGCTACTATCGTGATGAGAATAAATGGAGCTTGTATCTCCAGTGCAAAAAAAATAAGATTCCAGTTCCAAGGACGATTTTATTACCTAATGAAATAAATCAAGCCATAAAGAAATTAGAAAAGAATGCTAAATGGCCGATTGTTTTGAAGAGGATATATGGTTGTCAGGGAGATTTTGTTGAGAAGGCAAATAGTCTAGAAGAAGCTGAGAAATTCATAAAAAGATTTAATGAAAAGTCTAAAATAAAACAGCCCATAATTGCACAAAAGTTTATTCCATCTCCCAGTTATAGGGTTTTAACAATCAATGGAAAGATTATACAGACTGCTCTTAAAAAGAAAGGATTCTGGAAAAAAACAGGAGTTTATACAAAAGATTTTAAAAAATTCAGAATTACTCAGACATTGAGAAGGATTGTTAGAAAAATTTCAAAGTTCTCTGAAATAAAGATTTGCGGAATAGATTTGCTTAGAAAAAATGGTAGGTGGTATGTCTTGGAATTGAATGCTCAACCTTGCCTAGCATTCTTTGATAAGGAGAGAGAGAAATTAGTTGAAAAAATAATTAATTTCTTAATTGGAGAAATAGAAAAAAAGTGATGAATTTGTATTCATTCATTTTCAAATCCTAAATTTCCAATCAAAGATTTGAATGTGAATGGATTTTTTGGATTTTCATAATTTATCCAGTGCTTATTCATAGCCATTTGAGAGTTAGATGGAGGCGAATCTCTGAATTGAGGTACTTTGATAAATCTTATATCTGCATAAAATGCAGAGTTTTCATCCCTCCCTGCAGAATTATCCCCTATAAATATAGTATTTTCCTTAGGAATCCCAATACTTTCGCAGATTAGTGTTAAGTCCTTGAGGATTTGCCCTCCCAATTCATTCATATGACTCTGCCCATAAATCCTCCTAAATTTTTTGAAACAATTCATTCCTTTTAAATAATCTTCAACAGATTTCTCTTCTTGATCAGTCGAAATTGCAAAGATACTACTTGGGCAATAATATTCCCAGAATTCTTCAAAACCCGATCTTGATGTGTAATCATGTTTATCTGCTTTTACTAATGTCCCATACATATCACAGATAATGAGCCTATTCATTTTTTCTCCCCTTCCTTCTCTCTTCAATTTTTCTTTCTCTGACAGCTATACCTAAAAAGAATGGAGCACTTAAGGCTGTTGGAGCAGTAGAATCTAGGGGTTTTGGAGTCCCCCTAAGGTAAGCATGAACCCCATAAGTTAGACCGACACTCAGGATAGTTGGAATAATCGTTGCGAGAGTGTATGCCTTAACCCTATTTTCAACATTTCTTGCTAAACCTCTGCATATACTAAGGTTCATAGTACCGACCAACAAACATTTTGCACCTTCCTTCATTCCCGCACTCAATGCATAGTCCCAACCTTCGCTTGAATTTATTAATCCCACAGCTAAACCTGCTAGTCCTCCGAACAGAGCACCTTTTTTATAATCTATATTTCTTTTTAGAGTCTCATAAATCATTCGGTAAGAAAAATCTTTTGTTGCGAGAGTATATGTTTTATCACATATCTCGGTTAGTCTTGGATTCATTTTTTACCCCCTTTCTTTCCCTCATTACTCTTCCTCTCAGTTTCAAACATTCTTCTTCTCTTTTCATCTATAAACTCGAGAATCGCTTTTGCCTTCCCAGGATCATCCCGGACCATGTTCAACACAAAAAGAATCTTTCGTATAATATCATCATAAGTCTCTCTCTTATGTTCTCTAAGTCTTTCGAGTCTCTCCTTAGTCTCTTTCTCTAGTTTTAATGTAGTTATTTTGTTATATCTCTTAACCATTTTTTACTCCTTATCTCTAGTAATATAAGGTATACGGAAGTATACCTTTTTAAACTTTTTGTAATTGTATAGTTACAACAAAACCATAAGGTTTATAAAGAGTTTCTGACTAATCTAATTAACTAAATTTAGTAAAAAACACATGAAAACAAAAACACTTTTGATTTCGATGGTAGCACTTTTGGCTGTATTCTTAGTGGGTGCAGTATCTGCTGCTGAAATAGCTGTAGGTGGTTCAAGTGGTTTAACAGTATCCTTCAAAGATTTTGTCCTTAGCGGGAACAATATGGTAGGATATGTTGGCGAAACTGTTCCAGTTAGAGTAACTTTCACATCTAATGTAGATGTTGCAGATGCTCGAATCAAAGTAAGAATGGAAGGTCATAGGGAAGAAATAGCTTCATCTACAAGAAGATTAACTCTTGTTGCTGGTGGGACTTACACTGAACTATTGAATTTAAGATTACCTTCTGGTCTTGCAGAGACACTTGACAACTATACACTTTATGTAGGTGTATATGCTGCTTCAGATGATACAGAAGAAACATTCAACATTCAGATGCAAAGAGAGTCTTATGAACTTAAGGTTCTTTCTGTAGACTATAATGTAGATGTTGCAGCTGGCTCAACTGTTCCAGTAATGGTAGTTGTAAAGAATACTGGTTTCCAAAACAATGATGATGTATACCTAATAGTGGCTGTTCCAGAACTTGGAATATCTGCAAGAGCTTATCTTGAAGATTTAGTTGCTATTGAGGACTGCGAAGATGGTTGTGATAGAAGAGATTCTGTTTCAAAGATTCTTAACTTGAAAATACCAGAAAATGCAGAAGAAGGACTATACGATATGACTGTAACTGTTTACAATTCTGATTCCAGAACTGTAGAAAAGAAAGTCTTAAAGGTTAGTGCTCCTACTACATCTTCGTTAGTAGCTACTACAAGAAATCAAGATATTAAAGTTGGCGAAACAAAGACATACGATTTGGTGATTGTTAATTCAGACGACAACATAAGAGTATACACAGTTTCCGCAACTTCAAGCTCTGCTCTAGAAGTATCAGTACCTTCAACAGTTACTGTTGCTCCTCAATCTGCTTATACGGTTCCTATAACTGTTAAGGCAAAGAGTGGTACTGAAGCTGGAAGCTATACATTTACTGTTTCAGTAAATGGTCAACAAACATCATTCGTTGCTAATGTTGAAAAAAGCACTATATCCGATAAAGGAGTAATTGCTTTGACAATAATTTTAGCAATAATCTTTGTTGCTTTGCTTGTTCTATTGATAGTTCTCTTGTTCAAGAGAGAAAAGAAAGTAGAAGAAGTAGAAACTAGCTACTACTAAAAATTTTTATTATTTTGGGATTTTATTTTTAATTCCCATTTTTTTATTTTTCAGAAATTTTACTTATCAACAGAAGAATTTAAAAACTATCTAACTTTTTTGAGAATATGGTTAAAAAGAAAAAAGAGGAACAACGAATTAGAAAACCATTCATTTCGGCAGGAATTTCCCTGATAGTTATGATTATCCTGGCTTTTATCTCAGTTCTTCTTGGAGAAAAAGGATCAATCATTATTCTTTCGTTTATTTCAGCATCTTTTCTTATTTGTACTCTTTTAGTCTTTGTAGGTTTTTATTATATCGGAAAGAGGTATAAAAGTGAATTTCTAAGAAGAGTAGTTATAGCAGGGTTTGTTTTGTTTGTTGCAATAGCTCTAATTGCTTCCAATGTTCCTGAAAGTTATGAACAGAGGATTTCTGGCCTAAATAGCACTCTTTTTGTTAGAGAAGCTAATCTGAATCAATTGGTTTTAGAGAATGCTTCTGAAGAGGTTCTAATCTCATTTGAAGAAGAAACTGAGGAGTACATCCTAAAAGAAGGCATTCCGTTAATTTTACCTGTTTTGATTATCTTTTTAGTAGTTGCTATTTACCTAACTTTGTTTGGAATTGGAATGATAAAACTCAAAGAAGTAAAAAAAGCAAAATGGGTGGGAGTATTATCGATCATCGTAGGATGGCTAATGCCTACGATTATAGGGATTTTTTTAGCTTTGCCCATAGGAATCGTCCTCCATATTATGGCTATCTTTATGTTTTTTGAAGAATCTAGGAAGGCAAAAGAATAATTTTATAAACTCTTTCTATTTTTGGTTTCTATGGAAGGAATTGCAACATTTGATGATTGGCAAAAGATTAAGTTAGTTGTGGCAGAAATAAGGGATGTAACTGAGATAGAAGGAGCAGACAAACTTTGGAAACTCACTCTTAATTGTGGGAAACTTGGTGAAAGAACAATTTGTGCGGGAATAAAACCCTATTATTCTAAAGAAGACTTAATGAATAAACGGATTATTTATTTTTCTAATTTAGCTCCAAGGATGTTGAAAGGGGTTGAAAGTCAGGGAATGCTCCTTGCTGCAAGCACAGAGGACCATTCCAAAGTTGTTTTGATTTCTCCAGAGAAAGACATTGAAGTTGGAAGTTTAATTGGGTAATCTCTGAATGAGGATTATTCTAAATAGTACAAAGCCCACATTTAAAAATCTTGTTTCTATTCGTTTTATATGGCAAAAACAATAGATATTATCGGAGATATTGCAATAATTAAGTTTCCGAAAGGAACATTTTTTATTTGGAAAAAGATTTTTGCATGGAATTTCTTGAGAAAAAATAAGAGTATTGTAACAGTATTAGAAAAAAAAGGAGATATTAAGGGAAGATTAAGAAAATTTGAGACAGGATTTTTAGCAGGTAAGAAAAAGAAAGAAACGATTCATAGAGAAAACTATTGTCAGTTTTATCTCCATGTTGATGAAACCTATTTCTCCCCCAGACTTTCAAACGAGAGAAATGTTGTATCTGAAGAGATTTCCAAGATAGCTAAACAAAATTCAAAAATCTTAGTTATGTTCGCAGGAGTTGCTCCTTTTTCAATTGTTTTAGCAAAATTCCTTAAAAATAAAGGTATCCGAGCAAAAATAATTTCTTCAGAACTAAACAGAAAAGCCTCGGAATATGCAAGGAAGAATGTTGTATTAAACAAGTTGCAAGAATATGTAGAAGTTGTGCAGGGGGATTCTAGGAACATAAAAACAAAAGAAAAATTTGATATAATTTTAATGCCTCGACCAAATCTTAATGATTCTTTTCTTGATTCTGCTTTAAGATTTTCTAGGAAAGGAACTCTGATTTATTATCATGGATTTGGAACAAAGGAAAAAGTTTTAAGAGAGATTAATCACAAAAAGTTAAAACTTATTTACCTTAGAAAAGCAGGGGATATTGCTCCAAGAAAGTGGAGATGGTTGGCTAAGTTAAAATCCATTAATTAGATAATTAAAACCCACCATCAAATGCTCTAGAATCCCATTTCTCTTCAAATCTAGATTCTAAATCAGATTCTATTTTCTTAAACATGAAAAATAAGGATATAGAATCTATGTGGCGGATTTGAGAATTATTTGGATGATAATGTGTATTTTCTTCTTTTTTTAAATCGTTATAAGCAGTGTATTTCATTTTAATCTTTCCAAGCCAATTCAAACATATAAGCTAAAGAACTAGTAAAATATTGAGAGTTTATCCAAAATGCATGGTCTGTATCTTCGTGACTTGAACTAGGCCTAATTGTAAAAATAATTTCCTTTCTATCGGAGATTATGAATCTTCCATTTACTTTCTTTGATTTTATTTCTATGCCCATCTTTTTTGAAAGTTTTTTTACTTCCTCTCCATCATCTTGAACAATTACTTTTATATCTACTCCCCTCTTCTTCAGTTTAGCAAAAACTTCAGAAAACATTCTAAGTTTTGTATTTAACTCAAACAAAGAAGTTGCAACATATAAGCTCTCTTCAGAATTTTCCATAACATCTCTCATTTGACTATAAAGATTTGATCTTCCTTTTATAGAACTAGAAATATTCTGATTCTTAACTGGCTCAAGGCCACTGTTATGGAGTGCTTGTATTTCCTCATATTCTGGAGTGCCAATTAATTTTTCAAGAACTTGTACTTTTTCCTCTGCATTTTTCATCGTATTATTTTTAAGCTTCTCGATTATTATATTAGGTTTTACTGCAATATATTTAACCGGCTTACCAATCTTCTCTATTGCGAAACCTCTCTTCTCTAGACCTTCTAAAACATCATAGGTTCTAGATCTAGGTACTCCCGAAATTTCTGCAATTTCTCCGGCAGAAGAAATTCCCTTTGTTAAAAGTGCAAGCCAAACCTTAGTTTCATAAATATTCAGATCAAAATAATCCTTTATCTTCTTTATAAGTTCATTTTTGATTATTACCATTTTATTACTACTCTCTTAGACATAAACCCTTTATAAACCTTTCTGTCGTTTGTCTTTTAAAAGTAGTTACAAAAATCCTAAGAGTAGAGATATTAAAATCCCTATGAAAATCCCAACAGTTATGAAGGGCATTGCAGGGTAAAACTTTCTTTTTTCAGAACAGAAGAAAAGGTAGCTAAGACCTGCTAATCCTCCAGCAACAATTAATAATGCTGGAATCCAACCGAATGCTTTTAGGAAAACTCCTGCAGGGATTAAAGTGAAAGCGATGTCTCCACCACCAAGTAAAGCTACTGGGACTTTCATCGTTAATTTCTTTTTCTTTTGTTTTGCTTTCTCAATTTTTTCTCTCATTTCCTTAGTTAGATATGGAATTAGGAATCCATTAAATATTTTCATTTCGGTCATTTGAAACTTTGCCATTTTTTGCATTATTCCTGAATGCCAAACAGCCCACATGTCATAGAAGGAGATTAAAATAAGAAGAGCAATCACCATTAATGGATTAAGAATACTTACAAAGATTAGAGAAAGACCTGAATAGATAAAAACTTCAGTAAGATTATGGATTACTACAGAGGGTCTAAAAATCTTGAGGAGCACTATAGGAAATGCAATTAAAAGGGAATAATAGAAATAAATATCTCCTTGAAATCCCTTCATGTAAAAAAGAGAGTTTATTGTTATTCCTAGTGTGAGTAATATTACTAATGCAAACCAAATCTTTAGAAAGAATTTCCATTTATACTGAATTAAAAAGAAAAAGACAGTTATTGCAATTATAAATGAAATGATCATACTTGAAAATGTACTAAAAGAGTTTTGTGCGGTTGTATCATATTGAAACAATTCTGGTACAATCCCTTTATCTATTATGAAAAGTCCAACTAACTGAGTTAAAAGAAACATTCCTAGAAGAATAAGTGTTATAGATATTTTATGTTTGATTTCAATTCACCTGATTGTATATTCTAAAGACCTGGATGTTTTATAAGGGTTTGTATAGAAAAGAATTTAGATAGTTTCTTAAAAGAGAAATCATGCAAACCTTAATTCTTGATGGAGAGTATATGTTTTTTTAGTACATAAATATGAATCTCCATTTTTTCTGCAATGATTACAATCTTCATTGGGTTTCATGCAGAATCCTCTCCGCTCGTATATAGTCATGTCTCTCGGGAGATACTCACATAAGCTTATTACCCAATTATCTAATTTTTTCTGCATAAGTAATATAAAAAAGAGAGTTATAAAAAGATTTCTTTTTGATAGGGGGATTGTATTAGGTGTTTAAATGTTTTTAATAAGGTTTCGGTTTCAGAATTGAAGTTTAATATGTTCTATCTTCTAATCTAACTTCTTGTTTTCAATGAGTTGGAATAAAGTATCTATGATTTCAAAAAGCCATTTTAGGATGGTGGGAACATTTGAGTTTTGAGTATAGGGAGTTTGTCGCTTTAGTCGTTCGTCGTAGTGGGAGTTCTGAGTTAGTTTCAGTTAGGCAAAGTTTTAGAAACAAATATATCTATAACCTATTTCGGTTAATGCTATTCCTATTGCAGAACCATAAAGAAGACTTTGTGCTAGTAAAAATGTAGGTGTTGGTTCTTTATCTGAAGTTGTAGCAGATGACATCCCCATAAGTCCTCCGAGGAGACCGACTAATCCAACTTCAACCAAAGGCAAAACTAGTAAAGATGGATTTTGTCCGCCAAATGCTCTTCTTGCTACATATTCAATCCCTCCACATAAAATAGGTAATGTTGCTGCTGTGAGGAATGATTTTAATCTATCTTCTTCGTTCATTTTATCTTCCTCTTATAAAATTCCATATCCGCCATGAACTAATTTATTTATTCCTGCAGCAACTACAGCCGAACCAATAGTTAATCCACAAACAAGTTTAAATTGATATTCCGTATTTTTATCTTCGTGGAAGTCTCTTCCACAGGGTCTTGATCCTAAACCAAAAGAACCTATACTAAGTCCAAGAAGTACTTCTACCCAAGGTGAAAAAACTGGTGAATGTTTATAATCAGTTCCAGCAAAATAGTCTATTGCTGATTTGACTCCTAATTCTGTAAGACCCAAAACTCCCGAGCTTACAATTCCTGCAACAGTAGATGACAAAATAGGATGGTTCTGAACAGTTTTTTCTAAGGGATTAAGTTCTATTCTTGAATTTTCGTTTTCTACTTGATTTTCGTTTTTCATTTTCTTTCCTCCTTATAAAACTGTTTCTGTCCAGTGCCCAGAAGCCCACAAATCGCTGGACAAATTTGTATATGACCTCCTCCGCACCTTAAAAGGTGCGGTTTCCTAGATGATGCTCGTCTTG
>CAZJUG010000015.1:0-20798 GCA_964549155.1 Candidatus Woesearchaeota archaeon
TAGCCCTTCCCGCTTGAGAGGGTGGAATCCTTGGCCTCTAGACTATAGGAGCTTAAGAAATAAAATAGTTTTCTCTTTTTAAAGATATAGGATTACACTCGTGGAATCCTTGGCCTCTAGCCTACCTTCAAATTCAGGGATTTAGAATTTGAATGGGACAGAAAATATCATATTTTCTGTATAGGAGCTTAGCATTAATTAATAATTGTTGTTTTTAAAGATATAAAATCAACTTAATTCAACAATTGCTTGAGCAATATCGCCATCATTTTTCTCTAATGCTTCAACGACATCTTCCTTGGACTTCCCAGTCTTACCCATAACAATTTCCACATCATCTTCATTAAATGAACTCTTTCCCTCTTCAGAAACTTCCCCAGAAATCTGAAAACTCTCGTTGCCCTGTATTTTTATTTTCATCACTGAAGGATTCTCAATAATTATATTCCTATCTTCACATTCAATCACAACTCTAGAAGCATCAATCTCCTCTTGGGCTATGCCCATCTTTTTCATCATTCCTTGCATTTGCTTAGGATTTATTCCGCCAAACATTTTATTATGATAAAATATTTAGTAAGACTACAAAAACAATTGTTACAATTATCATTGCTACAACTGCTCCAGGTCCAAACTGGAATTTAGAATTATATTCTTCCTTGAATCTAGTCAACCCGCCATAGCCGGGCATTGATATTTCTCCTGCCATAATTATTATAACTCTGGAGGGTTTTTAAGTATTTGGTTAGAGACTTTAAAACATAAATCCCTATAAACCTAGCCCACATTAAACAGAAATGGACTCATTATGTATTAGGTGTAAGGGAAAAGGACTCTGTGGGAAAAGATGTAAGATATTAGATAGTTTCATCAAAGATTCTCCTAAAATCAAAGAACATTTTTCTGGTTCAAGTCCTCCAGAGGTCTTCGTCGGAAGGGTAGATTATCCAAATGTTTTCTGTGGAGTTTTATCTCCAAATGAGTGGGGAGACACTGCTAAAATGTCTTTACCTGAAGAATGGGTAAAGAAAGATTTATCCATTGAACAAGTTCTAGGTTACAGAGCTAAGATGATTTATGCTAGAAATAAATCAAATATAAAGGCACAAAAGAGCATAAGGAATCTTTTACAAGATTTAGCCTTAACCTCAAAACCAACTTCCACAGAATTTTTTCTTGAAAAGAAACCTACACAAACTTTCACAGCATCTAAATTGTTTACAATTATGGCAAATCCAGCCCCATTAAAAAAAGCAATAATTGAAGAAAATCTTTCTGTTCCAAATAAAGTGGACCACTTAGTCAATGACACTGATGCAAAATCACTAGATGCAGTAAACGAACTTTACTCTTCAAATATTGGGATAAGCCATATACAAAAACTTTTTTCTACGGGCCTTCTAGGAATGAAAAAAAACAGGAAGATGGTTCCAACTCGTTGGTCAATCACAGCAATAGATGATATTGTGGGAAAAGAAATTTTAGAAAAAATAAAACAATACTCTTCAATATCTGAATTTGAACTATTTACAGAGTACTATAATGGAAATCATTTTGAAATACTCTTCTTACCAGGATATTTCGAATTTGAAGTAATCGAAGTAAGTTTTTCAGGCAGTCTGTGGAGCGAAAACAAAACAAGTTTCGTTCATGACTATGAATCTTTCTTTGGAAGAAAAACATATGCAGAAAATGTAGTTGGAGCTTACTATGCGGACAGATTATCAACTACTGAATATTTAGAGAAAATAAAGAGACAGGCAAAAGTTATAGTTTTTCATGAAGAAAGAGAAGAATATTATGCTCCTTTAGGTGTAGGAATTATTAGAGAAGCGATTAGAAGGGCAATGCAAAAACAACCTGAGAAGTTTTCAACACTAAAAGAAGCATTGGAAAAAATGAAAATAAGAGTTAAGTTTGATTGGAACGAATATATGAAAAATTGTAAGATTATTAGGGATTATGGGAAACAGAGGAGTTTATGGGAATTCTAAGTATTTTTTGAGTATGTTCTCCCATGAAGGTATGAATCTGTTCCCATCTGACTTTTTCTTTAGGTGTCCAATAATTTTTAAACTTTTCTAAGGCTTCAGCCCTTCTCCCCTTCCGGAACCTATAAAAATCTCCCCTTCCATAAATCCATGCATGTTCAAATTTCCCCCACAATTCAGAAAGATAATTTTCAAAGGGAGTCCGATAATCTGCAGGTCCTATCAAAATTTTCCGTGTTCCTTCTAAGATTCTTCTTTCTAATTTATCCAACCCCTCAATATTATTCCATCTTACTGAATCAGCCCAGTGAGAACTCCCCTTGGTTTCCCCCAACAATTTTCTTAAAGATTCTCCAAAGGATTCTTCTACATTTCCTTGCGAAGGAATATAAAAACTTCTATCACAATCAGATACTAATCTCCGATAAGGACTATAAGATAAAACCAAGGCATCACAACTTCGATCATTCAACTCCTGGTATCTTTGATATTCTTTTGAGGGCATATCTTTTCAAATGAATAGTCAGTTAAAAAGATTTAGATTGTATAAAACAACCTTTTAAAAATAAGCAATTAATAATCCTTCAATAATCGCTGCAATAATCAGTAACGGAACAACAATCAAAACAAAGGTTTTCAGAGCTTTATCCAAATTATCAAGAAAATTCTTCTTAGTTGGTTTTGTTAATATTTCAATACCTATTCTCAATCCAATTCCCATAGATATCAAAACTGCTGGAAGTTCAAATATTCCATGAGGAAGAATCCTCCACATTTCAAAAAATGAATATTCATTCGTAACCATTCTACTCACAAAGCCTATAATATATCCATTAGACATTGATAAAATTAATGGGACAATCCCAAATGAAAACCCCAGGATAATAGCTAAAAGACTTGTTCGAGAATTATTAAAAAATAAAAGTCCAATGGTTTGCCAAACATTCAAGCCTTCAAACATGGTCTTCATTTCGGAGATAACTATCATAATCTCTTCTTCAAATATTGGAAAGATAAACCCTAAAATTGAAAACAACAGAAAAATCCCGACTGCAATAAAAATGTACATCTTGCTTTTTCTAACAAATTCTAGTTCTTCCCTTAAAATTTTCATGAAAAGAACCTCGAGATCATTCTGGTTTTTTTTGGATATCTATATTTTAAATAAACTCCATATGCTAATCCTGTCACCAATCCTCCAAGATGGGCACTATTTCCTATTGGAATCCCACCAACATAGGATAATATCCAAAAGAATCCCATAAAGAATGTCATTGCAATCCACATAGGCATAGGAATTATAAAAAATACTAAAACCTTCATTCGCGGAGTAAGCATAGCTAAAAGACCACCTAATGCAAAAATTGCTCCAGATGCTCCCACTGCAAAAGCTAGAGGGTTACCAAAAAGTTTTTCCCCAACAGGTGTCGTTCCAAAAAGTCCTGCAAGAGTTACAAAAAATATTGCCGAGACCAACCCTCCAATAAGATATAACCAAAAAAATCTTTTCTTTCCTAATAACTTCTCAACAAAACTTCCTATAAAAATCATAGACAACATATTCATAAAAAGGTGGCTCAATCCGGCATGCATAAACATATGTGTAAAAAGAGTCCATATCCTTTTTCCCTCGATGATATTCATTGGCTGAAGTGCTACATTGTTCAGTAGAGCAGCATACTTCTCAGGGCTAGTTCCGAATATCAACAAAAGAACATAAAATCCTAGAAAGAATAATACATTTGCAACAATTATTTTTCCAGTTACAGAAAGAGAAAAAAGAGGATTTCTTCTCGATTTGTTAAAATTTCCATAAGTTTCATCAGATTGATGATATCCCCTATTAAACTTCTTTTCAAACCATGCCATCTTACTTTTTCTTCTTTGCAGGTTTCTTTACTTTTTTAGACTTCGTTTCAACATTCTTTGGTTTGACATTCTTAGGATTCTGCTTTGCCTTTTCGCTTTTTCTCTTTAATCTTTTCTTTTCTTTCTCTTCTTGTTTTTCTTTTTCATGCTTCTTCTGTTTAGCAACCTTCTTCTTATCCTCTTCCTCTTCTACAATCTTTAGTTCTCCCCTAATGCTATTCAAATCTCTTTCCTTCCGGATGATTTTATTTTTCAATTCCTTAATTATCGAAGTGCCATCTGCAAGAGTATATAATCCTGCACATTCTTCACAAGAAAAGTCATGTTCTAGAGCCTTTTCCTCACTCACTTCAATATTGCAAGTTTCACAATTATAGAATCTCTTTTTCTCCCGAGCTTCCAATAATCTCTTCAGGTCTTCAATTTCCTTAAGGATATCCAATTCAATTCGGATTAAACATTTATGACTACTCAAGGTCCAAAAATAGATATACCATCCCTTCCGTTTATCTTTCTTCCTTATGAAAGAAACAAGACCCTCTGCAGAGAGTTTATAGAGAACATTTCGAATTTGATTTATAGTCATCTCCATTTTCTTAGCTATTAAGAACTCATTCACATCTCGTTTACCTGATAGTATTTCCACTATCGGAACCGACGCAGGGCCAGCAACTTTCTCGACCAGATGTTTGAGAAAATTTATTTGCATTACTATTCGTCAAAAAAGGCCATTAAATACTTTTCTATTTGTTTTGTTATCATTTTATAATTAATATAAAGCTATAAAAAAGAGAAAAACAGAGGAATTACATGGCATTATTTAAAAAAAGAGACGATTCAGAGATTCCAAGGATTCCTTCATTACCTGAATTTCCGACGGAAAGAAACGAAAGAGAGCTTCCATCATTACCAAAAGGATTCAATGAAGAGGTAAATAGAGATATCATAAAGTCTGCAATTGGGGAAGATTTAAGTTCTGATGAATCTCAATATGGCGATGAGGGAAGCATTCCATCCCCCCCATCATTCAATTCAGAACATGAAAGATTTTTACCTCAAGAAAGAATGGCACCATCGATAATGGAACCCCCAAAGAAAATAGAAGAACAAAGTCCAATAGAGGGTCCAGATTCAATCTTTATAAGAATAGATAAGTTCAGAGCTGCAAAAAAAGAGTTAGCAAGTGTGAAAAAGAGTCTGCTTGAAGCTGAAGCGATTATAAATAAAATAAAGGAAATAAAAATCAAAGAAGATAGCGAAATGAGTGATATTAATTTGAACCTAGATAACATAAAGAAAAAAATAGGTGAAGTAGATTCTTTAGTTTTTGATAAAGTTTGATATGGCTGGAAAAAAAATATATGTCCACTTTGGGGGGCCTGTTTATGTGAATGGAAAATCCGAACTTTTGAAAGCTCAGATGGAAATTCTTTATCTAAGGAAGGTTTTAAAGAATCTTGCATTGACAAGAACAAAAAAGGTTCAATATAAAAAAATGCTTGAAGAAACCCTTTCAGATTTGAAAATCAGTTTAGAAAAACTAGATTCCTTAATGCCCGATGAAGAAATTCCAAAATTTGAAGTTTCTTTAAAGAAAAAATCTACAAAAACAAATGATATAAAAAAGGAACTAGACATAAAACCAGTCGTTAAAAAGGATGATATTGAAGAAGAACTTCTCAGGATAAAACAAAAACTAGATTCCTTAAACAGAGCATAAATCCTTAAAAAGACTCATTTTTTAGATTCCTTATGGAAATAAACGATCTTTCAATAATTAATGTAGTTAATGACATTTTAGAAATAAAAAATAAAAATCCCTCAGAAATTAATGAAAATTTGATTGCAATTCTAATAGAAGAATCAAAAACAAAATTAGAAATAGATCTTATAAGCTATGCAGATAAAGCACTAAAACTAAAAAATGGAAATCCTAAGATGTCTAAAAAAGAGATAATCCAACAAATTCTAGATTATACTAAAACGATTTAATTTATTGTTTTTATGTCTCTTAAAATAAATGCTTTCTCCTATCTGGCTAAAGAATCTCCCTGCAAAGTTGAAAGAAGATAAAAAATCATATTTATCATACTTAGACTTTTTATGGACGACTTCTTTTATTCCAGGTAAGATCAAAAAATAAACTAACAACCTTCCGATTCCAGAGATTAAGAATACTAGCATTATTGGCTTCCAAAAATTAACTGAAGCTATCATTCCTCCAATCGTCGCCCCAATAAAAACTGCAAAACCATTTAATACATTAAGATATGAAGAACAAATAACCATTTTGTCCCTCGAAGCTGTTTTAAATAGAAAATTAGAAACAGAGAGATTAAATCCGCCCCAACTTACTCCCGAAATTAGTTCTATAAATGCAATTATGGAGATTAAAACAATCTTACTTTCAAAATAATTTGAAATGAAATAGAACATAGGTATAATTGCCATAAAAAAACCTGTCAATCTGAAAACCTTAACATTTCCAAACTTATCAGAAATCTTCCCCCAGAAATTTAATGTTAGCATAGTAGCTACCGGCATCATCATAATCAAGAACATATAAATTGCATAATTAATCCCTCTTTCCCTCAGTAAATAAACTGCAAAGAAAGGTCCTGCGATAGCTACCACTAGATTCATCAAACAAACATAAACAACAAACCTTCCAAAATTGTTAAAGGGCATATTATAAACAAACTGGAGAAGTCCAAAAAAAGAATCTTTCTTTTTCTTAAACGGAGGCTCATATTGATCCTTGAAAAGATAACCCGACATTCCCCTAAAAATAAAAGAAAAGAACAACAATATGAAAAAACCATATAAAACCTCAATCTTCTTAAAATAATCCAGAAGAAATCCTGCAATAAGCATTGAAACAACCACTATAAACCCAGCTATCCTACTTCTTTTAGCAAAATATCTTCCCAATATCTCCCTCGGAACAATGTCTTTCATCCAAGAGTTCCATGCAGGACCTACAAATGCTCCTGCAATGATTAGCATAGTATAAATTGCAACAAGAGACCAAGCAGGAATATCTGAGACAGGATTTTTCAAAAATAGCAATCCAGGGATTATCAACATCAACCAAAAAAGAGATTGTAATAGAACTCCAAACATTACTATTTTTTTCCTACTAAATTTTCCCAAAAAAGAATATGTAATGAGTTGAGAAAGATTTCCAAGCAATGTTGGAATGGAAGTTAAAAAACCCATTACTGAATTTGAAGCATTGAGTGCTAATGCATATGGAGCAACATTTCTAAGCCCGAACCCCTCACTGACAGAATAAGCACTCGCCTCATAAATACTCAGGCTTCTTGCTCTTTTCTTCCTTGTTTCAATTATCTTCTCGCCCCTAGAAATCCTATTCTCTTCCATTTTACCTATTGCCAACTATAACTGGAAGAACTTCCAACCCCTGATTTTTTTTCAAGAAGTTCAATCCTTTGCTCCAGCTTATATATCTTATTGTCTAATTCTTCTATTCTTCTTGTAAAAACCCTTCTTTCCTCGTCTGAAATTGAAGATTGATTCGCGGACTGACTTGAGGTTGAGTTACTATCTAAAAAATTAAAAAATCCAGGTTCCGCAGGAGGATTCGTTAAATTATCGCTAGCTGAATTATTCCCATTTAATTGAGTACTAGTTCCTAAATCAACAAAACCATTTCTATCTGTTTCAAGCTCAACTTCTTTTTTAGGAATCCTAATCAGTCCCTTTCTTTGCAAATCTCTCAAGTCCACATCTTTTTTTCTTTTGAAAAACATAATAATCTCAGTAAATATCTTTATTTAAGTCTTTCCCCAATTATCTTCTTGGAGGTAAACCTTGTACAGGAATTCTATTTTGAGGAAGAGAATTATTCATAACATTTTGAGGAACTGGGGAAGGAGCTTTCATTTGAGGGGGATTTTGTAATTGTCCTGTTGGGCTAGCAGGTGGAGGACCATTACCTTTTGATGCACTAGAAGAATCTTTTGATGAAGGTTTCTTAGGGGGAGTACGGAATATAACAAAATAAATTACTGCCAAAATTGCAACTGCAACAATCAAAATTATTACTAAAACAATGTAAAAAGATGCATCATCCTTAATCTCAGTTACATTAGATGTTTGAGAACCCTGGGATGAGTCTCCACTATTACTTGTAGAACTACTACTCGTAGATGTACTACTTCCACCAGGGTTAGAGCCCGTACCACTCCAGGTGATACAAACACCGTTCGAACAAACCTTCCCCCTAGGACAAGAAAGTTTACAGCTTTGATTTAAATCGAGCTTAGTATCATTACAATAAGAATCATTAACAATAGTTCCATTCAGTTGACAAGTTACATTTCTAAATTGAATTCCTCCTCCAGAACAATTTCCACCAGTACAATTAGACCAATCTGAAGGAATCCAAGTATAACTCATACAAAAATTATTTATACAATCAATTCCCTCTCCACAATTCAATGTTCCACTCATTTGAACACTCTGATTACAACTATTATTCACAGTCATATTTCCACAAAATGAATCTAAAGCCGGACTAAAATCCGTTGCCGAAGGAGCACAACAAGAACTATAGTTATAACTTCCAGTTAATACACCATTATTACATGTTCTTGTTTGAGATACACAAGAAGAACCTTGAGAAACAACAAGAGAACTATAGGCCGTTACATTTTGTCCATGAGCAATCAGTCCACTCCATGGGAGGTTACATGCCCCAGTTACATTAACACAAGCATTACTTATACAACCATAACCTGCACCACAAACAAGAGTTCCAGTCTTTTGTACATTTTGATTGCAACTATTCTTTACAGTCTTTGTTTCACAGAAAGTATTCAAGGCAGGAGTAAAACTAGTTGTTGAAGGAGTACATCCACACACATTATTAGTACAAGTATTTGGTGAAGTACAACTTCCACAATTTAATGTTCCTCCACAACCATCAGAGATGCTCCCACAATTCTTACCTTGAGCAGAACAAGTAGTAGGAGTACAAAGATTAATACAACGACCTGTAGAAGAACTACAAGTTCCCCCAAGAGAAGCACAATCTCTAGCCTGTTTGAACGAATACAAAGTACCACATGCATCTCCTGGATTATAAACAATATTCATCTCTAAATTCCCAAAACAAAAATAACTGGCTGTTGGAGTCCACGGAAGCACAATATCTAAATCTTGATTAAAATAATAAGAACCGCCACAATCTGTAACATCCTTATAAATAAAAGATCCTGTTTCAATCCCTTGACCAATATTTCTCAAGTCAACAGTTTCATAAAGACAAGAATAACCATTAGGGCTTACGATTCCTAAAAGCTCTGGACAAACAGGAACGGAACTATTCTGGAATGCGACCACATGATAGTATCTTCCTCCAGCTCCTAGAACAGTATTGAAAAGATATCTGTTCCCAATTTGATATGTAACTTCTCCAGTAATTAAATTGCCCCTATTGAAAATCTTATTGAAAAAATCTCCAAACCATCCAGCACTAACAACAGAAAATGAAAAAAAAGATATAAATACTAAAGACAAGAATACAAAAGCAATAAGCCTCTTTTCAATTTTCATAAAATATTCATGAATATGCTATTTATAAGGATTTCCATATTGCAGCTAATCATCTAGAAAATTTATACTTCATATATGCTAAAAGACATTAAAAACACAAAAATTGATAAAGAAATAATTTTAAACGAATGTTATTCGTCGATAAATTTTAAAAACTTCCCAGAAAGATTTATAAAGCTAGCTTATTTTTCATCGCTATGGGTGATGAATATTCTGCAAAAGACATCAAAATTTTAGAAGGACTTGAAGGAGTAAGAAGAAGGCCTGCAATGTATATCGGTGGGACTGGAAAAGATGGTTTACACCACTTAGTTTATGAAGTTGTTGATAATTCTGTAGATGAGTGTCTGGCAGGAGTATGTAATACGATAAAAGTAATTCTCCACAAAGATGGTTCTGTTTCAGTTGAAGATAATGGGAGAGGAATGCCAGTTGACCTACACCCTATCTACAAAAAATCTGCAATGGAAATAATTGTTACAAAACTTCATGCAGGAGGAAAATTTGATAAAAAGGCATATCAAGTTTCAGGAGGACTTCATGGTGTAGGTATATCTGTTGTTGCAGCATTATCAAAAATGATGAAAGTAGAAGTAAAAAAGGATGGAAAAGTCTGGATGCAAAGTTACAAAATCGGGATTCCGAATGCAGATGTAAAAACAATAGGAGATTGCGAAAAAGGAGCAACAGGAACAAAAGTAACATTTCTCCCAGATGAAACAATTTTCTCAACAACAAAATTTGATTTTAACACACTCTCAACAAGATTTAGAGAAATCTGTTTCTTAAATGCTGGATTAAAAATTTTATTCACTGATGAAATTTCTGGGAAAAAAGAAGAATTCCATAATCCTGGGGGAATTGTTGATTTTATAAAGTGGCTAAATAGAACAAAGGAAGCATTACATAAACCTGTTTATTTTAAAAAGAATCAAGAGGATGTTGGAGCTGAAATTGCAATACAATATAATGACTCTTACAATGAAAATATTCATGGTTTCGTAAATACAATTAACACAATAGAAGGAGGGACCCATGTTTCAGGTTTCAAAACCGCTTTAACCCGGGTGATAAATGATTATGCTCAAAAGAAGAATATTATAAAAAATGGAAAATTAGATGGAGACGATGTTAGGGAAGGCCTAACTGCAATTATTTCACTAAGACTAAAAGAGCCTCAATTTGAAGGACAAACAAAAACAAAATTGGGCAACTCTGAATTAAAGGGGATCATGGACTCAATGGTTAGTTCTGCATTAAGTGAGTTCTTTGAAGAAAATCCTGCAATCGCCTCAAAAATTGCACAAAAAGCAGCTCAAGCATTCAAAGCAAGAGAAGCAGCAAAAAAAGCAAAAGATTTGGTAAGAAGGAAGAGTGCTCTGGGTGGAAGTGGTTTGCCAGGGAAGTTAGCAGATTGTTCATCCAATAAAAGAGAACAAACAGAATTATATATCGTTGAAGGTCAATCTGCAGGGGGAACTGCAAAAGGAGCAAGAGATAAAGAATTCCAAGCAATATTGCCCTTGAAAGGAAAAATATTAAATGTAGAAAAATCAAGTCCTGTAAGAGCACTTTCTTCCGAAGAAATTGCAAACCTAATTACTGCCATTGGAACAAGTGTTGGAGAACATTTTGATATAGAGAAGCTAAGATATCATAAAGTTATTATCATGACTGATGCAGATGTAGATGGTCAACATATCAAAACATTACTTTTAACATTGTTTTATAGATATGTTCCTCAATTGATTGAAGCAGGACACATTTTTGTTGCAGTTGCTCCATTATATAAGGTTAGAAAAGGAAGTAAGGACCAGTATGTTTATTCTGATGAGGAATTAAAGAAGGTTCTTAAGGAGATTTCTGGAAAGCCAGAGGTTTCTCGATTTAAAGGTCTTGGAGAAATGAATGATGAGCAATTATGGGATACTACTATGAATCCTAAGACAAGAATTATGAAGCAAATTTCTATTGAAGATGCCGTAGAAGCAGATGAAACTTTTTCAGTCTTGATGGGAGATGCGGTTGGTCCAAGAAGAAAATTCATAGAAGATAATGCTAAATATGCAGAGGTGGATTTATAAAATGGAAATTCCAAAGATAGGTGAGAGGTATAAACATTTTAAGGGAGGAGAATACCGAATTGTAATGCTTGCAAAAGATTGTGAGAATCCAAAAAGAACAATTGTTGTATATGAACAACTTTATCAAAACGAATTTCCAAGAGGAACAGTGTGGATAAGAAGTCTAGAAGATTTTGCAGGATTCAAAGAATTGAAGGGTGAAAAATTAAAAAGGTTTGTATTAATAAAATAAAAATGGCAAAGAAAAAAACAAAAAGAAAAGTTCCCAAATTCCAATGTTGTGGAATTGAAGATGAAGAATGTAAAAACAAGGAGAATAGGGTAGAAGTCTATGTTTGTCCAAGATGTCAATCTACAAATGTAGGGTATACATTCGGTCTAAAAAACATATTCGGAGTTATCCCAAGAATGAAGTGTAAAGACTGTGGATTCTCTGCGACAACATTCCCAAAATGGTTTATTAGTAAAGATAAATTGACAAAAGAACACAAACAAATAGATTTGAGCAAACAAAAAAAGAAAGATAAAAAACTAAAAAGAACTGACTTTAAAAGAAAAATAGAAGAGAGATATTGTCCTCATTGTAAAGACGAAGTAAAAGTCACAATGAAAGACGGAAGTGCAGATACATTCGTTTGTGAAAATTGTCAATTTGAAATAAAGGAGAAGAAAAAATGAGTCCAGAAGAAATACAAAAGCAAAAAGAAGACAATGAAAAGAGAAAGGAAGAGTTGAAAAAGAACATTCAAGCGAAAAATCTTATTGATGCAGAAATTTCTGAAGAAATGAGAAAAGCATACATAGATTATTCTATGTCTGTTATTGTTTCTAGAGCTTTGCCATCCGCAGAAGATGGATTAAAACCAGTTCATAGAAGAATTTTATGGGCAATGCATGAAATGGGTTTGCAACACAATAAGCAAACAAAAAAATCTGCGAGAATCGTCGGAGATGTTCTAGGTAAGTTTCACCCCCATGGAGATACTGCAGTTTATGATGCAATGGTCAGAATGGCACAAGACTTCTCCCTAAGATATCCTCTAGTTAAAGGTCAGGGTAATTTTGGTAGTATGGATGGAGATCCTGCAGCTGCAATGAGATATACTGAGGCTAAAATGGAAAAGATTTCTGAAGAATTGTTAGAATCTATCGATAAAAATACATGTGAAATGTTACCAAACTTCGATAGCTCCCTAGTAGAGCCAAAGATTATGCCTGGAAAGATACCCAATTTATTGTTAAACGGAGCTTCAGGGATTGCAGTGGGTATGGCAACAAATCTTCCCCCACACAATATTAATGATGTTTGTGACACTATTTTGCAATATGTTGAAAATCCCTCTGTAGATTTAAATGACCTAATTAAAACAATCAAGGCTCCAGATTTTCCAACAGGTGGAAGTGTTTCAGGGGATTTCTCCCAGATTTACTCTACAGGAAGAGGAAGATTGGTTATTAGAGGAAAAACAAAAATAGAAGAAAATGGTAGCAAACAGAGAATTGTTATAACTGAGATTCCTTATCAGGTGAATAAATCGTCATTAGTTGAGCAAATTGCAAATTTAGTTAGAGAGAAAAAATTACCTGATGTTTCAGATATCCGAGATGAATCTGCTAAAGGAAAGGTTAGGATTGTTATAGAATTGAGAAGAGAAGCTGAGCCTAAGTTCACATTAAATAGGTTGTATAAGTACACAAGTCTTCAAACTAATTTTGATACAGTCATGCTTGCCTTAGTAAATCACGAACCTAAGGAACTAAATATTAAACAGATTGTTGAGGTTTATGTTATTCACCGAAGAAAGATTATCAGAAAAAGTACATCTTTTGATTTAGATAAAACTGAAAAAAGATTACATATCGTTGAGGGCCTAATTATTGCTCAAAAAAATATTGATGCAGTTGTCAAATTAATAAGAGCAGCAAGGGGAAAAATAGAAGCTGGAGAGCAATTAAAAAGTAAGTATAGTTTGACAGACAAACAAGTCGAAGCAATTCTAGAAATGAAGTTACATCAGATTACATCCCTAGAATATGAGAAACTAAATAACGAAGAGAAACAATTGAAAGATTTTATTGAAAAATTAAACAAAATTTTGGGAGATGAAAATGAAATCTATAAGATTATCCGGAAAGAATTGAATGATCTCAAAAAAGAGTACGGGGATGAAAGAAGAACAACAATTGTTGGAAACATAAAAAACTTTGAAGAAAAAGATTTAGTCGATAAAAAAGATGTTGTTGTTACAATAACCGATAAGGGATATATTAAGAGAATTGATTTGAAACAATATAAGGAACAAAAGAGGGGTGGAAAGGGGGTGATAGGAAGTGATTTGGCAACAGGAGATTTTGTAAAAGAACTTCTTACATGTTCCACACATGATTATATGCTTTTCTTCACTGACAAGGGAAAAGTACATTGGTTGAAAGCATTCGAAGTCCCAGAAATTGCAAAATATGGAAAGGGAAGAGCAATGATTAATCTTTTAGAATTAAAAGAAGAAAAAGTAAGCTCGGTAATTGCAGTTAAAGAATTTAACGATTACTTATTGATGGCTACAAGAAAGGGATTTGTTAAAAAAATAAAACTTTCAGAGTTTAGCAATCCTAGAAAAGGAGGAATAAAAGCAATAGACCTCGAAGGAAAAGATGATTCTCTTATCTCAGTAAGACCACTTAAAGATAAACAAGAAGTTTTATTAGTTACAAAAGAAGGCCAGGCATGTAGATTTAACTCAGATGATGTAAGGGCTGTGGGAAGAAATGCTTTTGGAGTTACTGGAATAAAACTTGATGGAAAAGATGAGGTCGTTTCACTAGAAGTCCTTTCACTAGAAAATCCTAAGGAGTACTCCATACTGACTATAACTGATCATGGTTATGGAAAGAGAAGTGAGATTGAAGACTATAGACTAACTGCAAGGGCTGGAAAAGGAGTAATAAACATAAAAGTAACTGATAAAACAGGGAATGTTATAACCTCCCAATCTGTCAAAGAAGATGATACTATCATTGTTTCAACATCTAAGGGAATAGTTATTAGAAGCCCTGTCAAGGACATAAGGATTATGGGGAGAGCAACACAGGGTGTGAGGATTATAAAACTTCAAGAAGGAGATTCTGTAAGTGACTTAACTAGGGTTGCAGACATGGGAGATTTAACAGAATCTTAAAATGTACAAGAATATTTTATACTAAACAGATGGGAGGTAAAAAATGATTTCATTCATGAGCGGGATTTTAGGAAATATCCTCTGGGTCGTTTCAATAATCTGTATCATTTGGATAATCTACGATGTACTTGCTAGGAATAGAAGACTTTCTATGCTAATGAAGTTAGTTTGGATTGTGCTTGCATTAGTATTTACTCAATATAGCATTTTAATTGCAATAATCTATTGTTTAGTATATAGGAGATAACTTAGAAAAGTTTAATTTGTTTTTGTTTTTTCTCTTCTTCTTTTTTGAATTCTTTTTCTTCTTTTTTTCTTTTTTCGTTTATTTGTTGCTTTTCTAACTTATTTAATTTCTTAAACTCTACTTTATATTGTTTCATAAACACTCGGAACAATCTTTTTTTATAAACTTAATGTACCACTAAAAGATGAACTCTAGAAAATAGCCCAATTTCCCTTTCTTTTCTGTTCTCTATCAAGAACAGAATCTTTCTTATTTATTCTAGGTCTTCCAGAATCCTTATCCTTCCTTAAGGTTATATCTAAACTTTTCAATAATTCAGAAATCCCCTTTTCAAATGAGAAAATCTCAGAACTCTTCCCGAGCTTGCCTGCTTCTCCAGAAAAAACCAAAATTGAATCTGCCAAATAGGAAATCAGGAGCAAATCATGATCTACGACAAAACAAATCTTTTCTTTTTCCATCATAAAATCCTTGATAGTCTTTGCTAAAGAAATTCTTTCTTCCACATCCAAATAAGCTGAAGGTTCATCAATAAGATAGATATCTGCCTCTTTTGCTAAACACCTAGCTATAGAAAGTCTTTGTAATTCCCCTCCAGAGAGAGTTTTTATTCTTTTTTGATAAATGTCCTCAAGATGAAATTCCGAAGAAATACTTTTTCCAATCTTCTCTTTTATTATTATATCCCTAACAATATCCTCAGAATCTGAAGGAAGATATTGAGGTTTATATGAAATTTTCAAATCTAAGTTTATCTTAGTTTTTTTACCATTGATTTCTACTTCCTCAAGCCCAGCAAGACACTTCACAAAAGTTGTTTTACCAGTTCCATTTTTTCCCAAAATCCCATAAACATGATTTGAATGAATCTCTCCTTCCCCCACTTCCAATCTAAAATCTTGTGAAAACACCTTGCTGAACGAAGGCCAAGAACCTATTTTATATCCTGCATTGGGAGGATTTTTTGTAAAATTAAACGAAAGTTTTTTGTCCCTTATCCTTAAGTTTTCTTCCTTTAGAAATCCATCCAGATAAGAGTTAATTCCATTTGCACTACTTTTCAAGCCAGAGACAAGTCCAAAACATCCCTGTTGGCCATAAAAAATATTTAGATATTCTGTTAGATAATCTAAAATTATCAAATCGTGTTCTACAACAATCGTTGTTTTACCCTGTGCAATTTCCTTTATGAATTCCGAAACCCTTAATCTTTCCTCAATGTCTAAATATGCAAGAGGTTCATCAAAAAAGTATATATCTGCTTCCTTCAAACAAGTTGTAATAATAGCAATCTTCTGTAATTCCCCTCCAGAAAGTTTATCAAGATTCTTTTCGAGAAGATGGGAGATATTGAGTTTTTTAGTCATCCTAATAATATCTTCTTCTTTTGCTCTCTGATTAAGCAAGTCTTTTACTTTTATATTTGTCGCTAAAAAACTAAGATTCTGAGGTTTATAGGCCACAGTCTTTTTTTCTATCTCCTTAAAATAGACCATGAGTTCATGTCCTTTGAAAAAATTCTTTATCTCTTCTTTAGTTGCATTTTCCTTTCCCAAATTTAGTGGTTCTTTCCCACAAAGTAATTTTACTGCAGTAGATTTTCCGATTCCATTTCTCCCTAACAAACCTAAAACAGAATCTTTCCTCGGAATTGGTAATCCATATAATGCAAATCCATTTTCTCCAAATCTGTGTACCAAAGAATCATCTTTTATTTCAGGAAGGTTAATAATTTGGATTGCTCCAAATGGACATCTCTTTGGACAAATTCCACAACCCACACAAGTAGATTCATCTATCTTTGCCTTTGATTCGATAGTTATACACTCTATACCCTTTTTATTTACTGGACAGCATTTAAGGCAATCATGATTACACATTGCTGGCTTACATTTTTCCTTATCTATAATAGCAATTCTCATATTTTCTAGAAGAATAAGTGTGTTTTAAATGTTTCTTCACTCTCTTTTCTTTCCACACTCTGGACAGAACTTTTCTCCACCTTCAAGACAGAAACCGCATTCACATTTAAGAGTCGGTTTAGTATCATCTATAACTGTACTATAACCAGACCTACCCGACAAAATCTTACCTAATATATCTTTAATTTTGTCTTTATCTTCCCCATCTTTTTGGTATTTCCTTAAATCTATCCCATCCATAGATTTTTTTAGATAGGTGCTTTTTTAAAATTAACTATTTATACTGAAAAAGCAGGGAGATTAGTTAAATTTAAATAGATCTTTGTGATAAACTAATTAAGATGGTGATGGAAGTTTTACAATATGTTTCTATACTAATTGAAATAGTTGTCGCAATACTTGGAATTATTATGATTTATAAGAAAAGAACAATTGGCTGGTTTTTCCTTGTTACATTCGGAATTTATGTTGTTTATGATTTTGCAAAGTTGACTGGAATGAATATAAATTCAGATGTTCTTTATGTCTCTTTCTTTATCGCAACATTATCTGCGATGATGCTAGCTTGGAGGATTTATAAGAAAAAATGATAGCTTTGATTGGTTTAACCCTCATAATTCTTGCATGGATTATCCAATTTATACTAATGGATAAGAAAAAGAAAATTTCAATTTCGTTTGTAATCATTTATTCTATTGGAGTTGCTTTTTTAGTCTATGATAGTTTTTCTTCTAGACTAACTAGCTCAGCAATAACTAATTTAATCAGTTTGATAGTTTCATTAGCTGTTTTGGTAAAAATGAAATTCTATTAATCAACAGATATAAAAAGCTTAAGAGCTTTCTTTTTTTATGGCAAGCGATATAAATTTTATTAAGACTGAAGATTCTCTCTTATTCGAAAAGATTAAATCAAAAAAAGACATTTCATCTGAAGATGATTTCGAGGGCTATTTTATTGATGCGGATGAAAAAGAGATTAGAAAAATTACAGAATCTCTAAAAAATACAAAAAGAAAGCAAATTGCAATTCTTGCCAGAGATGAAACATTTAACCGGAGAGTTATAGAAACCTTGAAGTTTGACTATTTGGTTTCACCGGAGATTAATTTTGGAAAAGATAGCTTAAAGCAGAGAAGTTCTGGATTGAACCATGTTCTAGTCAAGGAAGCTGCAAAGAAGAATATTGCAATTCTGGTCTCTTTAGACAATCTTATGAAATTTGAAAAAAAGGAGAAAGCAGTTTTAATTGCTAGAATTATTCAAAATGTAGTCCTCTGCAGAAAGACTAATTGTTCAATCAAAATAGCTAGTTTCTCAGATAAATTCAGTTTGTCCAAACTAGAAAGAGAAAGGATTGCTTTTTCCTTCGGGATGTCATCCCAGCAGGTTAAGAATTCTTGTAGCTTTTGAAAAGGTTTAAATATACTAATTTTCTCTAATTATTATGGCTGAAAAAGATAATGTCTTCGAACAAGACTTTAAACAAAAGGGGTTTTTCAACTATGTAGAATTATACAACTTTTGTTTTAACTGGTTTAAAGAACACAGATATAAAATACTTGAAGATTCATATACTGAAAAATTACAAGGCAATGGAAAAGAAATTCTAATAAAATGGACTGCCCTCAAAAAGGTTTCAGACTATTTTAAAGAAGAAATAAAGATAAGCTGGCACATTCTAGGGCTAACTGATGCAGAGGTTATGGTCGGAGACAAAAAGGAGAAGACCAACAAAGGAGAAGTTAAAATAAAAATTGCCGCAGATTTAATAAGAGACTATGAAGAAAATTGGGACAAGACAGCATTTTATAAGTTTATCCGAGGGATTTATGATAAATACATAATAAGGAACACAAAAGATTTATATGAAGATAGACTAGCAGATGCTGCTAGAGAATTCTATAACGATGCAAAAGCATTTCTTAATTTAGCCGTGGTTTAAACTTTCCCAATCCCCTATCGCTTTTCTTAAGCAATCTGCAGCAAGATTTGAACAATGCATTTTTATCGGTGGTAAACCCTTCAAAGATTTTGCAACATCTTTATTAGTTAATTTTTTCGCCTGCTCCAAAGTTTTTCCTTTTGCTAATTCAGTAATCATGCTTGATGTAGCAATCGCAGCTGCACAACCCATTGTTTGAAATTTTATATCTGTGATTATATCTTCTCCTTTTTTATTCTTAGAAATCTTAAGATAAATCTTCATCACATCTCCACAAATTGGATTTCCAAATGTTCCAACTGCATCGGGGTTTTTCATTTCCCCCATATTCCTAGGTCTTGTGAAGTGTTCAAATACTTCTTTCGAATAATTTGATTTCATTATTTATTCAACTCCCTCAATAACTCTTTGACATTCACTCCATGAACTTTTGCTCCCTGCTCGACAGTTTCCATCATAGCCATTGGGCAACATCCGCAGAACATTTGTCTTTCTGCTAGAATTCTTCCAGCCTTAGGATTGATAGAAATTGCTTCCCCGAAGGTTGTCTTTCCAGTTATTTTTCCTTTTTTACTCTTCATCCTTAGAATCTGCTTCATTGAAATATTCGTCTTCCACTTTCTCAAGACTGAGTCCTTCTTCCTCAAGCTCTTCTTCACATTGTGCTTCATTTTTCATGTCGCAATTAAATTTTTTATAAGCCTTCATTTCGACCTCCCTGATTTAGTTGAGTTTTGAATTTGAATGGACTGATATCTTGTAATTTTTTAACAGAAGATTTTATAGATTCAATTATATATATTGTCTCTTCTTCTGTCAATTCACCAAGAGTCATCCTTATACTTCCATTTATATACATTGGCTCTACCCCAATCGCTTTTAACACATGGCTTTCTGCAAGTTTATTCGAGTTACATGCCGAGCCTGTAGAAACACAAATTCCTTTTTCAGATAAAAGCATCATCAAACTTTCCCCTTCAATTCCATAAAAAGAGATATTAAGATTATTATATATTCTTTTCCCTTTTGAACCATTTAGATTAGTTCCAGGAATTTTCAATATTTCATCCAAGATAAAATCCCTATTTTTTCTTATTTTTTCTTTATTTCTTTTTAACTCTAATGCGACGGGCAAGGAAATAATTCCCAAAAAGTTTTCTGTTCCGCTCCTCTTTCCAGACTCCTGATCCCCCCCATGCAATAAAGGTTCAATCTGAACACCTTTTTTTATATAAACAAATCCGATTCCCTTCGGAGCATTAATTTTATGTCCAGAAAATGATGCAAAATCCAAACCGATTTCCTTCAAATTTATATCGATTTTTCCTAAAGATTGAACCATATCCGAATGGAAGTAAACCTTTTTCCCCTTGCAAATTTTAGAAATTTCTTCTATTGGCTGAATTGTTCCAATCTCATTGTTCACATGCATTACGGAAACTAAAAGAGTGTCTTTTCGTATTTTACCTTTCAATTCATCTATTTTGATTATTCCTTCCTTATCAACAGAAATTTTATCTATAGAATATCCTTTCTTAGCTAAATATTCGCAAGTTTCATTTATAGAAGCATGTTCAATTGATGAAACGATTATATGCTTCTTTTCTGGGAACTTCTCAGCTATTCCCTTCAAAACCATATTATTAGACTCAGTTCCGCCAGATGTAAAAAATAATTCTTCGGAATTGCAACCAATTTTTTTAGCAATTTTTTTTCTTGCTTCTTCTATCTTTTGTTTTACTTCTTCACCTAAAAAATGTTTTGAAGAAGGATTTGCATAATATTCTGAATTTTTTAATATTTCTTCCATTACTTTTTTATCTATCGGTGTTGTTGCAGCATTATCTAGATAAATTTGTCTTTTCATTTTAGTAATAAGGATTGCAATTGCAATAACCCAAAACCTCCTTATTAAATTCCTTACAAACATTGCAAGAACACTTAGTCTCTTTCATTTTTTTAAGAAGAAGTTGAATTTCAGATAG
>CAZJUG010000016.1:0-9414 GCA_964549155.1 Candidatus Woesearchaeota archaeon
AACAAACAAATTCTTCTATAGAATTGTTCAGCAAGGAGAATAATTTTACTAGTCAGCATTCCTTTTCTGTTTCGGGGCTTTCTGCTTCAACTAGTTATAATTTCAATATAACTTTTTGTGATAGAGCTGGAAACTGTAATTTCTCAGAAAATTCATTTACCACAGATAATGCCCCCGATGTTACACCTTCTGGAGGAGGGGGAAGTTCCTCATCATCTAGAACTGAGAGCGGAGAGATATTAGAACTTATGTCTATAAGTACTGGAAAAACTATTGGAGTTAAAAAACAAAACAAAGTGTCGTTTAGTATTGGAAAAACAATACACACATTAGAAATTTTAGAGTTGAGATTAGATAGTATAGATGTAGTTATAAGAAGCGATCCAATCAATTTAACTCTTGTTATTGGCGAGGAAAGAAAATTGAATCTTAGTTCGAGTGATTATTATAACCTTTATATTAAGCTGAATAATATAACTTCTGAAGGAATAAACATCACACTCCGGGAGATTTTAGAAAAAATTGAGCAAGACGATGAAAAAGATGAAATGTTAGAAGAGGGAAAAAGCGGAGAGAATATTTTTGAGTTTGATTCTAGAAATTTTGAAATTTTAGGAGTATTTGTCCTCGTACTTATATTAATTGTATTCATTGCAAACAAAATTTATAAGAGGAAATTGAAAAAGAAGATTTTGAATAAGAAAAATAAGAAATCTGGAGAGGACCAATTTTATTTCTTTGGGAAACATTAGTTTTTTATAGTTCGAATAGATAAGTTAAATATGAAAAACACAAAAAAATTGAAGTTGAAAGCTTCTGCGAGGGATAATCGTAGATATTTTCTCATTGAGGATGAAAGCAAGGAAAAAATTGAAAGAGCTATTCTTGATTATGTGGGCATACTAGGTTTAGCCAAATCTGCATACCTATTTGTTAGAACTGAAAAGGGAAAAACGATTGGTTCTTGTTTAAGGGAAAGTTTAAACTCCGTTTTAGCTTCATTGGCTTTTGCAGGGATAAAAGTTTTGAGAGTTTCTGGTACAATTAAAGGACTATCAAAGAAAAGCTTATAAAGACTTGAGAGTCAGTAAGGATATGGAAGACATGCAACACCAGGTAATGGGTTATGATCGTGCAGCAACTATGTTCGCCCCAGATGGACACATACTTCAAGTAGAGTATGCAGAGAAGACAATAAGGTTGGGGGGAGCTTCTATTGGAGTTGTTTGTAAAGATGGAGTGATTATTGTATCCGATAGGAGACATAAGGATAAACTAGTTGTTGGGGATTCCGCAAATAAGATTTATGAGATTGACGAACATATTTTTGCTGTTGGTGCTGGGATAATATCTGATGCGAGAGTTCTGATTGATAGAGCTAGAATTTTAGCACAGCAACATAGAGTTACATATGATTCTCCAGCCACCACTGAAAATGTAGTAAAGGAAATAGCCGATATTAAACAGCAGTTTACCCAATATGGAGGGGCTAGACCCTTCGGAGTTGCTTTGATGATTGCAGGTTTTAATGGCAAACCAGAACTTTACACGACCGATGTAACTGGAAGTTATCTGCAATATAAGGCAAATGCTATTGGGGAAAATGATGAAAAGATAAGAGAAAAATTAAGAGAAAAATATAAATCTGATTTGAGTTGTGAAGAGGGAGTTAAAGTTGCCTTGGGAATTTTAAAAGAAGTCCAAGGAGAAGGATTTGAAGCAGATAGATTTGATATTGCAATTCTTAAAAAGAATGGTAAAGTAGAAAAGAAAAGTGGGAAAGCATTTTAAGATTTTTTAGGAACTTGGTGGTGTTTTATACAGCGAGGTTCATAACCTTCTTTTTCGTCTCCGATTAAAATTCTAGGAGATTCATAGGGGGCAGGTTTTCCATTGATAAGTCTTTGTGTTCTTGTTGCAGGAAGTTCGCAACCTCTTGAGTCTTCATGGTACTGACAAACTGCAGAAAATTTGTAAACCTCATTGGCAATGGAAAGAATATGAGGCATAGGACCAAAAGGTTCTCCCCTGAAGTCTAAATCTAAACCTGCAATCAAAATATGTTTTTCTCTTTTTAATAACTCTTTGATTACAGGAATTATTGAACTGTCAAAAAAATGAGTCTCGTCTATTCCCACAACCTGATGTTCGGGTTTGACCATTTCTAAAATTTCATTTGGGCTCTTTATACTTTTGCAGTCTAATTCAATGTTGCCAAATCTAGTCTTGATTCCCTGAGAACGATTATCTGTAGATGGTTTGAAGAGAATATAACTTGCCCCGGGGAGGTATTTTAATTTGTCTATCCGATTTAACAACTCTCTGGATTTTCCCGACTTCATAGGACCACAGAAGACCTCTAAGAAAGATTTTTTAATCATGAATTGTATCCGAAACTGAAGTTTTTAAATTTGTGTAAGCTCTAATGTAGGGAATCATAACAAACCTTAAATACTATTGAATCATTTGAAATTTATGGTACAGACAACTGCAAGGATAAAAAAAGGAAAGAATAATTTTGAAATACTTGTAGATTTAGACGAAGCATTGAAAGTTAGAAAAAATGTGGGTGACATTTCCCGTGCTGTTCTAACTGATGCTGTTTTTTATAATCTCAAATCAGGGGAACATGCTGCTAAAGATATCTTAGAAATAGAGTTTCAAACAGGCGACTTTTATGAAATTTGTAAAAAGATTATTTGTTCAGGAGAAGTTGTTTTGCCAACGGAATATTTGAATACTCAGGTTGAACAGAGGTATAAGCAAGTTGTAGACTTTCTTGTTAAGAATGCAGTTTCTTCTGAAGGAAGACCTTACACTGCAGATAGAATGATGACGGCACTAAGGGAAGCAAAAATTAATGTTAAAAACAAGCCTGTTGAGAACCAGATTGGTGAGATTGTAGAGCATCTACAAAAAATTCTCCCGTTGAAAATTGATACAAAAAGAATAAGAATCACAATTCCTGCACAGTATACTGGAAAGGCTTATGGAGTTATTAGTGAGTTTAGAGAAGGCGAAGAATGGTTGTCCAATGGAGATTTAATAGTTAGTGTTAAAATTCCTGCAGGAATTGTAATGGATTTTTATGATAAATTGAATAGTGTTACCCATGGCTCTTCATTAGCTGAGGAACTAAAATAGCTCTATCCTGAGAAACATTTTTTAGTATCTATAAGATATTTTCTAATCTGTGAATTTGAAAAGGAGTGTTCCCTGTTTTAATCTAACCCTAAAGAAATTTTGGTTGCTAAATCCACTTTGTTCATTAGAAAATCATCAATAGTTCCAACAAACTTTATTAATCTCGTTTTATCTATTGTTCTAATCTGATTTAGAAGAATTGTAGAATCCTTATCTAGTCCAGAATCTTCTTTTGGAACGAAAACATTTGTAGGAAATTCTTTTTTGAAAATCTTGGATGTGATTGCTGCCACGATGGTTACAGGAGAAGCATTGTTTGAGATATCATTTTGAAGTATTAGTGCGGGCCTTATTCCTCCTTGCTCTCTTCCCCTTATTGGCTCAAAATTGACCAGAAAAATACTTCCCCTTTTTATAGACATTACCACTCCCAGTCACTTAAATCTTCCATGCTCTCGAATTGTTTAGTAATTCTTAGATTTTCAGAAGACATTTCCTTACATCCCTCTATGAGCAGAGCTTCTTGTCTTCGGTTTAGTCGGTCCTCTAACTCCAAGAGATTTATGATCACTTCTTCGTAGGTCTCTCTGTCTTTTTTTAACTTGTCCAACTGATTTTTTACCGTTTCGTTGAGTTGAATAGTTGTTACCATCAAAACTATAGTTGAACTATAGTTTATAAAACTTTTTGTTTTGAGAAACATTTATAAGTTTGAGATTTTTAAGAATAGAATGAAAAAGGGGGCACAGCAAGAGATTGCAGGGTTTGTTATTATAGTTGTTTTAGTAGTAGTTGCAGTTTTTATATTTATGATTGTATCTCTGGGGAATAGAGATGCTAAGAATGAGTCTTTAGAAGTTGGAAGTCTTTTAGATGCATTATTAGCTCAGACTACAGAATGTGTAGTAAGAGAACCACTACCTACCAATATTGGAGAGCTTATTCAGGAGGCAAATGGTGGTGCATTGAATTGTAAGAATTTAGATGTTTCTACAAAAGAATACTTAATTTCTGAGATTAACAAATCTATGACTAATGTTATGAAGATTGATAGAAGATTTGTAGCTTGGCAAATAGATGTATTATTTGTTGGGGAAGATGAATCCCCATTACAAAGATTTTATTATGGAAATTGTAATAATGGTCAGACAGCTCAAGATTTTAGAGATGTGGGAGATTTTAGGGTTTTGATGACTATTTGTTTAGATGGTGACAATTAGTTCAATTTTGTCTGTTAAAAGAACAGGGATTAGCCTTTCCTTGTTGCCAGTTTTTTCTAAGTGAAACTCTATAAAACCTAATTTTTCTAAGAATTTTAAATCTTCATAAACAGACTTAAAGTCTCTTTTTATCTTCTTTGCTAAGTCATAGATTGAGTTTATCTTCTCATTTTTTAGTAAGTATAAGATTCTAGACTTTTCATTTGATAGGAGTTTTCTTAGAGTTTCTAAATCTGAAAAGTCAAAGTCCTTTTTTGCCCCAAAGAATTTTGGGATGAAACCAAACTCATTTGCATTCAGTTCGAAATATCTTGTTTTTGTCTCTTTTTTTGGCATGGTTTTAGTAATACTATTCTGTTTAAAGAACTTTCGATGGCAGCTTTTGCTTTTTTGAAAGACGAAAGTTGTTCCGCTAAACACTTCCACAATGCCTAGGAAGATTTGATAATTTGTTGTTCTCCTTTCTGGTTGTTTTGTGTCTCCAAGAATGTTTAGTCTTGAATATGGGATTATCCTACCTGATCTTTCATAGGTTTTCTAATTATTTAACTAAAAAGTTAAATAGTACCGATAAATTGTACCCTCCTAGTTGAATAAAATTCTTGAGAGATGAATTTAAGGGGTAGTATTCAAATTGTTTTAGTTTGAAAAACGAAAGATTTAAATAAGTGAGCTCACTTAATTTTTCATGACAAATATAACTCTTTCGATAAATGATGAAGTCTATAACAGGATGAAACATTACTCGGAGATAAAGTGGAGTGAATTTGTTAGAGTTTGTATTCAGAAGAGAATAGTGGAGCTTGAAAAGTTGAAAAATCACCCCAACCAAGAAGGAATTTTTACCATGTTGTCTTCTGAAGAAGTGCTTAAAAAAGATTGGGATAATGAATACGATGAGAGGTGGAATAATGTATGATCAAGGAGAGATAGTTCTTATCCCTTTTCCATACTCTGACCTAACTGCATCTAAAAAAAGACCTGCTTTAATTGTTTCAAATAGAAAAATACATGAAAAAATGCCTGACAGAATATGTTGCTTGGTTACTTCTAATAATCATAGAGAAAATGTGATAATCCGAAAAGAAGATATTTTAGAAGGTAATTTGCCTTTTGAAAGTTCCATCAAACCTCAAAGAATTTTTACAATTGATTCAGGGATTATAATAAAAAGTTTATGCAAAATTCGTGAAGAATTGCATTTGACTATTGTTGAAAAGATTAATGAATTTATTGTATAGGGGATTTGGTATCGTGTATAAACTTTATGAGTTTTGTGCTTCAAATGTAAAAAATTCGCTCTAAAAAAATTTTACACTAGCGAGTATTGGGAGTTAGTTTTTATTTGTCTAGATGGACATTAAATTTTTTCCGTTCGCTTGGCTCACTTCCAAAAATTTCTGGGAAGTTTAGTAATGTATATTCTCTCCCCTTTGTTGTTTAATGTAAAGTTTTATGTTTTTTCTGGACTTTCTTTTTTAGATTCTTTTGGGAGAGATTTTTCTTTGGGCTTGTTTATTTGCTTTTTTTCAGATTTTTCTCTCCAAAAAAAACGATTGGCCATTTTTTTATCAATCCAAATATGTCTGTTTGAATTATTAATTAAATCAACAGAAGTCAAGTCTTGAAATGTGTAAATCTCAACTTCTTTCTTTTCAGTTCTTACATAGTTTACCAGTTGTGCAAAATCCCCATCTCCAGAAACTAAAATCGCTTTGTCGTATTTATCTTTACAAGCATCTCTTAACATATCTAAAGATAAATGGATATCGTCCCCTTTTATGATGTAATATTCTTGTTTATCAACATCAACTCTTTTTTGCCTTTTGCATAAAATAACCTTGCAGTTGGGAATCTTTCTAAGTCGAGCAAAAAGCTTCATTTGATTCCAATAAACATACTTATTGAAATTTTCCTTCAGAGGAGCATTATAATAGTAAATCGTAACCAATTCAGCTTCTCCAATAATCTCTTTTACAAATTTCTCAAAATCGAAGAAATTGTCAGAATATCTTTTGTTTATAGTTTTTAACCCATAATAGAAATTTGCTCCATCAATATAAACTGAAACCCTTTTTGAATTCTCTTTTTTCATTTTAAATAAAAATCCGGCCTTGGCAAAGCCCAGAACCGGGGATACATAAGCGGGATGTCCGAAGACTTGAGGCAATCCCTGTTACCTTGTTTATCTTAAGTTTGAGGGTTATTTAAAACTTTCTATTTGAATTTTTTAAATGTGTTTCTCTGATTAATCCTCTTAACCCCTGAAAATACAACCCCTTGTCTCCAAAGACCCTTAGAGATACAATAGGAAAGGTTCTTCGGAGATAAAACTATTGGTTTTTTGTTTAAATCTTAGTTGAAGAACCTTTTTTGTAGTATATGGTATTTTACACCATATATTCTTGAGAAGAGTGTTTAACCTCTTGATAACTGTCTAGAAAGTGGGAGAAATTGTCAAAAAAGCGAAAGCTTTTTAAAGGAACTGGGAAAAATCGAGGGTTTTGATAGGGAAAGAATCAAAACCTTTAAAAAGACTCGATTTTTATGTTATCTGTACATCTTTGATGTACATGACTAGACAGATTACAAAAAGAGTACAGTCATAACAACCTTATGATTCCCTAGTCATAAGATCCGGCCAGGCTATTAGGAAATGCTGAACTCGTTCGCGAGGCCTTAACAAAGGCGGCTGACCAAATAGTGCTGAAAGGAGGTTATTAAATAATGAAATATAAAAAAATATTAGCAACAGTAGGAAGTGTTCTTATGTTAGGTGCTACAGCTGCAGGTGCTTTTGCTGCTAGTTATCCAACTCCATTCTCAACAGAGGGTGCAGTTGTTGTTGTTGGTGCTGATGCTGCTGCCAGTGATATGGTTGCTGCAACAAGTATCAATAATGATTTAGCTGGACAATTAGTAACAGGTACAGGTTCTGTTAGCGTTGAAGGTGGAGACTCATTTAAATTAGAAAAATCTTCGGATAAATTCTATTTTAACGAAGCTCTTAATTCATCTTTCACAGCATTAGATGCTGATGAATTGAGTATAGGATTAGCTGATGGAGTTTATGACAGTGGAGACATAGAAGATGTAGATTATGAACAATCTATAACTCTTGGCTCTAATGCATTATCTCTATTCACTGATTCAAAATACCAAAACAAAGAACCTACAGTAGGTTTTAAATTTACTAATGGGCAAAATATATTAAGTTACACTATTGATTTTGATGATAGTGAAGTAAACTTAACAGAAATGCCTGAGTCTGATATGCCTCTTTTAGGTAACGATTATTATGTGCTTACAGCAACTTCTACAAAAGTAGAATTACTGGATTCTGCAAATACAGTTATACTTGAGGATGGTAGTGAGACTACAGTAAATGGCAAAGTCGTTTCAGTTAATTGGATTGATGGGAATGAAGTCATCTTAAATGTTGATGGAACTAACGTCAAAAAATTAGCAGAAGGCGGAATTGCTCAACTTTCAGATGGTTCATATGTCGCAATAAAGAATATTCTTTCCTCTTCAAGAGAATCCACAACTCAAAAGGTTGAATTTTCCATAGGTTCTGGTAAAATTATACTAGAAAACGGAAAAGAGGTAATCATTGGTGAAGATTCTGATGATAAGGTTAGAGGATTAGTTGCAACAATAACTTCTGATGGAACTTACTTAAATGGAGTTACATTAACTTGGAACTCTAAAGATACTACATTCTTAACTCAAGCAAATCCAATAGAAATGCCAGGATTAGGAGTAATTGGTTTAGTTTATAATGGATTAAACTATGCTTCAAGCTCTGAAACAATTCTATTAAATGGTGGTTCTGAAACTTTAACTTTAGAAATGGGTAATTTCAATATGCCTTTAATGTGGTATAATGGAACTGCTTATCTTCAAGGTGAAGAGGATTATCTATTAAAGATTTCCGCTGGAGTAATTACTAATGAAACTGCAGGATATACAGGTACTGAAACTACCCCTTGGGGAGAAATCTATAATGTATCTACTCAGAATATATCTAGTAATGCTCTTGCTCTAGAAGAAGATAACAGATTTATAGTAACTTTAATCGACGAAGATTTATCTGACGTTGAAACACTTTACTATCAAGTTTCTGAAATCGATGTAGATGGAGCAGATATCTTAGTAGAGTTAGAAGACCTTGTAGGATCTAATGACTTGAAATGGGATGGTACTATCCTAACCAAAGTTGGCGATACTGATGAAGCTGGAGATGTAACAGTTACACTTGCTGGTTTCAATAAAGCAAATGATACTGTTTATCTTGAGTTTACAAGCGGAGTAGTTTTCAACAAAGTAGTTTCTGAAAAGGGACTAGTTGTAACTATCCCTACAGCTGCAGAAAGTGCAGCAATCTTGTTCACAGAAGCCGATAAAGATGATGATGTTGATGAAGGGAAAATATTTACTGCTACAGTAAGTAATTCCACAAATGACAAATTATCTGTAACTCTTGGAAGTGGAAATGTATCTAAACAAGAAACATTAACTGATGAAAAGTATGTTGCAATGGTTACTTCTGATTTAGCTACAAAAATATCTACAGACGAGTCTGGAGATGAATATGACCTTGAAATCGAATACTTCGGTAAAGAGGCAGTAGCTGACGTAAGTGTATCTGTTGGTTCTACAACATCTGTTAGTGAAGTAGGAACTATGGTTGCAACTGATGCTGAAACAGCAAAGATAACAGGTAAAAACTTGATTGTCGTTGGTGGTTCATGTATCAACTCTGTTGCTGCTGATTTATTAGGTGGTGCTCTATGTGGTGAAGCTTTCACAACTGCTAGTGGTGTAGGTGCAGGCCAATTCTTGGTCCAATCCTTCGCTAGAGAAGGCAAAGTTGCTCTTCTTGTTGCAGGTTACGAAGCTGACGATACTACAAAGGCTGCTACTTACTTAGTAAATCAATACGAAGGCAGTACAGATGTGGGGACTAAAGAAATTAAGTCTTCAACTGTTGTTGCTGATGTAGAATAGTTAAATAAATGGGTTCTTTGAACCCTTTTTTCTTTTTTTT
>CAZJUG010000016.1:9514-20162 GCA_964549155.1 Candidatus Woesearchaeota archaeon
TGGATTTCTTTTTTTTAATTCTTTCAACTTCTCTCGGAAAAAGTTGGAAGCCTCCAAAATGTAGATTTTGGATGGGACAGAAAAACAAGGTTTTTCTGTAGACAGAAATTTTCTTAATTTCTGTATTTTCGTTTTATAAAAATGAATTTTCTTCACAATACGAAGATTTATAAGTATTGAAGAACTATATTTTTTAGGAGATAAAAATGGGAACATACAATGTAATTATAGAAAAAGATGAGGATGGATACTTTGTATCCGATGTAATTGGTCTTCAAGGATGTCATACACAAGCTAAAGACCTGGACACACTTTTAGGTAGAACTAAAGAGGCAATAAACCTATATCTAAAATGTAAAAAGATTGAAAAAATAAAAGAGAGATTCTTCGGACTACAACAAATAGAGGTTTAAATGACTCGGCTTCCTCAAGTTTCTGCTAATGAACTAGCGAAAATTATTTCTAAGATAGGATTTAAATTTATTAGGCAAGAAGGAAGTCACATGTTCTTCCAACATAAAGATGGTAGAACTACAATTATTCCCAATCATCCTGGAGAAGATCTAGGAATAGGACTGTTGACTAAGATTATAAAAAAAGACCTTGAATTGACTAGAGAAGAATTTGAGAGGCTTCTATAAACAGAACATATGTTCTAATCTGCTTGGACTTATCCATTTCTAGTAAAATGTGGGGATTTTTTTTGATAGGGCAGAAAAATTTGCTATTTTTCTGGATTCCTTTTTTTTAATTCTTTCAACTTCTCTCGGAAAAAGTTGGAAGCCTCCAAAATGTAGATTTTGGATGGGACAGAAAAACAAGGTTTTTCTGTAGACAGAAATTTTCTTAATTTCTGTATTTTCGTTTTATAAAAAACGAATGTTTGTTCTCGCTTTGACGAAAATTTATTTTTTTGATTATTGCCGTGAGACTATTTAATGAATTCCTGCCTAGAGACTATTAGGCGAAAGTGTTTTAAATAGGAAGAGACTTAATCAAGGATGAGGACTAATCCATCAATAACTGACAAAAAAATGAAGATTTTCGCGAAGAAGATAGTTGAGGTTCTAAAAAAATATCCTGTAAAAAAGGCTAGTATCATTGGAAGCTATTCTAGAGGAGAACAAACAAATAAAAGTGATATAGATATAGTTATTGAACTATCCAGACCTATTGGTTTCGATTTTGTTCAAATTAATATTGATTTGGAAAAAGCTTTGAAAAAGAAAGTTGATTTGTTAACCTATAAAAGTCTAAATCCTTTGATAAGAGAACAAATTCTTTCAAAAGAAATGAGGATATTATGAAGAAGGATCCAAAAATCTTCCTTAAACATATCTTGGAGAGTATTGAAGCAATTGAATCTTTTTCTAAATGAATTAGTGAATAGATACTAGAAAAAGATAGAATGAAGAGGAGTGCAATCATAAGAGAAATAGAAATAATTGGGGAAACTGTAAAAAATCTCCCGAAAGAATTTAGAGATAAAAATCCTGAAATTGAATGAACAAAAATCTCTGGAATGAGAGATAAACTTATCCACCATTACTTTGGTGTTGATTTAAGTATTGTTTTGTATATCGTCCAAAAGGAGTTACCCTTATTGAGAAAAAAGATTCTTGATTTGTTAGAAAGTTGAACCTCTTAAAAAATTACAAAGAAAGATTAATCCTCCTTGCTCGTTAAACTTTTAAACTATGTTTAATAGAAAAACCCATGAGAAGGATAAAATCTGAGAAAGAAATTCAGGCAAGACAAAAGAAAATTCAATTGTTTGTGGGAATATCTATCGCAGTATTGCTTTTATTGTCTACTATAGGATATTTTGCTAGTGAACTATTTGGAGGGGATGGAGAGGTTCAACCATCAAATCTTGAATATGGGGGGAGAACTTATATTAGACAGAATGACATCTTGGTTCTCCTTGTAGAAGATAAACCATTTTATTTTGCTAATTTGCCAAATGAATCTAGAGGAATTTATTCGGATGGAGCTTCTTTTCAGAATTATTCTGGAAAACCATTATACATAGTTAATATGCAATCTTCTGCTCAAAGGATTTTAATTAACTTGGATGGAATTTATTCCCGATGGCAAACTGCATGTTTAGAAGAAGGTTGTGAAGAAAATCTTCCGGTTAAAAATTGCACAGATAATCTAATGGTCTTTATGAAAGCTAATGAAACTAGAGTAGAACAGAATGAAAATTGTGTCTTCTTTTATGGAGATTTTGAAAAGGGAGTTGATGCATTTTCATATGGACTTTTAGGAATAAAATAGCTTTTTAAACTGAAAAACTATATAAAAATATGGCTAAGAAAAAATTAAAAAAGAAGAATGAAAAAAAGAAAGTTGAAGGAGTTTCCCAAGTAGAAAAGGAACAGAATAAACAATTAATTGTATTTTTTACCTTAATGCTTATTTGTTTGGGAGGGCTAATTGGAGGATATTTGTATGTTAAACAATTGAATAATTTTAATTATGCCGGAATTGATTTTCAGAAAGGAAAAGAAGGAGAAATAACATATTATCATGGAAGGTTTCCCATAAATTACCAGGGACAAACAGAGAAAATATTCAATCTCTATCTAAGAAAAGATCCTCGTAGTAATAATATTCCCATAAATACCAATTTTAGCCTTTCTAAGGATGTAATTATCGCATTTGAACCGGGGCTTGAAAAATGTGACAAGGCAATAGTTGGGCAATCAGTAATGACTCAGTTTGTTTCATCTTTTCCATGGGTTGAAAAAGTTTCTGGAGCAGTCTCAAATGTAACATATGCAGAAGAATTTAAGATTAATTTTGCTAACTGTTCAAATGCTACAGAAGATAAAACAATTATTCTTGCGAGAATGTCTGAAAGTCCAAGTATAGAAAGAGAAGGGGAAAATTGCTATATTCTAAATGTGGGAGATTGTAAATATTTAGAGACTTCAGAAAGATACATTATTGGAGTAATCGCACAGATAAACGAAGTGAAAATATAATGGATTTTCAACTCTTACTAGGACTATTATTAACAATTTTACCAATAACCGAATTAAGGGGGGGATTGCCCGTTATTGTAGACTATTGTTTGAAGAATGGATTGTCTATTTGGCCATTTTTCCTCCTAGTGATATTACTTAATGCTCTTGTAATATTTGCTGTTTACTCATTCCTAGAATTTTTTCATGAACATCTTTTAAAATGGAAATTTTATGCTCGAATTTTTGATAAGCTAATTGAAAAGATAAGAAAGAAACATGAAAAATTTGAAAGAAGATTTAACGAAATCGGATATCTCGCCCTTATTTTATTTGTTGGGGTACCATTGCCAGTTACAGGAGCCTGGACTGGAACATTCTTGGCTTGGCTTTTAGGATTAGAAAAAAAGAAGGCAATTGGCTCCATTGCAATAGGAGTTCTAATTGCGGGTTTAATTATTTTACTTCTTAGTCAAGGCCTTATAGGTCTTTTTTATAGTTGAATAATCAGTATATATTGGAATCTCTTTTACCTTGAATATTTTTACTGCACTAAACCAAATCACAATAACTAAAATTGTAGAAAATATGTGCCATAAAGATAAATGAACCAAATTGAAATAAGATTCTTGTAAAATTAATGCCATGAATACAATTCGTATAACATTTGAAACATAAAATAACCCCCAGGAATAGAAGATAACCTTTATTCTTTTAGGAAAAATCAAGGGGATGGACATTGATAAAAAAAATAGAAAATAATATGCTGCCCCAGAAACACAAGCATTTGCTATTTGTAATGGAGCATCATTGAAGATTATATAGTTATCAACAAAAGACGATTCCCCGAGAAAAGAGAGAATTTTATTTGAGACATAAATTGTTGGAAATGAAAGAAGATTGTAAAACAGATATAAATTCTCCAACCCTAAAAGTAGGACAAGGGAGTATCTGGATAAAATTTTGAAAAGGACTCTATTTTGTTTCATGGATAAAAGAAAAAAAAGGGATTAATAAACTTATTCGCTTCTTTTAGAACCGGCAAATCTTACAAGGAATACTACGATAATTAATATCAGTACTATGAATATTGCAATTGTAAGCCAGAAAGTCAAATTTCCATTTAAAGACTCTCTAATCTTTGAGAACCAGTTTGAACTCTCTTCGACATCAACAGTTACTTTTTGTTTAATAACTTCCCCACCATAGATTGCCTGAATAGTAAACTCTTGAGTCCCAGCTTCTTTTGGTTTAAAAGTCGCTGTAACAGTCTTAGTCCCATCTTTATTAAGATTAAAGCTTGATACATCTAATGTGGCAGAACTTGCCCATGAATCATAACCTTCAAGAGCTACGATGAATGAACTTGTTTCCAAGGGGTTTTTGATTAAAATTCTGACTACTAAATCTTCTCCAACTTTTGTTTCAGTTTCGGAATCTAGTGTTGCATTGATTGTTGGACTAGCCTTAGCCTTACATTTATCTCCGCCAACAGAAACAGTATATGTGCCCAGATTTATGTTCTTTCTATAGCTATCTGAACTCTCCTTGTAGTCGTATTCGGTATAGAATGTAATCTTATAACTCTTTGTGTCTGTTCCAGTAGGAATGGAAAAGTCAAAGTAAACATATTCATTATCTCCCTCATCAAGCTCAAACTGATCGGAGAATAGATTTAACCCAAGGTCCTTACTATATAAATTAACCCTCATTTCTTCTTCATCCCCCAAATCTAGATTGTATAACTTTAATGATATTGTATTTGTTTCTCCACAAAATAGAACTGATGGAATTTCTAATTCGTCCATGATAACTTCCTTATCTGTATCTATTTCTATTTCTTGAGATGAACTTATACATTGGTCACTCTCTTTGTCATAAGCTTTTACATATAATGTATAATCCTCATTTCTCTTTAGATCTGCTGGAAGAGTAAATTCAAATTCAAATCTGGCATCATCCTCAGAAGCAATTCTTATTGTTTCTTCAATTTCTTTTTCATCCAACGAAAGCCACACAGATTTCCCTGCAGAGTCATAAAGAGCTAACTTGGTAGTTATAGACCTTTTAGATGTGTCTCTATTCTCTACTTCTACTCGAATCTTTACAACCTTAAGAGGTTCCCATTCCCAATCATCACCTGAAGATCGATCCTCGATGCTATCTATCTTTATTAGGTTTCCTTGATTTCCATATCTACAATAGGTATTCTCTATTCTTGTTGTTAAAGATTTTTGTAAAATTTCTGTCTCAGTTTCGTTAGATGCATTTAGGAAAGATCTCGTTGCGTTAAAATTAACTATAGTAGAATAGTCCTTCCCAAGTACAAACTTTGAGTAATCTATATTTGAGGAACTAATATTCCAAACAATTGTTTGAGCCCCAGTAATTGAATTACTCCCCACTATGTTAAATGTTACCGCATTGTTATCTCTGTCTAAGATAGTTATAGTTGGAAAAGATAATGTATAATTAGATCCTGTAACTCCTGTAAAGGAAACTGAACTAGAAGTTTCAGGATTTGCAAAAGTTAATGTTGAAGTACTCTGTGTAAACGCACTTCCCATTCCAATTACGAATACAAAAGTGAATAGAAATGCAAGCATGAATCTCGTTGTTTTTACCATGATGTAATTTTGAAGTTACAACACCTTTATAAATCTTTCGGTTTTACAAAGATTCTTTTTGAAAATTGATTAGCAAATCTTTATAAAAGCTTTAATCTCCTATTATATATGGTTAAATCTAAGGAAAACCTAATCGGAGCATATGCATTCTTAATAGGAGTTATATTAGCAGTCCTTGTAGGAATTTTACAGCAAAGTTTAAACATAGCAAAAACAAGTAGTATACCTTATGCATTGTTGGTAGTCTTAGGAATTCTCGTCGGATTTTTTAATTTTAGCGATAGAGATTCTTTTACATTTTTAGTTGCATCTCTTTCTTTAGTTATTGTTAGCGGTTTTGGACAAACTGCATTGATTTATGTTTCAACAGTCCCTATACTTTCTTCATTGAGTGCCGTTTTATCTGCACTGATGGTAATGTTTGTTCCAGCAACAATTATTGTTTCATTGAAAACCGTTTTTAGTATTTCAAATATCTAAAGAAACTCATTTAGATCTTTTAGATTAATAATCCTTGGATCATCTAACCCCAACCCATAACAAGCTGTATTGATCCATATTTTTAGGTCTGGAAAATTTTCTAATTCATTTAGATTTATATTATTTGTTTCAAAAGTGTAAACTTCCTTGCCCTTTTTTTCTATTTTTTTTGCAAGAGAACTTATCTCTGGAAAATTTTGACCAGGTTTTATAGAAACAATTAAACCCACTTTATCAGAAGATAGAAACTTAACCTTTTTAGATTTAATCTTCTTCTTTTCATTTTCTAAATCTTCTAGAGAAAAACTTTCAAGTTTAGAAAGATTGAAAACAAAAATTTCCCTATTGAGCAATAGAGCATTATTCTTTGCATGGAATTTCCCGTCAGCTATTAGTAATAATTTATCTGCATTTTTATCAAATGCAATGGGATTGCAACCGATTACTTGTCCTTCGTAGAAGGATCCCTTTTTTATCAAGACTTTTTTTCCAAGAGATTCAAGATAGTTTTTTACTAACGGAATGAAATCAAGATATTGAATTGTACTTGCCAATGAGATTACTTCTCCTTCTAGAGAATTTAAAATAGAAAAATCTTCCTTGCCAGAAACTTTCCTTCGAACTTCTAAAAATAATTTTTTCATAGAATAGGAAAAATTAGAAAGTATTAAAATCTTTCCAAGCCGTCATTTGACTTCTTTGGAGCAGCATCTTCAGAACCTTTTTGAATTCTAGCAAAAGGAGGTACAGCTATAACAGTATTTTCTCCAAATCCTGCAATTGATCCTTCCATTGCTTCAACTGTTTTCTTGATTTTTGCTATTACTCTCTTTAACTCTATAACATCTTTGTTCTTAAGATGCTTTATATCGATAACCGCAATTGTGTATCCTTCTCTCAATGCATTTAAAATATTGTTAATGTCCTCATACTCTTTTAGAATGAAAGTTTTAACTGAAACCTTGGAATCCTTAGACTCCTGATTCCCTCCAATTTCAATGAATTCTGGAGACTCTTCATCATTCACCTTGTTTTTCTTGAAAAAATTAAATACCATATTAGTTATTTAGCAAAAGGAGACTATTTAAAGATTTATGTAGTAAACTATTTAGATTTTTTGGGAGTAAGTTTTTCCATCACTTCTTCCCTTATCTTCTCTATTTTGCTAGAATATTCCTCCTCTTGTTTTTCTATGTTTTTTAACCTTAATTCCATCAGTTCTTTTTTGTGTTTCATCTCGGAAATCAGTTTATCTTTTTCAGAACGAATAACAACTTGCCCTGCAACTATCTTAAATACTTCTCCTTCGGATTTTTCAAGTTCTTTTATAGCATAATCTGTTTCATCCAATTCATACCTAAATGATTTTTTTTGCATTAGAAGTTGCTGAAATCCTTGTTCGAAAATTTGAATCTCCTGTATCTTTCTTTGGGTTTCCTCGTCTAAATTCGCAAATGGATTCTCTTGTTCTTCCATTAGTCTGTTCTTACAGTCTTCATTTTGGTTCTAGGTTTATAGAAAATTCTTGAACCACAACGAGGACAAAGGAATCTTTTATCTAGTTCTTCAGAGTTTATTTTACTCTCACAGTTAAAACATTTGTATGATGCCATAAATTTAGGTTATATTAGATCTATATAAAATTATAGGTAATATGTACCTCCTGCAAATTTTTTAGAACATTTACTACATTTCCAAATCCCATTTGATTGTCTTATAGCTTTTCCCTTACAGAATGGGCATTGTTGTCTAATTCTTTGCTTTCGCTCGACTGCTACAAGTCTATGTTTTGGCTTGCCGTATCCGGCACCAAACCTTCCTGCTGAACCGATTTTTTTTCTTTTTACTGCCATTTTGTTTTTTCTATTCTCTTCTTTGTATTTGAACTCTTCAAAATCTTGGGTTTCGATTTTGGAGAGACAGAAAACTTCTTTGTTTTCTGTATTCAAATCCGACGATTACTAAGTATCGAGCAAGCTCGACACCCTATGGGGTTATCCGGATTTGAACCGGAATCACAAGCTCCCAAAGCTCGTAGGCTACCAGGTTACCCCATAACCCCTGAACTTATGGAGACACTTTGATTTTTAAATCTATTTTTTAGCTGGAGCTGCAGGAGCACTAGCAGGAGCTGCAACAGCTACCTGAGCTTTCTTAGCTTCTTCCACAGCCTTTGCCTCATCTTCAGCTTTCTTCTGAGCTTCTTGTTTAGATTTAACTTGACCGAAATATGATTTGAGCTCAACTAATTTTTCTTGAGGAACCTCTGTTTTTTGGGAATTTATTAACTCATCAAATTTACCAGCTTTTGCTTCCTCAATTATTTCCTTAGGATCTCTGCTTTCGATTAAAACTCCGAGTGTCATAGCACTACCTAAAACTGACAAGAATGCACTCTTGAAATCTTTTGCTAGCATATTAGAGTACTTTTGCTTTGTTACCGAGATTAACTGCTCAATTGCAAGATTTCCACATTGTAATTTTTTTCTACTCCCTGAAGCTGTTTCAATTCCTGCTTCTTTTTTGATTAATGCAGAAACGGGGGGAGAAAGAACTTTTATTTTGAAGGACTTTGTTTTTGCATCGACATCCAAGTTTACTGGAACCTGCATACCTGAAAAATCTTTAGTAGCTTCATTTATGTCTGAAATTACCTTCCCCATGTTGATTCCCATAGGACCAAGTTGCTGAGCTACTGCTGGACCAGGCTTCATAGCCCCTCCATCAACAAGAAGTTTTATTGTAACCATATTTTAAGTTTAGAAAATCTGTTTTTAAAACTAACTATTTTCTTCATCCTCCCTTCTGATTACCCTAACATTATCTATTTTGACTGTAACTGGGATTGGAATGATTGCTCCTAGAAGAGAAACAATTACATCTCCTTTTGATTTGTCAACCCTAATTACTTTCGCTTTTTCTTTCTTGAAAGGTTCTGCGACAATTTCTACGATGTCATCTTTTTCTATGTTTACATCCGCTGTAACAGGCTCTAACATGGATCTTATCTCGACATAAGAAACTTTCTTTGGAATTATTCCCTTTACATAAGGTAAATTATAAGATGCTTCTTCCGCATTTTCTCTGTCTTTTGCTTCTAAGAATACATACCCTCTTAAACCATGTGGACGAGCAATGGAATAAACTTCTAAGCTCTTTGATTTTACTCTATCTGCAATTAATTCAAAAGCCCTTAATTCCTTATTAGTTGCAACCTTAACAACAAAAAGATGTGTTTTTTCTTCGTCTAATGGATTCTCTTTTTTTGGCTCTTCTATTTTTTCCTCGACTTTTTCTTTTGGTTCCTCAACTAGTACTTGTTCCTTTCCATCGTCGAGATAATCAAATTCTTCGTTATCGAAAGCCATTGTGTGTCCACTAGATCTTAATAAATTAAGAAGTAGTTAAGAAAATAAAAGAGTCATGGTTTAAAAAGGTTTTGATAGGAGAATTTTTGAGAATTTGGTTTCAGAATCCAAACACTTTTTTATAATTTTCTTCATACACAGATTTAGGTATGAGCCTTAAGGCAATAAAAGCGAAAGTTGGAACTATTATTAAATCATCAAGCTGACCTATGAGTGGTATGAAATCTGGTATGAGATCAATAGGGGAAAAGAAATAAAAAAGACAAAATCCTAGTAAAATCTTTGATACCCGGGGGATTCTTTTGTCAGCGATAAGTATATTTAGAAATTTAACATATTTCTTGAAATTTTCTTTCAACTCTTTGAAACCGACCATACCCGAGCATATTGTGTTATTCTATTTAAGACTTCTGATTTGAAAATATCTAATTGAGCATAACCGCTGTTATGCTCTCCGTTAGGACGAAATTTTAGTGCAATGATGCCGAAGGCAAAAATTTCGAGTTGCGAGTCCGCCCTAAATCAAATTACTAATCGTTAAAATTATGAGTATTCCTAAACTGTGGAGGAGATATGCTATTACCATAAACTTTTTTACAGAAATATTTTTTATGCTGGCGAGCATTGTTACTCCTATTTCTGTTGGTAAAGGCGAGGCTATGAGAAAACCTGCAAAAACAGGAAATATATGCTCATAATAACGACCAAATATATGTTTTCCATTCTTTGAAAGATTTTTCATAATTTTTTCTTTTTTCAACTTATTTACCTCATCAATAAATGAATGCCTAATAAAGCTAAAAATTATAAAATCACTCAATGCGGCACCAAGACCGCCAATTAAGACCGCTAAAATTAAATTTTGTTCTTTTGCAAGAACCAGTAACACTGCGGTTGCAGGTGCTGCAGTAAATCCATAAGCATAAAAAATTCCACTTAAAAAAGTTCCAACATAACCAAGGGATACAAGGAAATCGTGTAAGGGAGCATAGTTCCTGCCCTCATAAAATATTGCAATTGCAACTATTATAGTAATTAAGAGCAATAACAGTTTAGGATATTTGATTTTGTGATTTTTGATACTCATAATTTTTAATTATTTAAAGAGGTTTATATTGCTTTTTGTTTTTTAGCGGACTCGCAATTGAGCATAATCGCTGTTATATTCTCCCGTTAGGGATTGAGTTTTAGTGCAACGTCCCGA
>CAZJUG010000017.1:0-9419 GCA_964549155.1 Candidatus Woesearchaeota archaeon
CATAAGTTCCACCAACTTCTAAAGGTAATGTTATTTGAGTTGAATTAGATGTTCCCGCATTGTCTGTTTTCCAGACGGAAATAAAGTCAGATTCATTTACTTCGAAAATGTCTGCACTTCCAAACCCAGCTAAGAACACAAACAGAAAAACAAACGCTATCCCAAAGAATAAACCTCTTTTTCTCATAACTCTAAAACAACAACTATCGTTTTTAAGCATTGTCATTTCCTCACACCTCTTTTTAATTCCTCAATCAACAGCCCTTTTAAATATTTCCAATGAATCATTTCTTTTTTACTCCACTCTTTAATTTTCTCTTAATATTCCAATAAGGACTTTTACATTTCGGACAGACTATTGGCAAATGAACAGAATTCTGTCGAGGAATCCATTTATGACCGCATCGCTCACATAAAAATCCACTTATTTCAATCGACCCCATGCAAAAAGGACATACGAATAGTATTTAAATGTTACGATTATAACTTAAGGATTATAATTTAGAGGTTATACTAAAAAGATTATACAATAGATATATTACTAATAAGTAAAAGAAATTCACAAATAATGATATAATCTCTTCGCATTGTTTTAGAATTTATCTTAAAAAATCAAATGCCACACTAAACTTCAAACAACGAGCTCACGGATTCCCCAATGATTACCCAAGCTCTCCAAAATTTTTTAAAGTGAGTAATGTAAATGGGAAAGAGTTCAATAATAAATTACTTCACAAAAAATTCAGGATTTGCCTTCCTAAATCTACGAGCCATGATAATTTGGGCATCCAAAAAAGGCTTCAACTTTGCCTTCCACTTGTCTGGATTCTCCCGAACATAATTAGCCCAACGAACCAATTCCTCATCATGACTTTGATCTCTTTCAACCATTTTTCCTATACCTCTTTATTTTTTCCTTTATTTCATTAATTTTCTCTTCATTCAATTTATTTGCATAAACCAATCTAAGATGTTTGGCATCTTCAAAATCCTTCTGGCTAGCTAAAAACTCCTCCTTGAAAGCAATATTGGATTCAATTGAAGCAAAATAAACATCCAGTTCAGTTAATGGCAATTTTTGCCTATCGAATAGTTGTTCCCTATCTAAATCGTCCTTTGGAAATTTAATCTCCATTTCTGGAGGGAAAAAACCCTCATCTTTCCAGACATATCGAACACTAATCCCCTTATTTAAGTATTTATCAAATATTGTTCCAGAATCATCTGATTGTAAACAGACAAAACCCTCTGAAACCAAATCGCTATGTAATTTTTTAAAATTAGCAAATGGCAATTTCTCAACAATCATATCAACATCTTCTGTTCCTCTAGCACGACCATGTGAAATAGCCACAAAACCAGAGCAAACGATATATTTACAATGCTTTTCAACCACATTACAGAATTGTTCAACAAAATCATCTAAAATAGTTCTATCACTAATTACTCTTTTATCTACCATGAAAAAATAAATAATTTGAAGTTTATAAAACCTTATCTCGCACTATCTGCTTGTTTTTCTAAATCATTCTTTTTAGAAAGTGCAAAACTTTCAGAAGAGTTTTCTGCAGCAAGCATTATTTCCTTAGCCAAACTTTCAGTAATTGTAATCTTTTTATTAAATGCTTTGTCATAAGACCCATTGACAAAAAATCTCAAAACAAGATTTAATCTTCTTCTAGGAGAAATATCTACTGCCTGAGGATATCTTGCTCCACCATATTCTATAGAAGTAACTTCATCTCTAGGAGCAGCATTTTCAATAGCCCTAACAAAAACTGCAACAGGATTTTCTCCAGTCTTTTTAGCAATAATCTCAAATGCATCTAAAACAATCCGAGTATTCTTTGAATATTTGCCAGAACTCCAATGAGTTATAATTCTATGTTTCTTTCCCCTAGAACCCGGAACACCTAGAAGATTAACTAGTCTCTCTATAATACTTACTTTTGTTTTTGCAGGATCATACTTAATCCTTCCATGACTTTTCAAAACTAATTTTGTATCTAAATTAATAACTCTCTTCAAACTAGGATCCTTAACTCCTACCTCAGTCAAATCATACAAACCAAATGCCTTAAAATCCATCACACCCATACTATCTCCTACCCTTCTCGATCTTACCCTTCCACAATCTTCGCAAAGGCTGATCATTTACTTTAATAACCTGATATCCTACACCAGACAAATCTCCTTTTGTCTTTCCTTGTTTTCCACCAATTCTTTCAATAACTACCTCATCATGCTCATCAACAAATTTTTGTGCTAGATTTCCTGGAATGAAAGCTGTAATTTCTTTTCCAGTCTTAGTCAACTGAACCCTACAACACTTTCTCATAGCCGAATTTGGCTGTTTAGCTTCTTTCTGAATCTTAGAGATAACAATTCCTTTAGCTTGAGAACTTCCCTTAAGTGGATTAAACTTTAAAGTAATTCCATACTTTTTCTTCTTATAGACTTTATTGTTTAATCTAAACTTCTTTCTATTATTTTTTAATTTTCTTCCACTCATCAATCCCATGATATAATCTCCAAAATTTGATTTAAAAACTTTCCTATTGGCATATTCTCACCTTCTCAGTTCCAAAATATTTATTTAAAATCTCCAACAGTTCCTTCTCTCTCGCTCTATCTCTACCAATCAACATAGCTCTGCTTTGCATAGCAGCATAAATAATTACTTCGTTTCCTTGAACCTCAATATTATTAACTTCTATAGGAGAAATTAAATCTAAAACAAACTTTTTTATTCCCTTATCTCCCGAAGGCATCTCAACTAATTTTATCTTTCTCCTCAAAACTTCCGAAATATTTCTAACATTTCTTCCATTTTGACCCATCGCCTTGAAAAGCTTTGATTTTGGAACACCGAAAAAGAGTATGTTATTGTAACTAAAACAATCACTCGTAGAAACTCCCGAAAATTTTTCAAAGAGATTAATATACCTCATGAACTGCATATCTATAGTTTTAGCCATTTTACTCAATTAAAAAAACCTCAGATTCGAAATCCTTCCCAAGTTCCTTAGAAATCTCTTCCCTTGTCTTTGAAAATTCAAAATTTATTCCCTCATTTTGCAATTTCTGAATAGTTTCTTCTCGAGCATCTTTTGCAACGAAAATTTTTCCTTTCTTCTTCTTCTTAGACTTTGCACCCTTCAAAACTTGCTTTAGACCGAATCTAAGCTTTCCTAGCTTATTAGCCTCTCCCAACTCTTTCAAACTCATCTTAATAAAATACCTCCGTTGTTATCTTTCTCATTATTTTTTCTCCTTACCTGCCAAGCTTCCAGTAACCTTAACCAATAGTCCTGGAAGTCCAGTACCGACAGGAACTGGCTGATTTAGTATAATATTTTCAATAACAGAAGTTAACTTATCTTCCTTTCCAGTCTTTGTTGCTGCAACAAAATGTTTAACAGGAGTTTCGAAAGAAGCCCTCGCCAAGATAGAATTCTTATCAGAGATTATTCCAACCCTAGTAACTCCCTTTACAACTCCAGAAGAAGTCATAGCATCCGCCACCAAAGATAAATGCCTTTTATCGATATCTATACCCTGAGAAACAAGTACCTTAGAGATTTCATTTATAATAGCTTGTCTAGCTGCTTCTATTCCCAATGTATCTGCAATCTCATGAAGATTATTTGTAAATACCTTATTTGAATTAACTCCATTGAATTCTCGAATATCTTTAAGATTGGACCCCGAAGTTAAAATAACATAGTCTCTATCTCTCTTCACAACTAACACTTGATTTATTCCCTTAACTCCAGAGATTATAGTATCTTTAATTTTCTGTTTAGTCTTAAAAAGTTCTTTAAAATCTGCTTCTGGGAACGACAATATTAAACTATTATCTCTTCTTTTCAACTTAAATCCTTTTTCCTTCATAACTGCTTCAACACTCTCCAAACCCATATGAACCCTCTTTAGGGAAGGAAGGTCAATAACAACTTCTAAATTCTTTGATGAGAAATCTACAACAACCTCTGAAACGATTTCCCTTAGCTTTACTTCTTTTATCTTCTCAGCTAACACTCTTGCAGATTTCTCATTATTATGTTCAGAGTTTAGATAAATTTCCATCGCAGGAGTAGAAGGTAATTTTCTTGCATCTAAAATTTCAATAAGTCTTGGAAGACCTTGAGTTACCTGAACTTCTGCAACACCCGCAGAGTGGAATACATTCAAAACCATCTGAGTAGAAGACTCTCCGAAAGATTGTGCACTCAATATTCCTATTGCTTCCCCTGGAGAAACCTTTTGATTCTTATGCAATCCGGAAACATCCATACCATCGCCACCGAACTTAAACTGAACAATACTATCTGAAGAATCTCTTACAGTTCCGTCATACTCCACAATTAAATCTTGTAAAGCCGAAACTAATCTTCTGTAAAGATAACCAGACTTGGGAGTTCTCAAAGCAGTATCCATCATCGCATCCCTTCCAGTCATTGCACCGAAGAAAAATTCATCAGGTCTAAGTCCCTTAATAAAAGAACTTTCTATGAACCCTGCAGACCTAGGACTTAAATCTCCCTTCTTAAAGAAACTCAAAGACCTTCCACTATAACCAAAGTTAATTCTCTGTCCGTTCAAAACCTGTTGTCCAACCAAACAAGACATCTGAGTAATATTCAACATATTTCCCCTAGCCCCAGAAACAATCATCTTATTTGCAAGATTATCCTTAGGAAACTTCTCCTTTACAACTTTTCCAACATCTGTTCTTACAGAATTTAGAACCTGCAAAATCTTTATTTCCCTAGTCTCTTCTAAAGTCTTACCCGGAAGAATTTCAAGAGATTTATTATAATAAGTTTCTATAACTTCCTCAACTTTCTTATTTGCAGAAACTATAATTTTAGAAGTCTCTTCCTTAACTACCAAAGGAACATCAATATCAGAAATAGAAATAGTGAATCCACTTCTAGAAAGAAATGTCAATCCCAATCTAAAGAATTTTTCAAGAATTTCTATTGTCTCATCTCTAGAAAGTTGAGAATCGAGTTCTCGAATAACTTCTCCTTCTTCAGCAGTCAAATTTCTTGAGTTTTTCAAATCAGATTTTATTTTTACTCCTTTTGGAATTAAACTTGCAAGAAGCTCCTCCCCAGAATTCTTATTCTTAAAATTGAAACTTTCTCCGATTCTAGAACTATAAAGCAACTGTGTAGCTTCGGATTTACTGAATTCTTCTCTAGCAAGAACATAATTTCCAGTAACGGAATCGTCATCACAGCCCAATAAGTTTGTATTATTTTTTGGAGACATCAATGCATTGTTTACATCTAAAAGACAAGTTGCTTCAGCTCTTGCTTCCTCAGTTTGAGGACCATGAATATTCATTTCATCTCCATCAAAGTCTGCATTATAAGGAAATGCTGCTGCAGGATGAAGTCTAAATGTTTTTCCTGGAAGAACCTTCACAAAATGTGCCATGAGAGAAGCCTTATGAAGAGAAGGATGTCTATTGAAAAGAACTACATCTCCATCGATTAATTGTCTTTCAACGGAATATCCTACTTCCAATTCCTTAACTAAATCTTCTTTCAATTCTTCAACAACTCTCTTCTTTTTTCCGTCTGGTCTAACAATATAATTTGCCTTAGGATAAGATTCAGATAAAATAACACTCTTCAATCTTTCAATATTATATGTAGTAACTCTTTCAGAAACCGTGATTATCTTAGCCACTTCGAATGGCACACCGACTTCATTAATTTTTAAATTTGGATCTGGAGAAACAACAGTTCTTGCAGAGAAATTAACTCTCTTACCTGCAAGGTTCTTTCTAATTCTTCCTTCCTTCCCTTTTATTCTTTCATTAATCGTCTTTAATGGTTGACCACTTCTATGTCTTGCAGGAGGTATTTTTGAGATAGAGTTATCAAAGAAAGTAGTAATGTGATATTGAAGCAAGTCCCATAAATCTTCGATAATGACTTCTGGAGCACCAGCATTTAAATTTTCCCAAAGTCTTTGATTTGAACGAATAATATCTGAAAGTTTGTGTGTCAAATCATCTTCGCTTCTCTCTCCACTCTCCAAGGTAATTGAAGGTCTAACAGTTACTGGAGGAACAAGAAGATAAGTAAGAATTGCCCATTCAGGTCTTAAACTAGAAGCATTTACTCCAAGAATCTTTAAATCTGCATCGCTCACTTTCACCAGTCTTTCTCTTATCTCTGTAGGCATTACTCTTCTCTTGCCGACATAAAATGAGGAAGGTTTCTCAAATTTAACTTTTTCTTGAACAAAACCGCAATGAGGACATTTCTTTGCATCCTTTGCTTTTTTAACACGAACTTTTAAAGAATCCTTAGATTGTTCCTCAGTTAACAATACCTTCCCACAAGCTTCACAACAACCCTTCAAAACAGTCTCGATTATTGGAAGGTATTTAATATGAACTATAGGCCTAGCCAATTCAATCATTCCAGGATGTCCCAAACATTCCTTAAGTCTTCCACCACAAGTTCGACACCTTACTCCTGGATCGATTGCTCCAAGTCTTAAATCCATCAACCCACCATCAACTGGATATCCATCTACATCATAAAGTTCTGGAGTAACTATCTTTGCAACTGCAACTTTCTTGATTTGCTCAGGACTATAAAGACCAAAGCTTAATCCATTGACTTGTTTTTTTATTGGTTTTTCCATTTTTATTCGTATTTATTTTTCAAATCAAATTTAGTTAAAATGTGCATTCCTTGTAATTCTTCAAGCAACAATTTGAATGCATAAGATACCTCAACAGGTTCAACATGTCTTGATTGACAAATTGGACAAACAATCTTCTTCCTTATTTGATCGTCGACAGCAAGTGCCCCACACTTTTCACAAATCTGTACAACAACCTTATCAGAGTCATATCTTTCCTTCAACAATAACGATGCTCCATGTGCAACTAATGCTTGTTGTTCCATCTCTCCAAGTCTTAAACCTCCACCACGAGCTCTTCCTTCTATAGGCTGTCTGGTCAACAAAGCAATCTTTCCAGAAGCTCTTGCATGAAGTAAGTTCTTTACCATTCTCCCCAACTTTAAATAATACATATTACCCACAAAAATCTTTACAGCCAGCTTTTGACCTGTAACTCCGTGATACATTGTTTCCTTTCCATCATATCTAAATCCCATCTTTTTTAAATTTCCCTCGAGAGTATCTAACTCTACACCAGAAAATGCAGAAGCATCAGAAACATGTCCAGACAAAGCAGCAACCTTACTAGCCATAATTTCCATTAAATATCCTGCAGTCATACGAGAAGGAATACCATGAGGATTAAATATTAAATCAGGTTTTATACCATTTACCGTAAAAGGAACATCCTCTTCTTCAGCAAGCATTCCCACAACTCCTTTCTGTCCATGAGGTGTCGCAAATTTATCTCCCATCTCAGGTCTTCTTACATCTCTTAATCTAGTCTGAATAATCTTATTTCCTTCATCATCTTGTGTGATGAAAACTCCGTCGACGATTCCATTTTCTTCCTGTTTTACAGCAGTACTATTTTCTTTCTTAGATTGTATAGAAATTTCTCTCATATCAGACAAAAACTTAGGCGGACTTACCTTTCCAATTAAAACATCTCCATCAGAAACTTCTGCTTCTGGATAAATAACACCATCATCTTCAAGATACCTATAAGACTCTTCAGTTCTATATCCTGCAACATCTTTTTCAGGGATACATACTTCATCCTTTAATCTACCTGCATAATTAAGTTCTACAGAAGAATGGGGTTTAAAATAAGTGCTTCTCCCAAATCCTCGGTCTACAGAAGCTTTGTTCAAAACCACTGCATCCTCGACATTATAACCTTCATAAGGCAAAACTGCAACAACAACATTCTGTCCAGCAGGATAAACCCCCAAACTATCATAAACAAAACTTCTCGCTAATGGCTTTTGGGGATAGGTTAAAACAGAAACATTAGTATCTATTCTAAGAGGAAAACTAGCAGCATAAATTCCTAGAGATTGTGTTTGAGTTTTGCTTCCCCTTAATAATCTCGGTGCCTGATCATGATTTGCATAGGGAACCAGAGAGGTAATTATCCCCAAACAAGCAATAGGATCTATCTCTAAATAATCATGCTCCGAAGTAAGTTCATTTGCATAAAGTGCTATCAAAGAACCATCTTCCTCAGAAGCATCTATATACTCAACTATCCCCTTTGAAACTAAATCAGACCAATTCATTAAACCCTGTTGAATCATCCCCAAATGTTCAGCAGAAAGTCTAGGAATACCATTATCAACAATCACAACAGGCCTAAGAACTCTTCCAACTTCAGTAGAAATAAAAATGTTTCCCATTTCCTCATTTACCCTTATTCCCAACTCTAATGGAAGTTCCTGTTTCCTTCTTCTCTCCCTAACACATTTAAAAAATTCAATTGGAGAACTAACAACCCCTACAAATTTTCCATTGAGAAAAACATCAGTTCCATCTGTTCCATCCTTACTTAACCCTTCCTGAACGAGCATAGAAACCACCCTATCGTCAGGTAATTTTACTCTTGTAGAAACCTTAGCAAGCATAGCAAGATTTTTTCTAAGACCAATATCTGTTCCTTCAGGAGTTTCAATAGGACAAAATCTTCCATAATGGGTAGGATGAACAGTTCTAGCAGCAAAATTTTCTTGCTCTCCAGCCAACGAAGAAACTATTTTCTGAAGTTGTGAAACCATCGCAAAACTATTGTCTTTTTTCATGTTCTGTGTAACTCCTGTTCTCTCTCCAATCCAAGAACCAGTAGCTATCGCAGATTCAACTCTATGCGAAAAAAGAGTAGACTTTGCAATTGTCTTAATAGAATAGAATTTTCTTCTCTTGACAGTCTTCTGAAGAGAATGTTGAATCTCTCTCATTAAAATATTGAGATTTACTCTAAATAAGTCCGCCAACAAATCTCCAGAAAGTCTAATCCTCTTATTAGCATAATGATCCTTATCAGTAAGATGTTTGTCAGGATTTTCTTTAGCAAGATAGAATTGTTTTACCAATTTACAAAGAGTTTTTGCCTTCTCAATTCTAGAAGACTTATCTAATCCGACATGAGGTAAAAGATAAGAGTCAATTCTTTGTTTAACTCTGTCAAGAATCTCCTTTTTTGTTCCCTGTAATGAACTTAATTCAGCAATTTTTAGCATTGCATCCTCAACACTTCCAATAGTAGCAAACTCAGATAAATTAACAATCATTCCATCACCTTCATTACCAATCAGTTTAGAAATTTCCTGCTCAGAAACCAACCCAAGAGATTTCAAAAGAATTATGAGTGGCAACTTCTTAAATCTAGAAAAAGAAATTTCCAAAATCCCTTCTTTATTTTCAAGAATAGAAACAGGAATTTTGTAAGCTCCTCTTTGAGAGAAAAGTCTCAACATAAAACCCTTCGT
>CAZJUG010000017.1:9519-19995 GCA_964549155.1 Candidatus Woesearchaeota archaeon
GCTTCTGCAGGAGTTATAAGTTTTAAAGAACCATCAGCTTCAATTAAACTAGGTTTTCCAACAGTTACCTTCCCAAGTTTTATATCAAATTCTTCATCAGAAATCAAAGAATTTATATCTCGCACAATCTCTTGCATTTTGCTTCCAAGAAAATCATTAAATGATGCAAGATTAGATTCAACAAGAGAAGAATTCTTAAGAAAATTCTTTATGATAATATGATCCTTATCTAATACAATATTCTCTCTTGGTAAATTTTTAGATTTGGACTCCATTTTTAAGAAACAACCCTGTAATATTCTTCAATTTTATCATCGATATTTCGTTCTATAAGAACGACATCACCCACAGCACAATCTTTTGGAATACCAACATCCTCCTTAGAAATCTTTGGTAATTGAACAATTGAAATATTAAACTTCTGAGATAACTTCTCAGACTCTTCCTTCTTCAACTTGGTATGTTTTGGCTGGAGGGTGTGCATAATTAAGAATAGTAAATTTACCTAGGACTTGAACAAAAAGTGCATTTAAAAAGCTTTTGTTTTTGAAATTTTAGGTATAAATTGAAGACATTTAGGGAAAAAACCAAACATTTAAATAATTCCCAGATTGGTAACCTTCAAGGTGATTAAATGAAAAAAGATTCTATTAAAATAAAAAAGCTCATTTCAAGTTTAAACACTAAACAGAAGGAATATGTGAACCTAAATCTCAGAAACCTGAAGGGAGGAGAATACATGCTAGCAGTATTTCACTTATTGCCAGGGAAAGTATTAAATGTTCTTCAAGCAGCTGCAGAAGTCGCTGCAGAATCTTCAACTGGAACAAACTTCAAAGTAAAGACCGAAACAACATTTTCAAGAAAGTTGAATGCTTTAGTTTATGATATCGATTTGAAAAGAAATTTAGTAAGGATAGCTTATCCTTGGAGAATCTTTGATAGAAGGGGAAATGTCCAGAACATATTAACATTCATTGTAGGAAATGTTCTTGGAATGAAAGAAGTTTCCGCATTAAAACTTTTAGATATCTGGTTCCCACCAGCAATGCTCGAACATTATGATGGTCCAAGCTACACATTAGACGACATGAGAAGTTATCTAAATGTTTATGACCGCCCAATTTTAGGAACAATAATAAAACCAAAAATAGGTTTAACTGCAGCAGAATATGCAGAAGTTTGTTACGACTTCTGGGTGGGTGGTGGAGATTTTGTAAAGAATGATGAGCCTCAAGCAGACCAAGATTTTTGCCAATATGACATAATGGTCAAATATGTGAAGGAAGCCATGGACAAGGCAGTTAAAAAAACTGGGAGAAAAAAAGTTCACTCATTCAATGTATCTTCCGCAGATTTTGATGAAATGATTAGAAGATGTGAATTGATAAGGGATGCAGGATTTGAACTCGGAAGTTATGCTTTTCTTATAGATGGAATAACTGCGGGATGGATGGCCGTTCAAACACTTAGAAGGAAATATCCTAATGTTTTTATACACTTCCATAGAGCTGCACATGGGGCCTTTACAAGAGATGAAAATCCATTTGGATTTTCAGTTTTAGTATTATCAAAATTTGCTAGACTTGCAGGAGCAAGTGGTATTCATACAGGTACTGCTGGAGTAGGAAAGATGGCGGGTAATCCAAAAGAAGATGTAACTGCAGCAAATAATATTTTACACCTCCTTTCAAAAGGACATTTTTTTGAACAATCTTGGACAAGAGTTTCTGAAAAAGATGAAGACTTATTGAGTCTTATCAAAAAGGATAGTGCACACCACCTTATCTTTGAAGGGGAAAACTGGAGGGGAATAAAAAAATGTTGTCCGATAATATCTGGAGGACTTAATCCGACATTACTCAAACCATTCATCGACATAATGGGAAATGTAGACTTCATAACCACCATGGGGGCAGGATGTCATGCACATCCACATGGAACACAAGCTGGAGCAAAAGCACTCATTCAGTCCTGTGAGGCATATCAAAAGAAAATAGATATAAAAGAATATGCAAAAACCCACAAAGAACTTGCAGAAGCAATAAAATTTTTTACAAAAAACAAAACAAAAATTCAGGAAGCAGAAAATACTGAAAGAAATTAAAAGATTATAAAAATAATTTTATCATTAAGCTGGCTATTCCAAAATAAACCATTAAGCTTGTCAGATCCCTTATGGAAGTAGCTAAGGGTCCAGTAGAAACTGCCGGATCAATGTTTATTTTATTGAATATTATCGGGAGCAAAATAGAAATTGACATGGAAATAAAAACAGTAACTATTATAGAGACTCCTAAGACAAGTCCGAAGAAAGAACTCTTCCACCCAATCAAAATAATTAAATAGAATATCAATCCCAGTAATATTCCCAAGAACAGATTTATCTTAAACTCTCTCCCAGAATAACTTAGATAATTGAGTTCCTTATCTAAGGCCATAGAACGAATAAAAATCGTTTGTGATTGACTCCCAACAGCATCAGCCATATAAACCACCGCAGGGATAAATGCAGCGAGGATTATATATAAATCCAAAATAGATTCAAAAGACCGAACAATTAGAGCTGCTAAAATTCCCCCGATTAGACCTATGAGCAACCAAGGCATCCTCTTCTTCAAATGTACGAAAGTAGATGCCTGAATAATATCCCTCGCAGGATCTTTAAACTTTCTAATACCTGCAGAATGCAGAATATCTTCAATTCCTTCGGAATGGAAAATATTAAATATTGTTTTTGAAGTAATAGCTCCAAGAATTTTATTCTCCTTATTCACAACAGGAATCGTCTTCAACTGATGTTTCAAAGCTAAAAGAGCAACTCGTTCTTGGTCTGTATTTGCTCTAACAGATATCACATTTTTATTCATTATATCTCTCAATGTTTTTCTTTTAGAATTTCTAAACAGATCCTTAACAGAGATAACTCCCTCCAATTCATTATTCTTATTGACACAATAGATATAACCCACAGTTTCAAAATGATTCTTAGAAAGAAGTAATTCAACATCAGAGATAGTTTTATTTGAGGAGATAATCGGAATGTCAGAACTCATGAGATTCCCAGCACTCTCATGCTCGAACTCCCCAACCTTTTCAGAACCTCTCATAATAAATAGAAAGAATTTAAGCTTATAAATATTTTGGAATTTAATAAAAACACAAATCACAAGAATCTTCTCAATTTCTTAACAAGTTTTGGACTGATATAATGACCTATCGTTACAGTATAGCTATCTTCCCACTGATTTGTCTTCTTAGAAAATCTTTTATGTCCCAATTCTTCGGCAACACTAATCAAAAATTCTTTTACTTTTAATTTTTCAGGATGCTTATAGTTTCTTAGAAAAATCTCTGTTTCTTTTGTAGCGAAAAAAGAACGAACAATATGAGGATAAAAACCCTTTCCGATGTACCTTTCAAAAGCCCTCTTAAAATCTTCTTCATGTAACAATTTACCACTAGGAGTTTTAAACACAAAATCTTCTTTTCCAATCTGAGAAAGAATCTCTTTCAATTTAACGATGAAGATTTCTGGAAACTCTTTAGTGATATCTTGGGGGACACCATCTTTCCCAGGATATTTAAAGTTTACAAAGTTTCCCATTATGGTTAAGTTTTTCTTCTTCAAAGTGGTTAGACCCTTGTGCCTATGGGTCTTGTAGTAGATTTCATTCCCAATCCTCATATGTGTTTTAAGCAAAGTAAAGACTGGCAAGGACATATAATCATCCTGCTCAAGAGATCTAGAAACCTTCTCTAAAAGCAATGAATATCTTTTCGCAAATTGATTTACCTTTTTATATTTTATATTCTGAAAAAAGCTTTTCTTATTTTTTGTATATAGATAAGCAAACTTCCCATTTGGATTCTTATAGATTACATCCCAGTGATATGAACTCTCTTGGTCATGGAAAGTTAAGTGCTCTGCAAATAAAGAATATGCTCCACTAAGAATCTTTCCATCTGGAAGGATGTTTATCCTAGCTCCTTGAATTTTATCTAGATAAATCTGACCTTTCAAAAATTTAGGATTTTTTTTATCAACGAGCTCAGAAAATCTTCCATTTTTTTTGAATAGTCTAATAACACCAATAGCAAAAGGAAATTCTCTTTCACTTTTTTTCCATCCAGAAGATGTTTTTTTATAAACTTTCAAATCTTTTCCAATACGAATGGTACCGACAAGAATCTTTCTCTCTTTTTTCATGAAGAAAATTAGCTAAGGTGGTTTATAAATCCTATTCACTCTTTCAAAATCAAACTTTGTATTAATATGAAAATCATTGCCACCAAAGAAATTATTCCTTGCACAGCTAACAAGGCAGGAGTTACCCACCCAATCTGAGGCAATAGCAAAACCCCTGTGAGAACTGCTAAAAATCCAACAACAGCAGTAACCAATTCTCTAAAACTTTCTGAGGTTAAACCAGTTTCCTTAATTCTAAAAAGACCTCTCAGATTAGATTCAATTAACAAACCAAAACCTAAAACAAGAATCCACAAAACCTCTATATAGATTGTTATATCCATTTCAAAAAGAGTTTTCATCACAATCCCAAAAAAACCAAGAATACTGACAATAGAAAGAACCGATAAAAAACCAGTAGAAATCTTCTTCTTAGATTTTCCAAATCTTTTCTTTTCAACAGCATCCACTCTTCTTGAAACCATACAAAAACAATCAAAAAGAAGTTTTTAAATCTTCACTCTATCTTCTTAAAGAGAATTTCTCCCCGACTAACCTCAGTAACCTTCAAATCTTTCTTTATCTCGCCAAAACTTCCATTTCCCACCTTGAAACCAAATTGATTAGCAACCTTTTCACAACTTTCTGGCATGAATGACCAGAGCAAAATTGAAATCAATCTAATAGAGTCTGCAACTTCGTAAAGAATTTTTTTGTCTTTTGTCTCCCAAGGTTTCTTTTCTTGCAGGTACTCATTGCAAACATCAACAAATGCGAATACTTCATTTAGAATCTTATCAATTTCATAATCCTCAAATAGTCTCTTAATCTTTTCTATATCTAATTTCTTCTTCAAGGAATTTTCACATCTTTCCATCCCATTCTTCTCAATCAATCCGGCAGTCCGAGATACTAAATTCCCCCATTTATTTGCAAGTTCATTATTGTGTCTGTCAATCAAAGCTTTTTCAGAAAAATCTCCATCGTCTCCGAACGAAATGTTCCTCATTAAAAAATACCTCAAACTATCAGCCCCATATTTATCAAGCATTTCTATAGGGTCAACAACATTTCCCAAACTCTTACTCATTTTCTTTCCTTCAGCAGTAAAATATCCATGAATGAACAATCTTTTAGGAAGAACGAATCCCATAGCCAAAACTAATGCTGGCCAAATAGTTGCATGGACTCTTAGAATATCATTTGCCATCAGTTGAACATCTGCAGGCCAAAATTTCTTTTTATTTTTCAAACCCGAAATGTAATTCCAAAAAGCATCAACCCAAACATAACATGTATGATCTTTATCAAAGGGCAAATCAATTCCCCAAGAAACATCTTTCTTTCTTCTAGAAATAGAAACATCCCTAAGACCTTCCCTAATAAAAGAAACAACCTCATTCTCTCTCTTTTTTGGTAAAATTTTGAAATCTCCTGTTTCTATAGAATTCAATATTTGATCTTGTAATGCAGATAATTTCAGGAGATAAGATTCTTCCTTTTTCATCTCTGGCTCGCGATTGTGCAATGGACATTTTCCTTCGACCAAATCACTTTCCCGAAGGTACTGCTCACAACCAACACAATAAAGAGACTCGTAAGTTCCCTTGTAAATAATCCCTTTTTTAAAAAGAGTACTCAAAACATTTTCTACTTCTTTTATATGGTAATCGTCTGTTGTCCTAATAAAGTTATCATGAGAAAAGTTCATTTTCTTGAATAATTCATAATAGAGCTCTGCAATTCCATCAACAAATTCCCTAGGATCTTTACCTTCTTTTTGAGCAGTTTCCTGAATTTTCTTCCCATGCTCATCTGTTCCAGTCAAAAAAAATACATCTTCTCCAAGAACTCTATGCCACCTAGCTAAAACATCCGCACCAAGAGTAGTATAAACTCCTCCAATATGGGGTTTAGCATTTGAATAATATATAGGGGTTGTTACATAAAACTTTTTCTTTACCATACAGACAACACCTTAAGAGACTATAAAAATCTTACCAAAGATATTTAAATCACTCAAAATGAAAAAAGAATATGACAAACAGGCTAGACTCCTTGGAAGAAATAGAAGAACTAACCGAAGAAGAAAAAGATCAAGAGTTCATCAGACAAATGACTCAAACATGTAGTTTAGAGTCTCCAAAAATCATGAAACATCATTACGATGAAGATAATCACGAATATTCCATACAAGATGTCCAAACATCAAAAGCATTTTTCAATGAAGGATTTCATATTGTCTATGAAAGACATCTGAGTCATTAAGTTTAAAACTCTCTATACACTGAAAAAACTATGAGAGAATTCATTTACTATTCAAAAAATGCAGTTACTGCAGGGAATTTAATAAAAGATAATTTGATGCAAGCAGGTAGAATGGACATTGTTTGTAATGTCATAATCTCTGCATTTTTTGTATCAAATGATATTAGGCAAGATGTAAAGCTCCACCTAATCTTTGAAGGACCTCCAAACCCTCCAGTTCATTTAATATTTCAGTATGATGAAAAGATGTCCATCTCAAAAAAAGATGTTGCTGGATTAATAAAAAGAATGTTATATAAATGCCCCCAAGAACAAGGCAAAACAAATGAAGTATTCCCCGGATGTTTTGTTGAAAAAAAATCTTTTGAGGCATTGATAAAAGAACTAGATAAAGATAATAAAAATGTTTTTCTTTTAGATGAAAGAGGGAAAGATATGAGAGATTTAAAACTTAAAGGAAATGAGGTTTACATAATAGGGGACCAAGATGGATTTCCAAAAGATAAGGCTAAATTCTTAAAACAAATAGAGAAACTTTCAGTTTCTCCAAGAATTTTATTTGCTTCGCAAGTTTTTACTATTGTACATAACGAAATAGATAGACAAGAACAATAGTTATTATAAACCCAAAAAGATTAGTTTAATTATGAAAGAAAGATTCTTATTTTTAGAAAAAGAAAAGAAAGAAAGGCTAATCCAATTTTCAAAAGGACTGCAATCGTTATTTCCAGATTCTTGGTTTTTTTATCATTCCAATACGAGAATCCTTCCACCATATAACTTGAATAATTTTTTAGAAGAAGCTACAGGATTTCAACAAAGTAGACTATTAGTCAATGAATATTTTCCCCAGGGCCTTAGAATAAGATTCTTGCTTTCCATTGGAAACCCTTCAGCACAAATGATAATGAATCAAAATAAAAGAAAGTATGAACAAGTAGGAAATCTTTTTTTAAAAACCTTTGATTATACAATAGAAAAATATCCCTTCCAAGAAATTAATCCGAACAATTCCTATAAAAGATGATGGAAAAAGAAGAAGGATATGTGAGGTATAGAGGTAAAGGAGAAGAAAAGTGGACAGGAAGAATCCAGAAAGATCTTCTAACACCCGAGAAGATACAACTATGGAGATTTATGGGAGACATCTTTGAAGAAGACTTTTCCAATATCCCCGAATTAGAAATTCCTAAACCTCCAAAAAATCGTGGGAAAACGATAATGAAAAAATCTGAATTGGAAGATGGAGTAAACTATATAATTTGTCCAGATAAAAAATGTGGATTATTCTGGGATGAAAGATTTGGAGAAGGAAGAGCATGTGAATCTTATTGTCCAAAGAAAGAAAAAATGGAGAAAATGATAATCTGCCACAATTGTAATGAACCGATATACTTAGAACCGAACCACTTTATGTTGAAGAGAGTCGACCACCATTGCAAAGATGGAAGAAATCCAAGCATGTTCACCAGAATGAATGGAATATACCATTTGTTATATAAAAGGCCCAAATAATCTTAAAAAATTTAAGTATTGAGAGAAGAAACGAGACCATTATAACTAGAAAATCTACTTCCACAACCTGGAGAAACACCAGAACAACTAAAACAACCCCTCAAACTATAAGACAAAGTTTGAGCCTCGGCAGGGCTAGTTTTTTTCAACCTTAATCTTGAAGCAAAATAGTTCACACATACATCTTCTCCTTCGGACAAAGGTTCCATCCTACTAACACTTTCTGTATGTTTATTGAATAATTCCATAATATGAATGAAAAATATTCATTTAAAAGGCTTTCCCAAAAAAATATTTAAAAATTAAACAAAGATTAGAATTTAAAGAACCTATTCAGAAATATAAAGCCTTAAAAACTAGGTTGAATAAAAGCAAGAATGGTGAAATCTGGAGCAAAAATTGTAGTATCTGGAACAGTTCAAGGAATCTTCTTTAAAAACTTCACAAAAGAAAATGCAGACAAATTGAAGCTAAAGGGTTTCATAAGAAGCCTAGAAAGTGGAGAAATAGAAGTAATAGTTGAGGGAGAAAAAGAAAATATCTCAAAATTAGTTGAAATATTAAAAACCGGCCCAGCATACTCTCAAATAAGGAACATAAAAACAGAAGAAAAGAAATGGTCTGGAGATTTAAAAGATTTCAAAGTTCTAAGCATATAACCCAAAAGTAGTTCTTTCTTGATTATTCAACAAAGAGATTAATTCACAAAGATATTTAAACTATTTGAATTAATTTGGACTATGGGAAGAGAAGAAGAAATTGTCAAGGAAAGAATAAAAAAAATAGAGGAACTAAAAAAGAAAGGAATAAATTCCTACCCCTCTAAATTCAAACTTGAAGAAAAAAGAACACATTCAGATATTATTCTCAAAGAGTTCGCAAAACTCAAAAACGAAGAAATTTCCAAAAAAGAAGCAGTGATTGCTGGAAGAATAATGTTTTTGAGAAGCTTTGGAAAACTTGCATTTGCAAAAGTTCAAGATTTAAAGGGAACAATACAAATCGTCCTCCAATCAGAAAAAACCCCTAAAGAGGCTTTTGAAACATTTTCATTGATAGATTCGGGAGATATAATTGGGGTTAAAGGGAATGTAATGAAAACAAAAACTGGAGAAGTCTCAATTTTAGTAAATGAAATTAATCTGCTTACTAAATCTATTTTCCCACTCCCAGACAAGGTAAAGGGGCTGACAGACGAAGAAGAAAAACTCAGAAAGAGATACTTAGACATAATAATGAATCCTGAAATAAAAGAATTGTTTATCAAGAAGCAAAAGTTCTGGAGCACAATAAGAAATTTTTTAATAGAAAGAGGATTTTTAGAAGTAGAAACACCGATTCTAGAAAATTCTGCAGGAGGAGCAGCTGCAAGCCCATTTATCACACACCATAAATCATTAGATTTAGATGTTTATTTAAGAATCTCGATGGGAGAATTATGGCAAAAAAAACTATTAGTAGCTGGATACGAAAAAACATTCGAAATAGGGAGACAGTTTAGAAACGAAGGAATGGATGCAGAGCACTTACAGGACTATACTCAAATGGAATTTTACTGGGCATATGCAAGTTTTGAAGAAGGAATGCAATTAGCCGAAGAACTTTATAAAAAAATTGCACAAGAAGTTTTAGGAACCTTAAAATTCCAGTATAAGGAATATGAAATAGATCTAAGTAAAAAATGGGAAAAATATGATTATGAAAAATTAATTGAATCTAAAACTGGAATAAATATTTATCAGGCAAAAAAGAGAGAGATAGAAAAATTTCTTGAAAAAAATGAAATAGTGTTTGATTCAAATGTAGACAAATGGAGACTGATTGATTTATTGTGGAAATATTGTAGAAAACAAATTTCTGGACCAGGGTTTTTAGTAGGACAACCTGTAGAACTTACTCCCCTCGCAAAAAGAAGTAAAACAGACCCAAGAAAAGTAGAACAGTTTCAGATTATAATTGCAGGATCAGAAATGGGAAATGGTTATTCAGAATTGAATGATCCCCTGGATCAAGAAGAAAGATTTAATGAACAAAGAAAGAATAAGGAAGCAGGAGACGAGGAAAGTATGGACCACGATGAGGGATTTGTTGAAGCATTGAAGTATGGAATGCCCCCTGCATGTGGATTTGGTTTTTCAGAGAGACTATTTGCGATAATGATGAACAAACCAATAAGAGAATGTGTAATATTTCCATTGATGAAACCAAAAAATTACGAAGAAATCAAGAAAGATACAAAATCTTCAAAAAAAGATGGCACTAATAAACAAAACAAAAGTTAAGGAAATTACAGAATTCCAAGTTTCTGAAGAATTTTGCACAGAACTAGAAAAAGAAACTGAATCTTTAATAAAGAAAGCAGAACAGAGAGCTAAAGAAAATTCAAGAAGAACACTTTTGAAAAGAGATTTATAATCTCTGCCCCCTCTTCTTTAGATAATCCTGAGCTTCTAAGAACACTAACTCTTCCTCAACTTCAGTCAATCTTCTAGAATAACTCTTCA
>CAZJUG010000018.1:0-19924 GCA_964549155.1 Candidatus Woesearchaeota archaeon
GGGATTCTATATTGTTTGTTATTATAAAAATAAACTGCCGTTGGTTGTTCAATTGTTGTTTGTCCTTTACTATTAGAATTAAAACTTAAAATAACTCCTGCAACATAAGAATTGCATTGCATCTGCTGTGTTTTTGAGATAGTAATTCCTGGTATAAACATCTTTGAACCATTTTCATCAACATATGAAATATCCTCATCAACACATCCTCCCAATTGATAAATCCTTGTAAATCCTGTTGAGGCTTCTTGCATCTGAGAATCATCACCTACTCCTCCGAATATTCCTCCAGAAATTCTATCCCAAGAATCATTACTTCCAATCTTGGAGAAAGCACCATACTTCCCCATTTCTGTAGGATCTATTAAAAGATAATCAACATCCCAAGTTTTCATAAAACTTAACGCAGTTTTTGGATTCGGGGTTGTTAAAACATATCTTCCAATATAATGGTCTGTTTGGTCCCCTCCAGAATGGCCACCATCAGTAACTGTTGCTCTTTTTCCCATTGTCTGAACAAAATATCCATAATCCCACCAGTGAACGAAGATAGAATCTTTGGGAGTTTCATTTTCTACCCAAGCCATCGCATTTTGCCATTGCATATTTGCTGAAGGGCCTACATATTTTGCCTGTGCAGAAACAATCTGAAATTTTCCTACCGAACTATCATTAAACGGAATTCCAAATAAAGAAATCCAAACAAGAATCACAATAACAACCCCCACAATCCAAACAACCGGCTTAAAATCGCTATCTTTCAATGAGCTCATCTTCTTTATCAATTCTACAATTCCATAGGCCCCTATTAAACAAATAAAAGGGGTAATCAAGAAAAAACTTCTAACTGCTGCACGAGCATTAATTGCTACAGTTAATGCCATTGTAAACATCAAAATATTCTCTATATGGATTCTGAATTTTTCCTTCTGATAAACATATATAAGTCCCACTAAAAATCCAATACCTCCTAGTGCATAAAGTGCCTGACTAACAAAATTTTCTCCGTTCAAAAGGCTTGAAGAAGAAATTCTAGAGAATAAAACTGCAAAAAGCAGAAACACCATAGAACTGGACAAAATAATTCTATTTACAATATGCTTAGAACCTGAAGAAAAGTTCCAACATAAAAATAAAAGTCCTAAAACAAAAAACCAAAAATTAAGCTGTCCATTTTGATTTATCAAATCCATCAAAAATGGTTGGGCATTTTCTGCAACTGTCGAAGAAAGTCTCCCTCCAAATTCTCCGAAGAAAGGATAAATCAGTGTAGCCCATGCTTTTTTAAATAATGTTAATGGATTTTTACCAATTAGATAAAGTCCTAAAAATCCTAGAATCATAGTTGTTCCTAGAGAGTATGCATGAATCTGGTTTTCTTTAATGAAATTCACTCTTCTCCAATATTTGCTAACCATAGAGTCAATTAATGCAAATCCAAAAACGAACAATACCAAAATACCCTGAGAATCCAAAAATCTACTATACATCAGATTTGCTTTTGAACCAAGCAAGGATGTACATAAAACAGAGAGAACAACCCATATGATATATAAAACCAAAAATTTATTCCTATCTTTTGAATTAAACATATATTGCAATAAAAATGCTAATGGCAAAAAGACTAAAACAAATGTAATCGCTCCACCCCAAGAGGTCAATACAAGAGCAGTAAAGAATCCAAGACCTATCCCAAAAATTAGGGTATTCTTCCAGTCCCTTTCATAGTACTTCAAGGCAAAAAAGCTTATAATCATCAGGGCAAACAATGCAAAAACACCTACATGATCATGATCATAAAATCCAGAAACACTTCTAAATAAAAATGCTGGAGCATATGCCAGGAATGCTGAAGCTAAGATACTTGCAATCTTTGACTTTGTTAAACACAAACACAATACAAAAAACAAAATTAAACCAATCGCAAAAAATATAGGGGCAGAAATAGTTGCAGCATAATTAAATGTAATTTCAGACATAAATATTCTCAAAATTTTATAATTCCAGATCAGATAATTATCTATAAGTTCTGGAATCCATTCAACATTATATCCTGGACTTCGCATCTCATCAATTTTTGGAAAATCTTTTCCAAGTTCTAATTGTGTTTCAGCCAACCTATAGAAATACATTGAGTCTAAATCATTGGATAAGTATTCTCCTGTAACTGAATCTTTCAAAAACTCTACATTGGAGAGTCTAATTGATGTAGAGGAAATCAGAATAACTAAAAAAACAAGAATCGTCAAAGCCCAATGAAACTTCTTGTTAAAAATAAGTCCTTTCAAAAACTCTTTTATTTCTTCACTTTCTTTCCTTTGAGCCATAAATTATTCAGAAAAACCTCGTTTAAAAAGCTTATTAAAGTGAAGATTAGGTTTTCACCTAATTTGGTTTTTCTACTTAGAGGGAATTTCTTTTTTTTAAAAAGAAAGAGTCTTATTAAAGCATACTCCAAGCAAGCAGGATAAAGATAATCTGTATACCGAATATCAGAATAACAACATCGGTCTCATAAACTTTCTTCTTAAACTTTTTCAAAAACCAAATAGAAAAATGAGTTAATCCATAAATCCCCTCATATTTTGGTTTCAATGAACCATCTTTCAATGGCATTCCAAAAGAGTATATATTGAGTCTTCCCCTCAATTTTAAAAACATCTCAATGATATAGGGAATAAAAACAACAAATACAATCTTCTCAAAATTTCCTACAATGGCCATGGAGACAATCAAAGCACCAATAGAATATGTTAAAACATCTCCTCCAAATATCTTTGCAGGACACCAATTGAAAAATAAAAATGCCACTAATGCTCCAATCATACAGAGTCCAACAATAGACAACCAAGCATTTCCAGTTTTGAATGAAACAAAACTCAAGAAGCTTAAAATTAAAATTCCTTGCCCTGCTTCAAGACCATTGAATCCTGCTAAAAAATTATAAACTGCAGTTACAGCCACCACACCTAGTGGAATCAAAAGTAATGGATAAAGGATTCCAAAATACACTGTGCCTAGGAAAGGTAAACTCATTGTTTTCTCTCCAGCATTTATAACGATTAAAGGTATGGAGGCCAATACAACTAAGAATAACCTAAGTCTTGCAGAAAGCCCCTTAAGTTTCCATCCGAACATATCATCTACAAAACCAATAAATCCTGCTATTAAAACTGCTAGAACTATTGCTAAAATGCTAATAGTAATAGAATCCATAGTCCGATACAGAGTTCTAAATGCTAAATATGCAAAAACCCCTAATAAAAAACTAAATAATACGACAACTCCTCCCGAAGCAGCAACATTTTTCGGATTCTTGAATTTGTTCATGTCTTCCCATAATAGTCCCAATTGTTTCATTTTTCTGATCCAGATTGGTAAAACTATCAGGCAACAAAAAAAACTTAGAAAGATTACAATCATCTGGGATATCATAGATATTTCTATTATTCAAACTTTAAAAAGCTTTTAGTTAAGATATTTTTCAAGGATTTCTTTAAGTTCTTTATAATCTCTGGCAGAATCTAGCTTACCTTTCTCTTTTTTTACAAGTTCTTGTTTCGCTCTGAATAAAATTCCTTTGTCTGCTCCGTGAAGCATCTTCAAATCATTTAAGCTGTCTCCTATAGCAATGGTCTCAAAACCTGCTTGTCTAAATCTTTCAATCATCTCTATCTTTCCATCTTTCTCTCTAAGTTTATATCCCACAATCTTTCCATCTTCAATCTTTAAATTATTTGCACACATAAATGGGTATCCTAGTTGCTCAATCAAGGGCATGATATATTCATAATAAGAACCTGTTAGGATTACAACCTGGGCTCTTTCTCTCAGCCAGTCAAGAAATTTTCTAGCACCTTTCAGGGGTTGCATTCTATCGGCAACTTTTTTTATATCCTGAATTTTAAAATTATTTTTATTCAGAACATCCATTCTCATTTGCATAAGCTCATCATAGTTCGAAACATCCCTTGTGGTCTTCATCAATTCAACTATTCCTGTTTCTTTAGAAAACTCTTCCCAAAATTCAGGCACTAAAACTCCTTCCAAATCTAAACAAACTATTTTCATGTATTTTATAATTTTTGAATCATATAAAAACTTATCTAAATTCCCTCAAGAATTTTATCCGCATCTTCAATCTCCCTCATACAATCCTTCTTACCACAATAATTACATTCTTTAGGCAGAAATTCTTTTCTTGTTTTATACCCACAATTTGAACATCTATATGTTTTCATATAATTTATACAAAAAGCCTCTTTAAATTGTTTTCGTAACTAGACTATATAAGTAGCGGAGTCAAATAAACTTCCATAAATGCAGATACAATCAATATTAGAATAGCTACAATTGTCAAAATTAATGAGTCTTGTAAAATTATCCACATCCTTTCCCCCTTCAAATCCTTTCGGATAAATGCTACAGAGATTATTCCTCCGGCAAGGGCCGCTATAAAATAAGCACTAATTTCAGGCAACCCATGCACAAGATATCTCAGAAGCCCCAATGGCATCTTTCCAAGATTTTCAGCAAACATTCCAATGGCAGCTGCAATAACTGAAGCATTCCAAATTAAAATAAATACTGCTCCTGCTCCAAAAATAAGAGAAAATATTAGTGTAAACATCATTACATAAAGATTGTTTGAAAAAATGGACATTAGATGTCCAACACTAGTCGCACCTCCAGTCATGACTCCATATTGTTGCAAACAAGTTTCATAATTATAGGGGCTGTTAATTGTACAAAATGTTTTTATTTGAGCATCAAAGTTTGTAGAGGCTTGCTCTGGTAAGACCAAATACCAAAAACTAAATCCAATCACTAGTCCCAAAAATAACCACATCAAAGCTTTTAGAGCCTTAGAATGTTCCATGATTAATTTTCCTTGTTCTGTTATCTCTAAATCGTTTCCCTCTTCTTGTTTTATTATTCTATACATATAAGGTAAACAACAGATCAGTGTAAATAAAACAAGTAAAACTCCAGAGTATTGACGAAGGACAAAATCTCCAGAGAACACAAAACTTACAAGTATTATTGCAACAGAAGAATACAACAACCCTACATACCCCATTTCCCATGGGTTTCTCATAATCCTCTTTAATGGTATGATTCTGTCTATCATAAGATTCAATACTTTCTTTTATTTATAAACTCTCCTTTTTCAAAAGGCTTTTATATCTATTATAACTTCTCATTTCATGAAAAAGGTGATTGTTCCAGATTTATCAAAAAAAGAGAAATCATTCAAGAAAATAATTTCTGACATTAAGTCTGTAAAAATTCAGGGAGCAAATAATATTGCTCTCGCGGGAGTAAATGCATTCCTTTTATTTCCTGACAAGAAACATGCAAAAGAAATACTCTCTGCTCGTCCAACTGAACCACTTCTTCAAAATTTTATAAAGATTCTTTTAAAATCAAAAAACATTAAAAAATCTTCTAAATATCTACTCTCCTACATGAAGGATTCTCAAAAAAAGATTAATCGAATAGGACTCAATCTAATAAAAAATGATATGAAAATTTTTTCTCATTGTCATTCTTCTTCAGTAATTGAGTTGCTCAAATATGCAAAAGACAAAGGTAAAAAATTTACAGTCTATACAGCTGAAGTAGAACCTCTTCTTCAGGGGAGAAAGACTGCAAAAGAACTAGCCTCTCATGGGATTCAAGTAGTTGTCATGCCAGATCTCTCTGCAGAACATTTTTTAAAAAAATGTGACATACTCTTATTCGGTGCAGATGCATATACTCGAAGATTTTTATATAATAAAATAGGTACATCCATACTTACTAAAATTGCTTCAGTTTACAACATCCCTTCATATTCTGTAGGTTTTTCATTAAAATATGCAAGAAAGGTAGTCCTTGAAAAAAGAACTGGAAAGGAAGTCTGGGACGAGAGAGATAAAAATATTTCTATAGAAAATTTAGCATTTGATAAAATAAAGGGGAGAGTAATTACAGGAGTAATATCTGAGTCAGGAATTTTACCATATAATAAGTTTATCAAAGCTGCGAAACACAATCTTAAATCTATTTCTAAACAATCTTAAATAGTTTCTTATATAAGCTTCCAACCAATATGCTCGGTATAATATAATACCACAACCAAGAGTTTCCCATTAGGGGGACATACACACTTCTTAAAAAATAGATAAGTAATAAGAATGGAATCATAGTTATAAACAGCGGTTTGAAACTACTTTTAAACATTTTTCCAGTCAGTCCTAAAATCTCATTTTGCAGTTCCATATATCTTTTATCCGTTGGAGAATACTTTTTTTCCTTAAGTTCTTTTTGAAGTTCTTTTTGTCTATCTTTTATACTCTTCAGCATTGTCTGGTCTGTAGTATACTTTGTTACAACTGTTGAGATTAAAGAAACAATCAGCGAAAAAATAATTATTGAGCTCTTCGGATACTCAGTCATCAATTGAACTAGATGATACATCACCATTTTTTATGTTTTCTATTCATTTAAATTCCTTTAAAAAACCCTGCGAGAGCAGGATTCATATCAACTGCATGTTGTTGAGCAATATTTTGATATAACTGGTATAAAATCATCACGACTAATAATATTGCAGTCCCACCAACCAATGCCCCACTTAAATCTGCAACTGAAGCTAATAATCCTATAGCTGCACCACCCATTATCGTTAATGGCCCAACATATCTCTTTAGGATTGTCTCTAAGACTCTTTCATCTCTTCTAAATCCCGGGATACTCAATCCAGATCCCATGATATTCTTCGCTTGGCTTGCTGCATCCATATTAGCTGTCATTACCCAGAAGAAAGAGAATATTACTGAAAATACAACATAGAATAAAACATGAGTTATTCCTTGCCAAAAGTATATTGATAAAAAACTTCCAGTTACTAGCGATTGTAACCAAGGAGTATAATGTAACCAAAATGCTAACCCTGAATAAGGAACCCCATTGGTAAATCCACCAAGTATAGTTGCTCTTCCGAAAGAGTTCTGTAATAAACTTCCGAATAACTGAATATTTGCAGTAAGGGCAGAAACCAAGATAACTGGAATAACTCCAGCATAAAAGAAAGGCAATGGCCACTTTATCCCATAACCTCTTACTCTATCAAATGCTAATGGAATTTCTACCTTCAATGACTGGGCCCAAACAACAATCAAAAACAAAACCGAAGTTACCAAAATTGCAAATAAGGCTAGTGCAGCCCCTGTAGCATCTCCGTCAATAAAACTCTTGAATAAAACAAGAACTCTCCCACTAAGTTCAATTCCTCCTTGAGGTCCTATAAATTGAAATAACTGGGCAAACAATCTCCACCCAATTCCTGCCGCAATGAATAAAGAAACTCCCGAACCAAATCCCCACTTCTGTACAACTTCGTCCATGAAAATTATTAAAAATCCTCCAATACAAAGCTGTAAAATTACGATTCCTTCCATCCCAGGCTTAGCCTCAAGACCTCTCATCAAAACATAGATAATTGCCTCAAATATTACAAAGAAAAATGCGAGAAGTTTATTCAGTCCAGAATAAAATCTTTTCCCCTCTTCACTTTTCATATCTATCTTGATTATTTGAACACCAGATAAAAGCTGTAAAATGATTGAAGCCATTACGATGGGACCAATTCCCAAAGAAATTATCGAACCAAAGTCAGTTCCTAGTAGGATTGCTAAATATTCAAATCTAGAAAGAGCTGACTCTGCAAGACCATAAAGAGATATATTCGCTAATATAAAAAAACCGACCAATATAATTAATGTCCATTTGAGCTTAACATTAAAACCAAGTTTCTTTTCAACAGGTTTTCTTACCTCGGGCAAATTTTTTAATATGTTCACAAGAGCCATAATTTACTCAGAAGATTTTGGTTTATAAACTATTTGGTTTTAATCAATCTAACTAAGATTTATTTTTCTTTCTTCTCGATTATAATCTTTCCACCAGCTTTCTCCATCTTTTCTATTGCTAGTTTAGAAGCAGCTTTAGCGACTATTTCCGCCTTGAAACCATTTCCTCTAGAAAGAATCTTATATCTTCTCAAATCAATCTTTGTTTCTTTGAAGTTTTTCTGTATATCATCTAGATTTAATTGATAACTTTTCTTTCTTATTGTTGAAGCAGAAGTCATTCCTTGTCTTCCAAAATATGTTTTAAAACCTGCCGCCTTAGCCATCATTAAAGCCTTCTGTTGTTTCTGACTTGCTCTTTTTCCAGTCCCCGACATTCCGAATCCGCCCTTATTTCCATGACCTTTATGTTGCTGTCTAAATCCATAACCGCAAGTTTTTGCTCCCCTCAATCTGGATCTTATTTTTCTTTTCTTTAATTTCATAACATTCTCTCCATTATTTTAGATATATCTACATGTTTACCAATAATGCCCTTCGGGACTTGTAATTTTGTACTCTTCTTAAAACCGCCTCTTGGGGGATGAAGTCTAATCCAAGGTTTTATATTCTCCAAGGTCTTTTTTGATTTTTTAGTCTTGTCTAACAACTCTCCCCTAGCTTCTATAACCTTGTTCATAAACTCTTCACTAACTTCTCCATACATTATGTAGTCCTTAACAGCATTTACCATTCCCATTCTTATAGTATCTTTTTCGTCTATAAAAGCACAATTAAGTTTACTTCTTATCCTCAATCTATCTAATGTTTTCTTTATCTTTTGACTTACATCAACTCTTCCATGAATTCTTACAATTGCAATCATTTTAACACCATCCTGTTTAAGTTTTCGAAAGCAGCAATACATGCCTTTCCAACATTTAATGTTGTTCTAGACTTTCCAAAGCTTTTTCCATATACATCTTTTATTCCTGCCAATCTCAGTATTTTCTTGATTTCATCCTCAACAACAAGTCCTGTTCCTTGAGGTGCGGGCATCAACACAATTTCATAAGAACCACATTTACCTTTTACCTTTGAAGGAATACTATGAGGTTCCTTACACAAACAATCATAACTTGCACAACCTCTCTTTATATTCATAATATTCATCTTTGCCTTTCTTATTGCCTTTTCTTTAGATGGGAATGTTTCGGATGCTCTGCCAAACCCTAGTCCTACATGCCCTTCTTCATCTCCAACAACAGCCATAACCGAAAAAGATAACTTATTTCCTTCTTCAGTCTTTTTTTGAGTTTGCTTCCATCCTCTTCTTTTTCCACCACCGAATTTTCCTTTTGCTTGTCCTATGTTCAAAAGTTCTGTTCTAACATTAACTAGATAATCTACAATTTCATCTTCCATTATCTTTCTTCCAGAATCTAATACTTCATCTATAGATTTTAGCTTCCCACTCAATACATCTCTCCCTAACTGAGTTTTTGGAACCCATCTTTCTAATCTTTGTTCTTTTTCTACAGTTTCTCTATCCTTTCTTTCTTCTCTTTCAATAACTTCTTCTTTTATCTTAGCTTCCTCTTCAGATTCTTTCTTTTCAACTATCTCTTCCATTTCTTTTGCAGCCTCCTCGGGGCTTAAGACTGGTTGTTCTTTATTTTCCATTTTTCATTATTTGTTCTTTTACTTTAATCAAATTGTCCTTAACTTCTTTTTTTAAATGCTCTCCTTCTAGTCTTTCTTTAGAAGGAAATATTTTTTCATTAGCCTTTATTTCAAGACCTCCATCTAAAAGACCTTTTACAACTGCTGAAATTCTTCCTCCATGATGAGTGATTGCCATTCCCCAATCAATAATAAATTTCCCTTTCTTTATTTTTTTTGCCATAATCAATCCACTGAGGTAGGCTGCAGGAATAGATTTAAGACTTCCAATAAAATTTTCATTAAGACCATACTTCAAAATTTCTTTTGAATTCGTAGTCACCAAAATCTTATCTCTTGATTCATCAGTCTCAACTAGTTGGAGGATTATATGCTTATTAGTTTTTCTTATAACTATCCTCGGCAAACTAGATTTTATCATTTCCATCCTAGACTTGTAATCAGTCTTACATTCTCTTCTCCTTCTCAATATTGTTCTCAAGCTCATTGTTTTATCTCTCCCTCAACTAAATGACGTTTGCTTTTAAACTTGCTGGCTTTAATTTCCTTCCTAATCTTAGAGTATCTTGCCTTATCAATCTGACCTCTTCTTTTCATAACATTTATGTGAGATCTCAACTTTCTAGTTAAGATGACATAATCTTTCTTACTTTTATTTACTCTTTTTTTAACTTTCCCCATACCTCTTCTATGTTTTCTCCGAACAACTTTTTTTCTTCCCCTAACTTCTTTAATTGTAATTACTCCACTTTCTAACAAATCTAGAATGTCTTGACGAGTTATAGCTTCGGCTATTTGTTTTAAACTTTCAGGATTAAAATGAACTCTGTCCTTCCCTATTCCTAAAACCTTCGCAGCAAGATTTTTCTTATTTTTTAGATCCATTTTTCTTGTAATATTTATTTAATATCTTAATTCCTTTTTCTTCAGCTTTTTTTATGATTTCTTCTCTCTTCTTTTTTCCCACAGATGCTATGATTATTGCCTTATTTTTTTCAACATTTTCAAGTTGGGAAAGATTTTCAATTCTTACAAAATCAAATCCTGCAATCTTGTTTCTTATTTCCTTACTAGATCCCCATCCAATAGTTGGCCTTGCAGCATATCCTCTTTCCTTCAATCTAATCTTACTATCTCCTCCCTTTGCATGCCTCCAAACTTGTTTTCTTTTCAGCTTTTTCCCAACCCTACATAGTCTATACCATCCAGGTCTCAAGAATATTGGTTTCTTTCTTTTTCCTACCATTTTATAAAGTCTTTCCTCCTTTTTCTATTAAATAAATACCATCTTGGAATACTCTTCTGTCCCTGTTCCGTACCTTTGTTGCACTTTCTATATTTGCTGCACTTTGTCCAACTAAATCCTTATCTGAAGATTTCAATTCAACCATGTTTCCCTTTACACTTAATTCAACTCCCTCCAGTATCTTTGCGATTCTATCAACTTTTTCTCCCAAAAAGTTTTTTATTATTAATTTTTTACCATCTGCTTTTACATTCATAGGAAAATGAACATTACAGATTTCTAGTTTGTATACATATTGTTCTCCGATTCCACTCACTGCATTTCTTATATGTGCTTCAATCGTTCCTGCTAATGCACTTTCTCTTCTAGTAGGTTTTTTACAACCTATAACAACTTTGTTTCCTTCTTTCTTTATATTTATCTTATTAGAGAATGGTATTCTCTTCTCTACTTTTTTATCTCCTTTTTTTACTACTACTTTCCCATTTTCTAAATTCACTTCAACTCCTTCAGGTATTTCTACCTCTCGATTAATTCCTTTCATCATTAGTAATAGTAGGCCAAAAGGCATCCTCCAATATTTTTTTCATAAACTTCCTTTTGTTTGATTAAACCTTCGTTACTAGATATTATCAAATTACCAAAATTTCTGGATGGAAGGAATCTTCGAATATATTTATCTAACTCAGAAACTCCAACACTATATCTTGGTTTTATCGCACGACATTCATTAAGTTTTATTATTTGAACAATCGCTTCCTTCTTTACATCTCCAACGATTTCAAAATCAATATACCCATCCTTTTTCATCATCTCAAGTAAATTTACTAATACTTTTGAAATCCTTTTTATTCTAACTTCTCTTTTTTCTAGTCTTTTTACATTCATTATATTATTCAATGCATCTGATATTATATCTTGTGCCATTTTAACTATATTTTTTGAATCCTAGCTGAGGGGCAAGTTCTCTAAAGCATTGTCTACACAGATGTAGTCCGTATTGTCCTACATGTGCTCCTTGTCTTCCACACTGCTCGCATTTCTTACAAGCTATTCCAAACTTTCTTTCTTTTGGCTTGTTATGCTTTAAGAACTTTTTCAAAATAGCTGGTTTGTTTCTTAGCTGTTTTGTAACTTTTCTCCAGTCGCTAGCACTCATTTTTTCCTCCTTAATATTTTAGTTTTGAATTTCTCTTCCATTATTTGCATGATCTCCTCTGCGGAAACATCTTGTCTTCGAACCTTTCCTCTTTTTACTTTTTTCAAACCGACTCTCTTTCCAGTTCGAGTAAAAACGATAGTGGCTTCAAATCCCATTATTCCAACTTCTCGAATATATTCGACTCCAGGCATTTCAATATATTCTTTTATTCCGAAAGAAACAAAATTTTTCTGAAATTGCCTATCCTTTAACACATTTCCAATACCTTCTAACAATTTCCTTATCATATCATTCACTTTTTCGCCTCTCAGAGTTACCTTAACTCCTACTTCTAATCCCGGTCTAACTCCCCAGGTAGGAATTCTTTTTTTTGCCTTAACCTTGCAAGGTTTCTTTCCAGATAATTTTGCAAGCAATATTTCTCCTTTCTTTAGTTTTTCTTCTACTCCTCCAACATTTAAAACTAATCTTTCTATCTTTATGGTTCTCATTATATTTTCTTTCATTCTATTGCTAAAAGGAATCTCTTACCCAAAAGGACATTCCCTTTTTCCTCCAACTTTAGTTCAAATACTATTTTTTCTCCCTCTTTTACCTCATTGATTACTTTTCCCTTCAAACCAATATGTTTTCCACCGATTACCTCTACTGAAGATCCTTTCTTTAAGGGTATAATACTACTAATCTTATTTTCCTTCAAATCTAAAACTGCACTATCTCCACAGGAGAATTCCTTATTAAATAAAAAATTGTTTCCATCTTGGAGATTTACTTGAATCTTATCCTTGGATAAAAGAACTTTCCCCCTAATCTTCACTATCTTTCTGTTGGAATCTTTCTGAGAAATTTCTTTCAGCTCAAGTTTGTTATTTTTAAGCATTAGAACATAATTCTTCCCTGAATCTTTTAGTTGAAGAACATCTTTTAGTTGTATTGGGAATGCAATATCTTTTCTAGACTTTCCGTTAACAATAACTTTTCCTTCCAAACAAATTTTTCTAACTTCTCTTCTAGTCCTTGCAATCTTCAATATGTCTCTCAATGCAAAAACAATTGGAATTCCAGTTTTTGGATTATGACTAGCTATCGCTATATACTTTCTTCCTTTTCTTGGCAATGGCCATTCCTTAGGCATTTCACTTATTTTCTTGTGCATTTTTTATCTCCTGTTTAATTTTAATTCTTTTTTTGTCGTTGTCATCAATCTTGATTATTTTTAAATTAGATGGGTGGAATAAAACTTTTACCTTATTTCCATCTTTCTTAGTGATAGTCATTCCCTCAATCTGAACTTTCAGTTTTTTCCTATTTACTTCAGATACTTTTCCGACTTTCTTCTTAAACTTTCCCCTCATTACCTTGACTTCATCATTCTTTCTTACTTCTAAGCTCCTTCTTCCATATTTTTTTCTTAAGATTTTATCTAATGCTGAGCACATTAGTTTTTGTCTTAGATGGAGAGGAATATTATGTAAATATTTCCTCTGCTTTCTAGGTTGTTTACTTGAGTTCCAGCTGGTAGAGAATTTTTGTTTCATTTTAATAAACTGCTGAAGCAAGCTTGGATACCTCCTTCCATCTTTCCTGAATTTCTCTCGCTACAGGTCCTTTTACCTGAGTTCCTTTAGGATTTCCTTTATCGTCCTTTAATAACACAACTGCATTATCTGTAAAACAAATTCTCTCTCCAGTTAGTCTTCTCCAAGGTTTTTTCTGTCTGACTATCACTGCTTCAAATACCTCTCCTTTCATTTTTGGGTCTCCCTTCCTTACAGAAACTCTCACAAGATCTGCAATTCTAGCAGGTGTTTGTTTTCCCTTTCTGGTATGGGCTCTAATAACTGATACAATTCTAACTATCCTTGCTCCACTATTATCACATGCCTCTAATACACTTCCTATATTAAGTCCTCTAGTTGCTCTTGCTGATATCGCTTTCATTTTTTAAACTCCTTATTTTTTTAGTTACAATAAAATGTACTGATTTGCTTAAAGGTCTACATTCTTCTATCATTATGTAATCCCCAACATTTAGCTTTCCTTGCATTTCTAATGGAATTCTTGCTTGAAGCTTTGTTCTTCTTTTTTCATATCTCTCATATTTTCTTAAATACAAAAGTCTTTCAAATCGAATTACAACTCGATCACTGAATACCCTAATTACTTCTCCTTCAAAAGATCTCCCCCGAGGTAGAACACTCCTTTTCTTAGTTCTTTCTCTAACATTCTTTTCAGCTTTTTTTGTTTGTTTATTTTTCATTTTAGTCTCTTATTTGATTTTCATCAAAACCTTCCCCCAAGAGGGCTTTTTTAACCTTGCCCCTATGATCTCCTTGGAGTTCGATTTCGTTGTTTTTTATTGTGCCCCCACAAGCTAATTTTGCTTTCAGTTTTTTCCCCATTTCCTTAATGTCCACACCATCCAATCCCGCAACAATTGTTATTATCTTCCCAAACCTTCTTTTTTCGGTTCGGATGACAATATCTTGTTGTTTTTTGGCTATTTCCTGACAGACACAGGCCTCTGAAGGCAAACCGCAATTAGGGCATATAGTCATTATTTTTTAATCTCTCCCGCATTTTGTTTAGTTAGTGTTCTAGCAACTTCCTTTCTTATAGCTTTCCTTTTCAAAGATTCTTTTAGAATCCTTATTTTTAATTCCTTAATTTTATTTTCCATTTTTTACTTTCTTTTTAGTTTTAATTTTCTTTTCTTCTACAAGGGTCTGTTCGTTAAGTTTCATTTTGCTTATAAGTTCATCGGTTATAGCGATATCTTCATTAAGCAGTTTATTTTGTTTTAATACACTTACTTCCACCCCGATAACTCCCATTTTATCGCAACCAGTACTTTTCGCTTTATCTACCAAATGTCTTTGATCTCCAGTCTTTTTTAGATGACCGAATTTAAATCTCCAAGTCTTCGCTCTCTCACTTGGTAATCTTCCAGACAATACAATTTCTCCACCCAATGCTCCTGCAGACTTTATCTTTGTAATCATTTTATAAGCAATAGATTTAAACCTAAGAGAACCAAATCTTTCTAGGGATAATGCAATTTCATCCGCAACAAGTTGAGCATCCAAATCTGGATTAGTTATCTCTCCGATATCTATGTGAGGATTTTCCATTTTAAATTTCTTCTTCAAGACATGAGTCAATCTTTCTATAGATTCTCCTTTCTTACCTATGATAATCCCCGGTTTATGTGTATATATCGTAATCCTTTCTCCAACAGGAGTATAATCAATTTTAACATTAGAAATTCTTCCCTTTCCAAACTCTCTCTTAATAAAATCCTTCACTCCCAATTCTCCTTTTCTCAAATTGACAAATTTTCTTTCTTCCATATTAATCTTTCTCCATCTTTAGTTTAGTTTTTTCTTTAGCTTCAATATATACATGAGCTCTCTTTCCTCTCCTTCCTTCTTTTTTGTGGGGGAGCTGTGCCTTATTTGCAATTGCTAGAGTTATTATTGGCATTTCTATTCCACTTACCTGTGCATTTGCTTTTAACTGTTTAAGTAGATGCATAATTTCAATTGCAGCATTTACAGGGTATCTCCCAGACATCATTCCCTTTCCCTTTCGGTGTGGAATCTCTGCACCATTCATAGGAACGGCTTTCTTCTTAAGAACTACTTGTTCTAAGAACTTAACAGCCTCATCTATTCCTTTTCCTCTTATTGCTTTACAAATATACTTGGAATTTTTTGGACTTATTCTCATGGAGAATCCATTAGCAATCGCTTTATCCTTCTGTTCAACTTTTTTAGTTTCCTTCTTCTTGACTTCCTTTATTTCCTCTGTCTTTTCGGTTTCTTTTTTATCAAGACCTTCTTTCACTATTTCTTCATTTACATTTTCCATTTTTTCTTTTTTATTTTTCTGAGATTGTTTTTCCATATTATTTCACCGAAAGAGAGGATGTTCCCTTAGTCGCTCCTACTCCTGCTGCCCCATGTTTAACTATTCTTCTTGTAGCTGCAAATTCTCCTAATCTATGCCCCACCATTTCCAAACTTATCTTTATAGGTACAAATTCCTTTCCATTATGGATTCCGATTGTCCAATCAATAAATTTTGGAATGATTACCATTTCTCTAGCATGTGTTTTAGGCACTTTATTCTTTGAAATTTTTTTCTCTGCTTTCTTAATAAACTCCTCAGTTATTTTGGTATTCCTCACTAAGTTTCTTCTTTCATTAGCACAAATAAGTTTTGCAAATTCTCCAATCGAAAGCTTTTTCAATTCTTCTGCTTCCATTCCTCTAAATTTCTTTTTCTTTACTGCGAAACTTGTTTCTTCACTCATTTGTTCTTCCTCCCCGTTCTTATAGGTCTCAATAATCCTACTTTCTGTCCAGGAGATGCAAATCTCTGTATAATCTTGCTCTTTATTCTCTTTCCTCTTCCAGAACCGAATGGATGGTCTATTGCATTCATCTTTACTGTACTAGTTCGAGGCCACAACTTTGATTTAGCCTTTTTAATATAATATTGTTTTCCAGCCTTAAGAATTGGTTTTTCTAATCTTCCTTGACCTGCAGCTTCTCCAATCGTAGCTCTACATCTTCCATCAAGAAGTTTTTCCTTCTTTGAAGGCATCATTATTTTTATAAGATCTCCTTGTTTTCCTAATACAACTGCAAAATTTCCTCCAGTTCTTGCAAACTTTCCACCATCTTGAAAGGAATTTTCTATATTGAATATTTTGGTCCCTACAACTATATCACTCAAGGAGGATATGTCGCCAAAGGATTCTCCTCCAATGGAAATTTTTTGTCCCTCAAAAACATTTTTCGCTGCTAAATTGTAAAATATTCTCCCAGAGTTATCCCTTATCTTTATTATAGGAACAGAATGTCCTGCAGAACTAAATAATTTTATTATAGTCATTTCTTCTCCTATGTGGTTTGGATATTTAGGTTCAACTGAAAATGCCTTTCTCCTAACTCTATAAGTAGAACTTCCGTGTCCTCTTGCCTGTGAGATTATTCTTTTACCCATCTTATAACATTCCTATCTTTGTCGCAACATCTACCGCAACAAATTCTGGTTTTAATTTAACATAAACTCTTTTCTTATTTGCCCTCGTTATAGTTTTTACACTTTCAACTTTAACATCAAATAGCTCTTCAACTTCCTTTTTTATTTCTTCCTTTTTAACCTTTCTATCTGTTTGAAAGCATAAAAGATTCTCCTTCTCAAGAAGTCTTACTACTTTTTCACTAGATATTACTTTTTCTAAAATTATTTTTTCCATTTTTCTCCTATCTCCTTTATTGATTCTTCACTATATGCTATGACTCTTCCAGGTAATCCATTTATTGAAATATCAGAGATTGAAATATCATCTACTTTAACAACATCCACTCCTTTTCTATTCATCTTCTCATTCTTACCTAAAACAAACAATATTCCCAAACTTGACCTATATTTTCTCCCTCGAAGTTTACCTTTTCCACTTCTTCTAATTTTTCTCTTAAGTGTTTTTTCATAATCTTTTCCGAATAATAATTTTAGAAATTCAATGAACTCTTTTGTCTTCATCTCTAAAACTTCTTTATTCACAACTAGTGGAACCTTTGATATATCTATTCCATAATTAGTCTTCAAAATTTTTTTATCGATACTAGCACTAAAACAAGAGTTTATTGCAAGAAGTAACTCTTTTTTATTTATTTTTCTAAACTGATTCTTCTCAGATCTTGGAGGATGTGCAGTTCTTCCACCCCTTGTATTTGTTGCAGTTGCTCCAACCCAATTAAATGAAGAGCCATGTCTGGACATAATCTTTCTAGGAATTCTAGAAATTCCCTTTCCATATGTTCCCTTCCATTTATGCCTCGCTTTTTTAGAAATACCTGAAGCAGAATATCCAGCACCTGAACCAATCAAAGTTCCATAGGATTGTTCCCTTTTTTGAGCCTCAAATATTTTTTGAACAATATCCTTTCTTATTTCTGTAGAAAAATTCTTTGGCAAATCAATACTCTTTGTTTCTTTCCCAGATTTATTTAATATTTGTGCTTTCATCTAATCTCCAACAATTCATATTTCTTTTTTAATTTACTTTTAGGAGCTCTTAAAGGTTTTGTCAAAATAAGTTGTCTTTTACTTGGACCTTGAAGAGAACCAGCAAGGAGAATATAATCTCCACTCAGTTTACCATACTTATGAAATTCTATTTTTCTTCCAGGTTTATTTTCACTAACACTCTCTTTACCTAATATAATGCTGTTATATGTAATCCTCGTGTGGAATCCTGTTTGACCTGATATGGGGACCCTAAAATTAACTCTTGCAGGATGCCATGGACCCAAGCTTCCCGGTCTTCTAACTCCCTTTTCGGATTTATGTTGTTTAAGTGAAATTCCAAATCTTTTAACTGGACCTTGCAAACCTTTTCCTTTAGTTACACCCCTCACATCCAATAGTTTATCTGAGAATATTTCTGAGAATTTTATTCCTTTTCCTATCTTACTCTTAACAAACTCTAATTTTTCTTCTTTGGAACCACTAAGTCCAAGTTCTATCATATCTGGAGTTTTCTTAAAAAATTTATTTTTTAGGTCTGAATAAACAATTATTCTCAAATCTTCAAACCCTTCTTTCAATTCAGAGATGTTTTTAATTTGTTTAGGAACCTTAACGATTCTTTTAAGCTCTTTATCTGAAGAAACAACAACCTCTCCAATTGACTGATTGTCTTTATATGCTCTGATAGAAAATATCTTTAATTCAGGGCATTCAATTACTGTCGCAGGGAGTGTTATTTTCTTTCCCTTTGTCATTGAATCTGGAGTATCATCCTTCACCAAAACAGAAATCATTCCAACCTTATAACCAATAAATCCCTTTGGTCCTTTCTCTTCAGTTTTTATCGCTTCCCAATTTACATCAGGCAGGATTCTGACACTTCTCTTTCTAGGCCAAAACCTCATACTTCCATATCTGGGTCTATTTATTCTAGGCATTTTCTATTTGTTTTTTATTTTGAACTCAAGGATAGCAGTCCTTTTGTTCTATGTTGCATTCGTCTCAACCAAACGAGTGTGCAACTCCAAAATTCTTAATCTAACCTAATTAGATTAATATCTACAAGAACAAGATAAAAAGTTCCTTTTTAAAGCTGTTGGTTATATGGGTCAAGAGGACTTCTTATCCCTATTAATCTTCCACTAGAATGTGTGTAAATCATTGATGTTTCAGGAGACTTATGTCCGAGTGAGGCCTGAACATCAGTTATAGAATAATTGTTCTCAATTAGGTGTGTGGCAAAAGAATGCCTCAAGGTGTGTGGGTGGACTTCCTTATAATCTTCAATTCCTGCATTTCGAGCAGCATTGCGAACAATCTTCTGGACTGAAACTACACTATACTCCCTTCCTCTATTAGAAATAAAAACATATTCTTTAGGATCTCTTCCTTCACAAATTGCAGAAAGAGCAATTTCAATTCTATCAGCAATCACAAAGATTCTGTCTTTTCCACCCTTTCCATTTCGAACAAAACCATATCTTTCAGGAATTTTCAAGTCTTCAATTCTCAAATGAATCATTTCAGAAACTCTAAGTCCTGCAGAATAAAGTAGAGCAACCATTAGCCGATGCTTAGGATTTTTCACAGACTTTATGAGTCTTTCAATTTCTTCTTTAGTCAAATATCTTTGAATTTTCTTAGGAACTTTAGAATACTTTATGTCAACCCACATTTTTCTGCCCAAAATTTCTTCAAAATAAAATTTTATAGCCATCAAATGAACATTTAGGCTGTTCCCTGCTTGACCCTTCTCATCTTTCATTTCTAGAAACTCGCGAACATCTTTTTTGGTAATGCAGTTGACGGGTTTCTTACACCATCTCAAAAATCTCTCAACACAACCAATGTATGTAGAAATCGTTCTAGGAGAATATCTTCTTCGGCTAAGCTCTCTAGCTAAACTTTCCGAAGGATTTTGATTATAAGCACAAGATTTACTCATCCATATAATCT
>CAZJUG010000019.1:0-18607 GCA_964549155.1 Candidatus Woesearchaeota archaeon
TTTTGTTTTGGGAGGACTACAGCCTAAAGGGCTGTAGATTTCTTCTCAATTAAAAGTATTTAAGGATTTCTAAAAAAGAAAATAGTTATATCTCTATATCTTTCAAACTTAAATTAATAAATAGCGGGGGCGGGATTTGAACCACGCGACCTCCAGGTTACCTATGAAATCCTTCTTTTCTCGGATTTTGTAGGGATTGAAAAATCCCATTTTCAATATGGGCCTGACGAGCTAGCCAGACTGCTCCACCCCGCTATGGATTATTAAATGATTATTCTCTTTTAAAGTTAACTAAATCAAGAACTTTCTCTTGAATACCTTTCAAAAGCATGACTATTCTTTTCCATTCTTTGTTCTATTCCCCTTCTTCCAAGTTTTCTCGCATTTAAGTACTCCTGATGATTCAAATATTCTCTCGCAGCCTTCTGGAATTCTCCATCTCTAATCAATTTCTGTGTCCTAGGACTCCCAGATAAACAACCCCTATAAACTCCATCAACTAATGCTGATTGTAAATATGAAGGATAACTATCAAATTCAGGAAATAAATTCTTTGTTCTTTCTACATGTTCTCCCAAATCATTAGCAAATAACCTATTCATTTGTTCTTGACTGAGATTTACCCTTCCAGAGTACACTCCGTCATAATCCACTTCAGGCAATACCTTAGAAAATATTTCTCGAGAATCTTGTCTTTCTAAATTATGTCCTACACCAATAGTTCTGTTACCCCTTGCAATCTGACCAGGAATTAACCTCTTTCCTGTTTTGTCATCATAAACCCATTCCCTCGTCCCCTCATGAGGTGAAATATATCTTGCATGGACTAAATATTGGGAGATATCTCCTCCAAGATCTTTTTGTTCAGAAAGACCTACGATTCTCTCCGAAACAATTTTATCTAGAAGACTATATTCTTCAACTATTGGAGAATTCTCTCTCTGGAACGGAATTGCGAATAGATAAGGCACAAAACTAGCTGCAGCTAAACATCCTGCAATTGTATTTTTTATTCTTCTAGATTTTACCATTTTGATACTCCTTTTTAGTGATATATTAAACAAATAAGAGTTTAAAAGTCTTTCTATTTGTTACTCCTAGTAAGTTACATAATAACCAAAGACAAATCCACAAACTTAAAAACCTGATTTTCTAGAAACAAATATGAAAATACTTTCATTACATTGTGACTATCTAAAGTTCAAGCCAACAAAAAAAGCAATAAAAGAACCTGAAGAACTTTCGGAAGAAAGAAAAAAGGAAATTGAAGTCAAAGACCCTCTTGGAATTTTTGTAGCTGTAGAAAAAAAAGACGAAGGCGATTTGAAGAAGGCAATTGATTCTTTGGTTGAAAATGTTTTAGATTTAAAAGACAAGGTAAAGGCAGAGAAAATTGTGATTTACCCATATGCTCATCTTTCTTCTGATTTGTCAAATCCAGCTTTTGCACAAGATGTTTTGCAGGGAACAGAAGAATTGTTGAAGAAAAAGAAAGTTGAAGTTTTCAGAGCTCCATTCGGCTATTACAAAGAGTTTGAATTGAAATGTAAGGGACATCCCCTAGCAGAATTGAGTAGAAGTTTTGGTCTAGAGATTGATGTTGTTGAAAAAGGGGGAAAACCTGTAAAAAAGATAGATAATGAAGAAGTTTGTGATCCTAAGAAACTTTTAGCAAGCATTTCAAAATCCAAATTAGACACAAGCAAGTTAGAGGATAACGACCATAGAATAATCGGAAAGAAACAAGACTTATTCTCATTTAATGAAGTTGCTCCAGGGATGGTATTTTGGCATAGTAAGGGTTTAACAATTTATAATGAATTAATAAAATTTTGGAGAGAAGAGCACATAAGAAACAATTATCAGGAAATAAAAACTCCTCAAATTATGGATGCAAAACTTTGGAAAGTTTCTGGACATTGGGATAAATACAAAGAAAATAATTTTGTAACAGATTATGAAGGAAGACCATTCCTAGTAAAGCCTATGAATTGCCCTGGAGGAATGCTCGTTTATAAAAATTCTCCAAAGAGTTACAAAGACCTACCGATGAGAGTAGGAGAATTAGGAGTAGTTCATAGAACTGAACTTTCAGGAGTTCTAGCAGGTTTATTTAGAGTTATTCAATTCACTCAAGATGATGCACATATTTTTTGTGCAAATGAAAAACAAGTAGAAGATGAAATAACTTCCCTGATAGAATTAATAAATTTGTTTTACAACAAAGTTGGTCTATCATTCGATCATGTAGAACTATCAACTAGACCCGAAAAAAGAATTGGTTCAGATGATGTTTGGGACATGGCAGAATCCATATTAGAAAGAGTTTTGAAAAAATTAAAGATTAAATACAAAGTTAATGAGGGAGATGGAGCATTTTATGGTCCAAAAATAGATTTCCATGTTAAAGATTCCTTAAAGAGGACTTGGCAATTATCTACAATACAGCTAGATTTTGCATTACCAGAAAGATTTGAATTGGAGTACATAGACAAAGACGGAAAAATGAAAAGACCTATTATGTTACACAGAGTGATTTATGGTTCCTTGGAAAGATTTATAGGAATACTTATAGAACATCTCAGCGGAAGTTTTCCAACCTGGCTCTCCCCAGTTCAAGTAAAAGTCTTGAGTTTCACAGATAGAAATGAAAAAGCAGCTCAGAAAGTTCTTGATAAACTAAAAGCAGAGGGAATTCGAGCAGAAGGGGATTTCGGTTCTTCCACCATGGGAGATAAAGTAAGAAATGCCTCGATGATGAAAATTCCATACATAGTAACTATTGGAGATAAAGAAGAGGAAAAAGGAACTTTAGCGGTAAAAAAAAGAGGAGAAGAAAAGCCAAGGTTTGGTATTAAACTTGATAAGTTCTTAGAAGATTTGAAGGAAGAGATAAATGAAAGAAAATAATTATTTTAAAGATTTTTTATATGAAATTTGCCTATCCTATGATTTCTATAATTAGTACGAAATTTTTTCAGTTTATCTGTCACTCAAAAAAATTTCTAAAAGTTTAGAAATGTGTAAAAAACTTTTTCTAGTTTTGTGCTTTAAGTATAAATCTTTTATAAAATTTTGATTACATGAAACCTAAGCAAAAAGAAACGAAAGAAGGATATAGCATTACTAAATTTTCCTACAAAATTGCGGGAGCATTAAGCGGAGCAATTTTGCTATATTTGAAACTTCCAACTCTTTCTTAATAGGAGCTAAAGTTCTCTTTTAACTCTCTCAATTAAAACATCCACACTATCTAATGTATCTTTATTTTCACCAATCAAATTAGCCAAATCTGTACAAGCCAACAAAACTTTTTCACAGCCATTTGAGATCATTTCATCAATAATCTTTTCTAAGAAGAATTTATCTTCTTCACTAGTAGTCTTCCTTATTATTCCGACAATTATCTTTGAAACTTTCTCTTGTTGTTCTTCACTAGGATAAACAATCTCCACATTCTTGAAGAAGTTATCATAAAGCTTGTCTTTTCTTGTCTTGAAAGTACAAAGAATTCCAATTCTCTTATACTTATTCTTTATTTCTTTAGAAACTTCTTCAACCATGTCCAAGAAGGGAAGATTAATAATTTCCTTTATCTCGTTCTTCAACAAATGTAATGTGTTGCAAGGTAAAACAATAAAGTCTGCACCCGCATTTTCTAATTGTCTGATTGATTTCTTAATGTATGGGAGGATTAAAGTAACCTCTTCGCCATTGACACCAATTCTTTCTTCCAACTCCTTAGGAAAACCAACATTAGAAATTAAAATCCCACGGATAATCCTTGGAAGAACTCTGCATAGCCAAAGCTAAGTAAACTCTTGCAGTTGTTTCAGGCCCAAGGCCCCCGATTATCCCAGGAATTCTCATAAGATTAGATAAGGAAAGTAGTTTATAAATTTATCTTATGCCTTGCTAGAATTCTATAACATAAATCCTTAAATAGACATATTAACTCCGTAATCTAATGCTTAAGATAAGAAATCCAAATCATGAAAGAGCATATCATCTTCTTACTACAACAAATGTAGATAATCACAACTGGACTTATGCGGGTGAAGAATGGAAAGGAGAAAAAGAAGAAAATGAAAAAAGGGTTTTAATAAATGGACCAATAAGTTTACACGAACCATTAAAAGATTTGGTTCAACAATATATCCGAGTAAATGATTCTTATTCTTCAGTCATCGAAATTCGTTCTGGAAATCCTGCATGTTTTACGAACCTTTCACCATATTTTATGCATAAGTTAGTTGAAAAAGGAATATTATTTTTGCCTAATACAAAGGATCTTACGGGGATAATATACAAAGAACAAAAGGAAAAAATAATACCTATAGCCGGAATAGTCTCTTCGCCTAACGGAATGAATCGTGCTATTGGAATAGGAACCTTCGGGGCTAAACCTCTAAGTTTAGAAGATTCTTCAGATTTTGAACTTGAAAATGGTAGGTTGAATGACTATGTAAATGTTTTTTTACAATGTGTTTGGACTCATGCAGGAGTTGAAAGAAATCTACCCGATATGGAATTATATTTCCCGCCATTGTAAATATATTCTAGAAAATTATTTACACCTAGGAATTGTTTTTCTAACTAATTGTCCACAAAAATCTACCAGATATGGCGGATGCTGTAAGACTTTTAAATTAACCCTATAGGGATTATTTGGATCCATATTTATGTTACCTTCACGATCTCTTGAAGGTTTACTAGAAAATAGTTCTCTAAAAAAGCTAACTTGTTCTCTAGATCTTTGAACTATGAGATCTACAAAAAGATCTGCAGTAGTTTGTTCACCATGAGGTTGATAGGTTATCTCTCCTCCATCCTGGACCATTGTAATTGGATCTGTTTTAAGAACCTTTTCAATATATTCTGATTTTTTTCCATGAATTCCCCCATTATCTTCCTTTTTAAATTCGATAGGATAATCCATCCCCAAAAGAACCGGTTTATCTTCTGAAATTAAATTTCTAACACCGAAATCATAAACATGGAATTTCAAAACAAATTCCTTCCCGGATCCAGAATCAGACCTTTGTCTATGTTCGGATAAGGACGGTTTTCGTTTAGTTCTTGAATATCTATCCTCAGAATCGTGCCAAAACCTCACCAAAGTATAATCAATAACAACATCCTCCGAAACATCTCTTTTGCAAGATGCTAAATTTTGAAAATTATTTGTAAATTCGTTCATAAATTGTCTACTAGAACTTCCTGAAATTGCAGTATCTACACTAAATATTTTTCCATGATTTTGAGAATTTTTTGCAAAATTTATAGAATTATCTGTTAAAGAATAGACAAGACTTTTTTTATTTTTTAAAAAATCTGATGTAGGTATAGGAAAACTATCTAATGATTTTCCTAGGTATTCCCCAGATAAAGCATACAGAACTCTTGACGGAGGATAACCTCCCCTAAGTAAACAAATCATCCGTTTTGGATCTTCATGATCTATTACTTCCAATGCTCTTAAGCAAGCAGTACTATAAGAAGTTATATCCCTCTCGCTTATTTTGATTCGGCCTTCAAGATTTTCCATATCCTCTGAACATCATCTAGCCTTTTAAACCTTTCTATTTGTTACTCCCAAAGAGATACAACACTAAAGTTTAGTCTGAGTTTCCCAACTACTCTTTGCCTTCCGATACTCAGGGCAAATATTCTGATACAGACACCATTCACACAATTTAGAAACCATCGGAGGAAATTCTCCCTTTTCCTCTGCTTTTTTTATTCTTCCAATCGTCTGTACAATATCCTCATGCAACTTTTCAAGTTGCTCATCTGTTCTTTCGGACATTACCTCCTCATTGAAAGCCAACATATGCCAAACCAACCTAACAGATTTAGCATTCTGAAACTTTTCCTTTACCCAAATAGAATACATCGCCAACTGCCTGTCCTCATCAGCTTCCCTTTTCTCCTTCATTCTGCCATTTGTCTTGTAGTCACAAACATAATAATTTCCTTCTTTATCACAACAAAGTTTGTCAATTCTAATATGCCATTCACTCCCATCTTTCAAAGTCATCTTGTCTTCAGTTTCCAAACCAATAATATCCAACTGATTGAATGGATGAAATTTATCATAATAATCTCTCACGAATCTCATGCCCATCTTCCGATAATCTTCTGCAGTTAAATTTTTCCGAACAATGAGAATCTCAGGACTATATTGTTCATTCCATAAAGAATTATATAAACCAAATAAAGAACCCTTATTTATTTCAATACCAATCCTAGCTTTTTTATGTAACTCTTCTAAAACTTGATGAACAATTCCCCCCATGAATGCCTCAATCCCCTGAGGAATATCTGGTTCAATTTTATCAACATATTTTAATTTATATTGATAGGGACATTTTTCAAATGTTGAAATTTTAGAATGTGAATATGTCGCCATTAATCAAAAAAACAAAGAGGGTTTAAAAGTTTTGGCTAATCAGAATAGATAGTTTTATTTTTTCTGTATGAATGTTTATCTTGAAAAGATAGTTTTGGAGAACAACATTCCTTATAAACCCTGAAGCACCCTTCAACTTATGTCAAAGAGATTAAAAAAAGAGTTTCCATTTAGAGTAATCGCTTCAGCTATCCAAGGTTGTCAGTCTCCAGCATCCGCAAAAAAATATGGGCGAGATAGTCGTCTTGGAGCTCCATGTATCCCGCTAATAAAAAATCTAGAAAGATATAGCGAGGATAGCAACGGAGAACTAATGTTATTAGCTGCTCAAGGTTCTTATGTTACAGAAATAGAACCCGATCCATTCTTCCATAGCAGAAATGATGTATACATGAACCCAAAGGTCAGAGATAGATTGTCCATCCAAAGAAGGAATGAAAAATCAAGGAGAAATTCTTGGGAAAGTTACATAGAAGAACATCCAGATTCAGATAGGGAAATGCCTACACAGAACTTTTTTGGAGATATTCCAAGTAATGAATACAGGGTATTTTCAGATCTTTCATTAAATGATAAAATATGTCTATTCACCAGACCGCATCCGTCACAAAATAGGGATCCTATGGCTTCTTCAAGAGACCTACCAAGACACCTAAGAAAAAGTGTAGTTTTTCCAGCTACAAAACAAAGATTAGTCCCATCCCCAAAAAATTTAGGCGAGAAAAGTCCAAGACTGATATTATCTACAGGTTGTTGTACATTTCCAAATTATAATGGATCTAACGATCGAGGGGACAGAGCATTTAGAGACCATACTTTGGGTTGTGCAGTTATAGATATTATAGACGATAAAACATATTTAGCAAGATTAGCAAAAGCAAATTCTAAGGGAACCTTGTTTGACTTGGGGATAAAATATGTTCCAGATAGAGACCCTCAAAAAGCAGATGCTATTGCATTGGTTGTAGGAGATTTCCATATACCTTTTCACCACCAAAAATCACTAGAAGCTACTATTGAAATGGCAAATCTCCTAGGTGTGAAAGAGGTAATTACGGGAGATGTTATAGACTTTGTTACTATTGTTCACCATGAATGGGATAATGCTCTTCGCTCAATGGATTTAGACAACATAGGTCTAACAAGACTACAAGATGAATCTAAAATAGGATATGATGTAGTGAAATATGTTGCAGAAAGAATTGCTCCAGCAAAATTAACCTTGACCCATGGAAATCATGATGATTTTGTATTTAAATATCTTGCTTCGGGAAGACATTTTCGTGGGGGTGAATCGAAGCTCAATGGAAGATTTTGCCAAAGAGTAATGGAAAAAATGGACTATGGGAAGATCTCAACAACCACAATTCAAGAGTTTAGATCTATGAGGGAAGATATAATAACAGATACCACTCGTCCAAATGTTCTCAAAGCTTGCTTAGAATCAATAGGACCTATCCCATCCAATGTTTCTTTCTTAGGTTTAGGAAGTGATCATCGTCTTTGGGGAGTTCAAACAGGAGCACATGGACATAAAGGACCGAGAGGGACTAGAGGAAATCTAAACAATCTCATTTATGGGTTTGGTAAAACCATAATAGGGCATACACATCAATTAGAGGAAAAAGATGGTTCGATAAGTGTTAGTACAATCAGTCACCCACTAGAATATGAAAGAGGACAACCATCTATGCTTGTTCGAGGGAATGCAGTAATTTATAATGGAGGATTGTGTCAAGGAATCCCCATAATCGGAGAAGAAGCACTTTGGGCAACAGAAGATCATAAGAAAATGTTAAGGGAATTAAAATAATAAATTTCTTTAAGCACATAAATCCTTAAATAATCTAGTTTCTACATAATCAATGAGGTGTTTATGAAACAAATAACTAAACCAAATCCCAAAAAGAAAAGGTTACCGAATTTTATTGAAAGAATATCCGACGGAGAGATTTTTGTAAGAAATGAAGATGAAACTTATTCTCTTCATAACGATATGATGGCAACACCATACAAATGGACCTATGATCGTTTACTCAATGATCGAAGATGCAATGGAGATTTCAGAAATTTTAGAGGAGTTGATTTAGATGCTTTGGTTTTAGATGCAAGAAGACAGATAAGAAGGGGAAAAGATTACGGATTATTTGCACTACAAAGAAGGCTTGAATTGAGACAACCTACAGATTTAGGAAAATATCTTTATAGTCAAAGTCCTGACCTGAAAAAAGTTTTCGATCAATATATTCCTGATGAAGATATTCCAAAATTCAATTTTGGAGGATTTAATTATGTGATATTGAGAGAAGGATTTTGGGGGCCCAATAAAGAAAAATCTTCTTCCCAAACTTGGGCAGATAACATTAGAGATACCCTAGTTGGTAAGAAACCGAATAACCTTGTGTTTTATCTAAGACAAGATCCTAAAAAAATTTCAGCAAGAATTATAATTCCTACTCCAGATTTTTACGGAGGCTTAACAAGACAAGAAGCGATTAGAGAATATGGTTCTGACATTCATGCTAAGATGATAAAACATCTCGGAGCAATTACAATATCCCGAGATTTAGATGGGAAGACAAGAGTCCCATTTTCGGATTTAAATTATGCTTTTAGAAAAGCAACTGGACAAAGAACAAATCCAGAAATGTGGGATTAAAATGGCAACTATTAAACCTTTAGCGAGAGATGAATTACATCATTTTAAGGGATATGATGATCCTTTGGATTTTTTTAGAGAGCAGATTAATGTCGCCTTAAGAGAAGCATACTCTAATGGAAAAGAAACAGCCTCAGTTCTAGTATCTCGTTGGAATTTGTCTGAAAGAGAATCAAAGATTTTGAGAAGGGATTATGCAGAATATGATGCTACTATCGAGAGAGAAGGTCCACCCCATGATGAAGGAGAACTTGAGATAAGACTGACAATTCCAGATAGCTTGAGGGATATTGTAGAACTCCCAATCAAGAGGAATTTATTGGATAGGGTTCTTCCTGTTGATAATTCATTATTACAACGAATCGAAGAATTTGAAAGACAGAATACATCTCCTGCTTTGGCTTTAGCAATTCTCGAGATAAACTCTGGTTTGACAGAAGCATACAAGCGAAAAGAAAAAGAATTTTTTTATACCGCAAGCGATCATTCAGAACCCTACTTAAAAGAACAAGAATTCAACCAAATACTGGAGATGTATAGAGGTTTCTCACCACAATTAGAGAGCCAACAGCAACCAGACGATAGAATGACAACTATTAGATTTAATCTAAATAATGAAAGCAAAAAGAAAAATTATAACTCTAAAAATAGGAAAATAAAAAATGAAAAAAAATAAAAAATTTGTTACATTGAGAGTTCTCTTACCAGAATCAGACAGCAGATTTTCCGAAGGATTATGTAAATTTTTAATGAATGTTCCAGAAAACAGAAGAGAATGGTGTTTTGATCCAAATTCATACCAATGTTCAATTACTGGAAATGAATGTATCGGCAGAGATAGTACTGAAATAAGTTTACAACCTTCCCATTATAGTCCTGAAACAGTATATTCCTATGACCAAAAGACTGCAGAAAGAAAATGTCCAATGAATGTTTTATTAAGAAAATTGGATGAATAAAATGAAAAAAGTTCAAAAAAATAAACAGATAGTAGAAGCAATTAATCCCTCTGCAATGGCAGGGGTAAAAGCTGGAAATTATCTTATAGATAGATTTTATGAAGATGAAATGAGAGATTTTGAGAGATTTGATTTTTCATATCCTAGAACAAAACTAAAAGATTTATTAGATTATTATAAAAGTATAAAGGCCGAAGAAAATGTGTACTATGCAAGAATTGATGCCGGCCTAAATCCACAAAAAGTGTTAGAACATTTGGAAGCAAGAAGGGCAATAATAGAATTACAATACGAAAGGCATATTCATCAAGAAGACAATTATCTTTTTGATACATTGAATGAGCTAGGATTTTTCTTAAGGAAAACTTTGTTCTTTTCAGAAGAAAATATTTTTAATTCCTTAAAACATGAAGAAAGACATTTTAGAGAATTGGTGGGAAGAGATTACAAGCAATCAAGATTTGGTTGTTGGTTATGCCTAAATGAAAAAGATAAACCTGAATACATAACAAGAGTTCAAATCCCATTAAGAAGACCAATGAAAAAAAATGATTATCGAGCTATAACAAAAGCAAATAGAAAAGGCTCATGTATCGATGATTTGTGTAAATTTTAATTACTTCTTTCCAAATTCAACACCGAGTTCTTTCAACCTTTGAGCATGTGCTTGCATTATTGATTCGACATTCATAACCATTTTCACAAGCTCATTTCTTTCAGCTGCGAGAGTATTCAAAGAACCTTTGTGAAATCCAATTTCTTCTTCCTTGGACATCTCAGGTCTTTCACTTTCTTTTCCATCTACAAGTTTGTTCAAAGAATCCTCAATACTTTTATTTTCAACCATATAAAGAACCAACAAAATTGATTAATAAATGTTACTAGTAAGGCTTAAAAACCATTTAACCTAGAAAAATGCATGGAAAGAACATATATCAAAGATATCTTCTCAAAGAAAGAAAGCGAAAAAGTCCTCTTAAAAGGATGGGTCTATGATAAAAGAGACCTGAAAAAAATTAGATTTATCGTTTTGAGAGATATAACTGGTAGAGCACAAATCGTAGGGATAAACGGAGAAACTTCTCCAGAAATCTTTGAGTTGATGGATAAGCTAAACAGAGAGTCCGTAGTTGAACTTGAAGGAGTTCTAAAGGATTCAAAACAAGCACCAGGTGGAAAGGAAATAAATCCTACAGGTTTGAAAGTTATCTCAGAAGCTGAGAATCCTCTACCAATAGATGTTTCAGATCACTCAAAGACAGAATTACCTCTAAGACTAGATTCTAGATTCTTAGATTTACATAGAGAAAAAACTCAAGCAATCTTCAAAATCCAGACAGAAATCGCACATTCATTTAGAGAATTTTTTTACAAGGAAAACTTTGTAGAAATACAACCTCCATTAATTATAGGGGCATCATCTGAAGGTGGCACAGATTTATTTCCTGTAAAATATTTTGAAAAATCAGGTTATTTGGCACAATCTCCACAACTCTATAAACAAATGGTTGCCTGTTCAATGGAAAAGACATTTACAATCGGTCCTGCATGGAGAGCAGAAAAGCACAACACAACGAGACACATAAATGAAATAAGAATGGTAGATATAGAAGCTGCTTTTCACGACCAACTCCAAATAATGAATTTACTAGAAAGATCAACAGCATTTGTAATCCAAAATGTAATAGATAACTGCAAAAAAGAACTTGAATTGTTAGGTGTAACTGATTTGAAAGTTCCAAAGGGAATCTATTTGCACTATAAGGAAGCAATTAAGAAAGTTGGAGGAAAACTAGGAGATGATTTCAGTCCAGATCAGGAAAAAAAGTTATGTGAGATGTACAAGGGAGACATTGTTTTCACACATTCTTGGCCAACATCTATCAAACCATTTTATATCATGCCAAAAGATGAAAATCCAGAGTCTACAGAAAGCTGTGGATTTGATGCACTTTATGGAGGAGTAGAAATTTCTTCGGGAGGACAACGAATCCATTTGCCTGAAGTTCTGACAAAAATGATTAAGAAGAAAGGGTTGAATCCAGAAAGTTTTAAAGATTACATAAATTCATTTAGGTACGGAGCACCTCCTCATGCAGGGTGGGCTATCGGCCTAGAAAGAATAACTCAAATCGTCTGTGGTTTGGACAATATTAAAGAAGCAACTATGTTTCCAAGGGACAGAGATAGATTGACACCATAAATATGAACAGATCAAAAAATAGAGGTATAAATTTTGGAACAACTTCGGGAGTAATAACTACTCTTGGTTTAATGATTGGATTAATTTTTAGCACACATTCAAAACTTGCAGTTCTTGGAGGAATTATAACTATAGCGATTGCAGATGCAATGTCAGATGCTCTAGGAATGCACATCTCTGAAGAATCACTGGGAAAGAGCGAAACCCAAGTTTGGAGCTCTACAAAATACACATTTTTATCGAAGTTTTTTCTAGCACTCACCTTTGTAATCCCGGTACTTATGTTTGAAAATCTTCTAGTTGTTGCAATAGTGAGTTCAATTTGGGGAATTTCATTACTTACATTTCTAAGTATAAGAATCGCTAAAAAGAATAACAAAAATCCATTGTGGATAGTTTCCGAACACTTAGCTATTGCATTAGGAGTAATTGTAATAACTTACTTTTTAGGGAAGTTTGTAGCTGTTTATTTTTCTTGACTAAACAAGTTTAACATTCATCTCTTTTAATCTGTCTCTAAGAATCTTTTTAGTTTCATTTAACCTTTCAACTAGCTTTTCAATTCGTTTATTATTTTCTCTTTTTTCATCTTTTAATTTCCCTAATTCATTCTCGAATTCTTTCATTTCTCTTTCCTTGGTTATGAGTTCATCGCAATTTCCTATTTCAGTTTCAAGAGTATTTAGTTTTTCTTTTATAGTTAAGACATCATCAAGTTTCTGTTTGAATCTTTCATACTTGGGCTTATTACTTGAAAAAATCTGCAAGAAAGAATCCTTATGACTCTCATTAATTATCTCTGAAAAGTTATCTTTTAGATTTTTAATAGTCTTCATACTTTTTTCATTAGAATGATGAATATTCCCCAATTCCTTAAAATTAACCATCTCTTTCAATTGGAAAAGACCCTTTTCTAGTTTTCGTCTAAGAACTTCCCCTTCATTCTTTTTCTTTTCTTTTTCCAAATAAGCCTTAGACTTTTTTATCTTTTCTAAATCCCCAACTACCAAGGAAATTTGAGCAGGAATTTCTTTCTGGAGAGATTCTATTTTATCTTTTCCTTGTATAGATTCATTGTACATACACTCAACCTTTCTATATTCTTCTAAAACTACTTTTAGTTCATTTATTTTTTCAGGAAAATTCAATTTGTCTTGATTCTCTGCGAATATATTCCTTAAATCTTTATCAAAATTTTTGATAACTCCTATAACTTCTGCAATCTCTTTTCCAACAAGATAGTTCGCTTTTTGATAATGTATACTAGATTTAACCTCAAAATTTCTAAGTGAGTTTGAAATTAAACCAAACAGATTTCCAGGATTTGATTCTTTTGATGATATGATTCCTTCTAAATCTTTATTTAACTTAGAAAGAAGTTCTATAAAAATATTTAAGCTGTTTTTAACAACTCTTTTTACTTGCTCTTGTTCCCTCTTTTCTTCTATATTTATTTCCCTTAAGGACTCTGAGTTTACATTGATCTGCTCAATAAATTCCTTAACTCTATCAGAAACTTCTTCCTTTATTCTAATTTCTTCAGATTTAACTTGAGATAGATTCTCCTCAAGAAATTCATCCAAATCCGGAAGTTTTATTTCCTTCTCAGAAACCTTAACTTCCTCTTTTTTCTTTTTAAAAAAATCAAAAATTCCCATTAATTATCCAAAATAACTTTTATTTTTTGAAACTGAACTACCCTTATATTTCTCACCAAGGACTTGAATAATCTTGTAAATATTAACTTTTTCCCTAGCCCACATATCAAATGTTTCCTTAATTACCTTTGACTCGTTCTCTTCTGAGTATATAGTATCTGCAAGAATCTGTTGGAATTGTATTCTCGCCATCTCCCCATAGGTTTTCTTTATATTCTTATCATCCGATTCACTCAAATTTTTTAATACATTCATAACAAAAAGTGGAGCTGTTTGAGGGTTCATAAACATCTCAAAAAGATGAAGATAAGAAGTTATTTTTTCATTAATCTTTCTTCTTATGTCTCTAAGAGTTGTTTCACTTTCAACAGAAAAAGCCTTCGAAATATCAAAATCTTCTTCTAACTCTTCCCAACTAGGAAGATCATAATTTTTCTTAAGAGTATTGTATTTTTCCTTTATTTTTTCAAGATCTATATCGCAAGAAGATTTCATATAACACTTAAAACAAAAGCATTTATAAAACTTCGTAAATAAACAAAATTTAAGCCTGTGTAGCTCAGCTGGTTAGAGCACCACATTGGTAATCGTATGGGAAAATAAGTTTCCCCCAACAAGTCACCCCTTCGCTTATCAGCGAAAGGTGGAAATTTCACTTATACCGAAAATGTGGAGGTCGTGAGTTCAATCCTCATCACAGGCTTCAGTGAACGAACGATCTAGGTCTGAGTTCAATCCCCTGTAGGTTCGATTCATAGAGAATCAGATAATTACAATCTCTGACTAACTAACTTAGAAATACCTTCTTGCATACTAACTCCAAACAGAACCGGAGCTGCTTCAATCAATGCATCATTATGAGTTACAATAATATACTGCCCAGATACCATATACCTCTTTATCAAACCAGCAAGAAGCTCTGAGTTATGTTTGTCTAAGGCTGCATCAATTTCATCAAACACATAGAAACAATAGGGTTTATATTCCTGAATTGCGAAAATCAAACTCAGGGCAACCATTGTCTTTTCCCCCCCAGAAAGAGAAGTTACATCAAAATATTTCCCCCTTCCAACTCTAACAACAATGTCCAATCCCCCAGCAAAAGGATCTTCTTTATTTTCCAATTCTAAAAACACTTCCCCCTTCCTACTAACCTGTGTAAAATTTCTAGTAAATAAAGCATTCACAGCTTCTAAAGTCCTAACAAAAGATTTCTTTTTCTTTTTATCAATCTCACCAATAATCTGAGAAATCTTTTCTTTCTCTTTCAAGATAATGTCCACCTTTTCTTGTATAGAATCACAAACTTGTTTTACCTGATCATAAGTTTCCAAAGCTCTCATATTAATACTACCCAATTGTGCAAGTTTCACTTGCAAGATACTCAATCTACTAACTAAACTCTCCCTACTTCCAGAAGCTAATTCAACCTCTCTGAACCCTCTGAATTCTTCCTGTAATGCTTCCATCTTAGCCTTTAATTCTGCTTCCCTCAACTTGATAGAATAATTTTTTTCATCCTCTGCTCGGATTTCATGCTGAAGACCAATTAGATTAGTTTCGAAAGCCTTCTGTTTATCTTGGATTTCATTTCTTTCATTGTAGAGGTTCTGAAATCGCTCATATAATTCCTGTTCTTGTTTTTCCTTTTTGCCCAAAACAGACATGAAATCATTTATCTTTTCTAAAATTTTATTCAATTCATTTCTTGAATCTTCACTATCTCTTTCAAGAGACTTGACATCTACCTTCATTCTTTCTACATCTCTCTGCTTAGAAGAACTTTCCCCATCTAAATCACTATCAACCAAAGAAAGCTCCTTCAAACCAAGTTTAGCATCCTCATATTTCTCTTCCACATCTCTCAACTTCTCAAAGTCCTTCAACAGATTGCCCAATCGCTTTTCAATACCATCAACTATACTTTTTGCTTCTTCTTTCATTAAACTTAGCTTTTTTATCTGTTCTTTCTTTTCCTCACAAGAGTTTATCTTCATAGCCTCATACCCGACATCTCTAAGCTTTGTTTCTTGTAACACAATCTTTTTTGCAGTTTCATCTAACAACTTCTTCATCTCTTGTTTCTTATCCAAATTTTCCTCAAAACATTTTTTAGAAACCTCAATCTTCTCCTTAGCTCTCCTAATAACATCTTTTCTGTGTTCTTCAGTAATATTGCTTCTACACAAAGGACATTCTTCAATCCTTGTAATATCTTGAATCAGCTTGCCCTCTCTTTCAATAGTCTGTTCCAAAACAGCATTTTTCTTTTCAAGGTTTAAAATTTCAACTTCTAATTCTTCAATCTTGGATTTTAGTTGAGTCAAAGAATGAATAGTCTCTTTCCTTATCTCCTCCGCCTTTTCAGAAGACCTTGAATATTTCAATTCCTGAAAAATTTGAGAAACAGTCTTATCGATAAAATCTAATTCCCGATCATACTGCAAAATACTTTTTTGTTTTTCTTCTTTCTTACTTTCCAAACTAGAAATTTCAGATTTTAGATTGTAATAAACTCTTCTTTGTTTTTCTAATTCATTTATCTTAGTCTCTAATTCCTTCTGAATCTCTTTTTGTTTTTTTATCTCAGGACTCTTCTTCAACATTAAATCAATCTCTTCTTCAGTTTCTTTTATTTTTATATTTAAATTATCAATCTTAGATTTATTTTGTTGTAATCTGTTTTCATAATTTTCTTTTCTTACATTGTGTCCAGCAAGATTAGCTTTCAAATCCGAAATTTCCCGATGTAAAACTTCCTGTTCTCCACTCGTAGAAGATTCAATTTTCTTAGTTATCTCTTTAACTTTTTCTTCACAAGAGGTTATATCAACACGAATTCTATTCACTTTTTCCCTTATCAAACTAATCCTCTTGTTGTTTTCTACTTTCTGTTTTTCAAAATCTCCAATCTCCTTCTCCTTGTCTTTTATATCTCTAGAAACAATTCCCGCCTTGCACTGACTAATTGAAAGTTCCATCTTTTTATAATTCAAGGCATCTTGTCTATCTTTCTCAAGATTTTTCAAATAGTTTGTCTTTTCCCTCAAAATAGCCCCAGTCTCTTTCAATTTCTCATCAGTTCTCTCCAATTCCCTTAATGCTTTTTCTTTTCTAGTTTCGTATATTGAAATTCCCGCAACTTCTTCAATAATTTTTCTTCTCTCATCCGGAGACATTTTAATCATTGCTGCAATCTCTCCCTGTAAAACAATATTAAATCCATTTGGATCAATTCCAGCCTGAGCGAGAAGCTCAATTAATTCTTGTCTAGTTTTTGTCTCATTATTTATTTTGTAAATTGAGAGTCCATTCTTCCTAACGATCCTTTTTATAGAAATTTCCTGAGAATCTAAAGCCATTGCCCCATCAGAATTATCAAAAATCAATTCGACAACAGCCTCATTTGAACCCTTGAATTGTTTATTTCCCGAAAACAATAAATTAGAAGCTTTTGCAGCTCGAATAGATTTTGTCCCCATCCTACCCAAAACGAAACATAAAGCATCAGTGATGTTACTCTTTCCACTTCCATTAGGACCTACAATAACATTCATAGCATTCTCCAATGGAATTTCAGTCCTTCTGGCAAAACTCTTGAATCCCTGCATCACCAACTTCTTTATATAAGCCATACCAAAGTTAATAGAAAAAGGGGTTTTTAAGGATTTATGCAGAAAATTTTAGAAGAGCTGTTCTTGTTTTCCTTTCTCCTTCAACTTTTTCACAGTACTCCAAGAATGACGAATAATCTTTTCAAAAGTAGAATTGCTAAAATTTTCTTTTAAGAACAAAATAGTCTTAGGATCCGCAGGATAACCCGAACCAAAATCCACATGAAAATCCTTTTTCAGTTTTTCAACTTCTTCTTCCCTCTTTTCTTTCGCAATTATAGAAGCCCCCGAAACACAAGGATATTTTGCATCCGCCTTATGCTCCGCCCTTATTTCTATTCTTTCTTTATTCACCACAAATTGCTCAAGATATTCCTTCCAAACTTTGATATTCACAGAAGGACAATCTATAAATGCAATTATATTTTCAGAAGTCAACTGAGCAAGTTCATTTATCACCATTGCCATCTTTTGTGCTTCTAGATGATTCAAATTTTCACAAGAATCTATTTCTTCTGGAGATACCGCTTGCAATGTAAATCTAAACTTTTTCTTCAACAAGTCTCCTATTCTTTTCCTTACAGAAGGCACTAAAAGTTTAGAATCTTTAGCCCCAAGTTCAGAAATCTCCATTTCTTCTTTCTCATCAATAAGAATCCCTGCGAGTATCATCGGACCAATCGCAGGTCCTCTCCCAGCATCATCTATGCCTATATGGAATACCATAATTTGAATAATACTAAAGAGTTTAAATAGATTTGGAGGAGGAAATCATAAAATTATTGTTTAGATTTTATTTTAGAAACAATCCAACCAATTACAAATGTAAAGATTCCAACTAATATTAGAGGATAACCAATCAATACTGCACCATATCCTGTGCTTAATTCCCATGCAGGAATCCAACTAATTACAGAAATAATTATTCCAAGAATAATTAATGATAAGGCGATGATATTTCCTGCTTTCATACAACTGAATAAAATCTATTAGTTTAAATAACTTCCGAAGCCCAAAATTATTGAGCATAATCTGTGTTATGCAACCCGAATGGGCGAGCAGGTGTACTGCGAAGAGTTTCTGAATGTAATGAAGAAATTTT
>CAZJUG010000020.1:0-1335 GCA_964549155.1 Candidatus Woesearchaeota archaeon
ACTCTCTTTCCAACTTCAAAAATCCAGTTCTCGCAGAAGTGAGGAGCTAAGATTTGCATTCCTACTGGTTTCTTATCTATTTCTCCCAATGGAACTGAAATTCCTGGAACTCCTGCGATATTCGAAGGAGTAGTGAAGACATCGTATGCATACATTTCTTTTGTTGAGATCGATTCTCCGATTTGGTGAGCTGTTCTAGGAACTGTGGGTAAAATTATAACATCAACTTCTTTGAACAATCTTTCAAATTCATTTCTAATAAAATTCTTCGCTTTCAGAGCATTCCTATAATATTTCCCCTCATATTCTGCTTGGGTAACTTCTTCTCCTCCAAAAATCCGTCTCAATATTTCTTTCCCACATACTTCTTCAATTTTCTTTCCAAATCTTCTTCCATCAAACTTTCTTGTTGCTGAGAAAAATTCCACATAGACAAGGAGGTAATATGTTTCTAATGCAATGTCTAGGGGCAATGAAATTTTTTTTATTTCCCAATTAGGATTTTTCTTTTGGATTTCTTTTGCTTTAACTTCTAGTAGATTCTTTATTTCTTTTGTTGCAAAATTTTCTATGTCTACTAGACCTACTCTGACCTTTTTTGTATCTAACTTTTTTTCTTGAACATCTTCAGTAGTTGTATCAAAATTGTCTTGTCCTTTGATTATATTAAAAACATATTCAGAATCTTCTATGCTTTTTGTTAAAGGCCCAATCTGATCAAAACTCATACACATATCTATTAAACCATATCTCGAGACAGCTCCGTATGTTGGTTTCAAACCGAATATTCCGCAATGCGAAGCAGGGTTTCTTATACTTCCCCCAGTGTCTGAACCAAGAGCAAAGTCACAGAACTCTGCAGCAACCGAAGCTGCTGAACCAGAAGAACTTCCTCCAGGGATTAGTAGTGGATTCACTGGATTTTTTGTAGGGCCGAATGCAGATGTTTCTCCAGAACCTCCGCAAGCAAACTCGTCCATATTTACCATTCCGAGAATAATTGCATCCTCATCCTTTAGTTTTTTGATAACTGTTGCATCGTATGGAGCAAGCCAACCTTTCAATGTTTCCGAAGCACAATTTGTTTCTAATCCTCGGACACAAATATTTGACTTGACTGCAACACAAATCCCTGCAAGTTTCCCTACATCTTGTCCTTCTGAAATTCGTTTGTCTAATTCTTCTGCTTGTTTCAAAGATTCTTCATTAAAGGAAAGAAAAATATTTAATTCTTTGTTTTTCTTGTCTATTTTCTGAATAAAGTAAAGCAAATTATCTCTAGCTTTCAGCTTTCCTGACTTTATCAAATCCACTTTTTCTCGGAGGGTTATCATT
>CAZJUG010000020.1:1435-8009 GCA_964549155.1 Candidatus Woesearchaeota archaeon
CTTCCTTAAAATCTTGATTTGGTTTCCAACCTTCTCCCTCTTTTCTTGCTTCTTTTCCTTCAAAAGAATCATCTAGTTTACTTTTAATTTTGTCTAGTTTTCTGCTGAAATCATTTAGAAATGTTCTTGCTTCTTCCTTAATCATTTCTTTTTCTTGTTCGGATATTTTCTCCATAAGGAAAAAAGAGGATTCTGTTTTATAAGGATTTGGTTTTGTCTTCAGGATTTGGTTGTCACTGACAAATTACAACAACCGAAAGATTTAAATACCCTTTAATCTTGTAATATTTATCACCTCTTTTTTCCCAGAAGGGGCGAGTAGAGCTCACTAATTGCTTTGCTCTATGAGCCCTTTCCAGGGTTATATTTGGAAAATAAAAACCAAGAGGAAAGATGATATTCACAAAAAAGAGATTTTTGGCGGATTAGAAACTAACTTTTTTTAGAGTTTGTTCCGTTTTTTTTCATATTCAATAAAAAATATTTTTCGAGGAAGAAAACTAATTAATTATTTAATTTGTCCCTCGTTTTTTCATATTTCTAAGGATCCTAAAAGAATTATTTATACTTCTTTACCCACTTAACTTTCTTATTGTCTCTTCCAAGAACGGCATTCTTTCTACATTTAGAAGAGCAGTAGTACTTTGCTGTTCCATCTTTATGAACTACAGTTGTTCCTCGAGGAAATTCATAAGGTTGTTTGCAAAATGAACAGACTGGCATTTTAACTAAAAGCCCCCTTTGAAATTCTTTTCATTAATTTTCTCGCTTCAATTTCTGTTTCTCTCAACATTAGAATATCTCTCTTTTTTATTGGTCCTTTAACATTTCTTCTTAATTGTTTTCCCATATTTCTTCCCTGTAAAACTCTACACTTAACCTGTGTCAATTCTCCCCTCATCCCTGTTCTTCCAAGAATTGCCTCAACAACAGCTGGAACTGCACCAGATGTTTCCATAATCTTTTCAGAACCCTTTGTTGCAGAATTTCCCTTCTGCTCTATTTTCTGTTCTCTTGCCATCTTACTTCAATGAAGCTAGATTAGCCTCGCCTTCATTTATGATTGCGATAGCTCCAGTAGAAACTGAAATACCTGCAGAAATTCCTAACTTTTCTTTCGAATCGACTTCAAAAAACTTTATATTTTTATCTTTTGCAAGTATTGGTAAATGTTGAACAAGTTCTTTTGGAGAAACATCTGCAGCAACTACGACCATCTTTGCTACACCTCTCTCTAGAGCTTTTGTGACTTCGTTTATTCCTCTATCTATTTTTCCAGTCTTAGCAGCTTTCGATACAATATCGTATATTTGTTGTGTCATTTTTTTATTTATCCGAGAAGCGAACCTCGCATCGCGGTCATCGGTATAAGAAGTTTGAAAGTTTGATTTATAAAGCTTTGGTTTATAAAACTAAACTCCTTCTTCAGCACCAGCACCCTCCTCTTGTGCAATTTTCTTAAATTTCTGTTCAATTTTTTCTTCTTCAGATTTTAACTTTTCTTCTTTCATTTCTTCTCTTTTCTTTTTCTTTGGTTCTTCTAATATTAATTTTTCTCCTGCAAAATCTTCTAGACTTGGAAGTGTTTTCTTTATTCCGTGAGCCTTCATATACTCTCTAGATAAAAGCCAAAAGAATAATCCTAATGACTTATTGCTATGATTGTTTCCGATTATTACAAAATCTACATTCGCTGTATTATTATTTGTATTACAAATCCCAACAACTGGAACCTTTACTTTTTTAGCATCTACTAATGCATTTTTGTCTATCCATGGATCACAGATGAAAATCATCTTAGTTTCGAAGAAGTTTGATAAATTTGTATTTGTTAATATTCCTGAAGGGTATTTCTTTGTGAAAATTCTTACCCCTGTTAATTCAGAAAACATCTGAGCAGCTCTCCATCCTGCTTCTCTTTTACAAACTAAAATCCATTCATCTGGTTTAAATTTAACTACAAATTCCAAGGCATCTTTTAATTTTTTGTCAACTAAAAGAGTATTTAAAATCGCAAGTCCATCTAATCTTCTTCGATAAATATATCGTCTCATCGTTGGAGTTACGACTTTCGCACCCAAGTAAGCTGCAGTTTTAATATAATCTTCAATAGATGTTAGAGCAGTTTGATCTTTTGTTTCTACTTCTTTAACAACAGCTTTTCTCTTAGTTGAGCTTTTTTCTTCAGTTTCTTTTGTTTTTTCCATATAATAAGATTCGGGAGTGAATGCTACTCTTCTTGTGAATTTTGCACCCGATAATAATTCTTGGTGATAAAGAGGGTTTATAAATCTTATCTTTATTTTAATTATCTCCTTGAAGAGTTTTAAGGATATCTTAAAACTATACTTCCGTGACTACAAAATCTTATAAAAGCCATTTATTTAAAAAGAATATGGCTCAAGATGAATTTATTTCTACAGATGGGGAAGTCTTTGATAAAAAAGAGGATAAACCTAATCAAGAGGAAAAAGTTATAGAGGCTAAAAGTTTTTTTTCTACACAAAAGAAAAAATTAGGTCTCATTGCTAAACACGGGGAGAATGTAGTGGGTTTAGACTTCAATGAATTATCTGAACACTCTCCTGAACTTTCGGAAGAATTGATAAACAAACCTGAAGAAACTCTTAGAATTTTAGAGTTAGCACTTGCGGAGAGCGGAATAATTTCTGATCCGAGAATAAGACTCGAGACAATTTCAAAAACACAGGACTTAAAGATTAGAAATATTCGTGCAAAGAATTTAAGTACTATGATTTCCATTGAGGGAATTGTAAGGCAGGCTTCAGAAGTTCGTCCACAGGTTATAAATGCTCGGTTTGAATGTCCTTCGTGTGGAACGATTCTTTCTATTTTACAGGTTGAAAAAAAGTTTCAAGAACCAAATAGATGTTCTTCATGTGGTAGGCGGGGTGGATTTAGACTTTTAGCTAAAGAGATGGTTGATGCACAAAGAATCGTTTTAGAAGAAAGTCCTGATGCTCTTTCTGGAGGGGAACAACCTAAGAGGATGCAAGTTTTTCTTAAAGAAGACCTTGTTGACCCTAAGATGGAAGAGAGAACTACTCCTGGAAGTAAGGTAAGAGTAATAGGGATCTTAAAAGAAATTTCCTTGCCTTTGCCAACTGGAATTCAAACTAGATTTGATTTGGCAATCGAAGCAAATAATATAATTCCTTTGGAGGAAAGCTTTGATGATCTTTCAATAACTGAAGAAGAAGAAAATCAAATAAAGGAACTTGCTGCAGAACCAAATATTGTGGAAAAGTTAGCTAAGAGCATTAGTCCTTCTGTTTGGGGTTATCCTGAAATAAAAGAAGCTCTTGCATTACAGTTATTTGGTGGAGTACAAAAAAGGAGAAGTGATGGAACATTAACTAGGGGGGATATTCATATTCTTTTGGTTGGAGATCCTGGAGTTGCTAAGTCTGTAATGTTAAAATTTATCTCCACAATAGCTCCAAAGGGAAGATATGTTTCTGGAAAGTCTGCATCAGGAGCAGGTTTGACGGCGACGGTTGTAAAGGATGAATTTTTAAGGGGTTGGGCATTGGAAGCGGGAGCGATGGTTCTTTCGAATAAGGGTCTGGTTTGTATCGATGAATTGGAAAAGATGGATGAGAATGATAGAAGTACGATGCATGAGGCAATGGAGCAACAGACCGTTACAATTTCTAAAGCAAATGTTCAGGCAAGTTTAAAGGCTCAAACTGCAGTTCTCGCAGCTGCAAATCCTAAATTCGGGAGATTTGATCCTACAGATATGATTGCGAAGCAGGTTAATCTTGCCCCCTCATTATTAAATCGTTTTGATGTACTTTTTATACTTAGAGATTTACCTGATAGGGAAAGGGATGAAAGGATTGCATCACATGTGCTTTCAGAACATAAGCAAGATACTAAGTTAGATATCGTCGATAGGGATTTGTTGAGGAAATATATCGCATATGCTCATCAAAGGTATCATCCTTCTTTGACTTCAGAAGCTGCCGAGAAAATAAAAAAGTTTTATGTAGGATTAAGGAATCAATCAACTTTTTTAAGTAGCGAAACTGCAAATAAACCAATTCCAATTTCAGCAAGACAGCTCGAAGCATTGATAAGATTAGCTGAGGCAAATGCAAAGGCAAGATTAAGTAAAACTGTAGATGTAGAAGATGCAGAAAGAGCGATTAAATTAGTTCAGTATTATATGATGCAGGTAGGTTACGATGAAGAGACAAAAAGTTTTGACATAGATAAAATTTCTGGAAATCCTGCTTCAAAAAGGGGAAAGGTTTTTTTAGTAAAGGAAGTTCTTGAGGATTTAGAAAGTAGGCTAGGAAAATTGATTCCTCGGGAGGAATTAGATAAGGAAATTGGGGAGAAAATGAAAAAGGAGGAATTAGAAGAGGCAATTGATAAGTTGTTGCGGGCAGGAGATATATTTAGGCCGAAGAAGGGATATCTTCAGAGAGTCTAGCATTTCACCCCAACAATCTTTATAAAACATAAAACAAGATAAAAAGAATGGTTATAGAACTAAACGAAACAAAAAAGAGAAATACTGCTTATAAATTGAGGATTGGGGATATTCTCAAGGGGAAACCAATTATAAAAGAAGGGAGATTTATGTTCTTAGAGGTTGGAGACAAAAATATGGTTAGGGTTAATGTAATTGCGAATGTTGTAGAAAAGTATGTCTCCGATGGGGAGAAAAAGTATGCTGCATTGACAATTGATGATGCATCTGGGCAGATAAAGTTAAAAGCATTTGGTGATGATATTGTTCCTTTAAAAAATCTTTCTCAAGGAGACACATTACAGATTATTGGTGTCTTAAGAGATTATAATGGGGAATTATATATCTTGCCAGAGATTGCAAAAACAATTGATCCTAAATGGCTTTTGGTTAGAAAACTTGAAATGCAGGAGTTGAGAAAAGATATTCCTCTTCCTTCAAATGCTCTTTTGAGAGATATTCTTTTAGAAAAGATAAAGGATGCAGAAAAGGATGATGGAATTGATATAGATGCAATAATCATGGATACTGATTCTTCTCCAGCTACAATCAATGCGGAAATAAAGAAGCTTGTGGAAGAGGGATTGATTTATGAGCCAAGACCGGGAAGATTAAGGTATCTTGGCTGAATTTAATTCCATCAAACTTATAAACTTGATTTTTTTAGTTTTGATATGGCAAAAAATAGTTATAATCTTTGGATAGGAATACTAGTTATTTGTTTAATAGTTCTCATATCTCTTTTATTGTTTATCGAAATGAATAGTTCTCCGCAACCTTCTTCTGAGGAATTAGAGCTGAGTAAGATTAGGGAATGTATAAATAAAACACATCTCAAACTTTATGGTAAGGAGAATTCTCAAATATTTCTTGCTCAAAAGGAAGAATTAGGTAAAATATTTGATTTTGTTCCTTTTGTTGATTGCAATACCAATAGAGAAGAATGTGTTGGAGTTTTGTTGATTCCAGCTTGGGAGATAAATGATCAAATTTATTATGGCTCTTTTTCTAGAGATGTTTTAATTAAACTAATGGAGTGTGACTGATGGTCTATGAAATAAAAGTAGATAGGGAAAAATGTATTGGTTGTGGAAGTTGTGAAGCAATTTGTCCAAAGACTTTCTCAATGAAGGATGGAAAGGCAATTGCAAAAAAAGCAACTCTTGAAAAAATAGATTGTGAAGAAGAGGCAAGGGATTCTTGTCCTGTTGGTGCAATTTCAATAAAACAAAAATAAAATTTCAATTAAATAAAAGGAGGTAAAATGCAAGAATTAAAAAAGATTAATTTGGTTTCTTTAGCTAAGATAGCTATGCTCTTTGGGATTCTTTATGGAATCTTTTTTGGCATTCAGATAGGATTCATTTCAAATAGTAATCCATTAACATTTGCAGAAGCTACAGAATATGCTGCTCAAGATCCAACTATCGCTTTAACTGCATACATGATTGCACTTGGATGGTGGGGAATAATCGTTGCACCAATCTTGATGGGAATAAGTTATTTTGTTTTCGGGATAGTAGTTGCTTGGCTTTTCAATATGTTCGTTAAGTTAGTTGGTGGAATAAAAATAGAGTTAACTGAAAAAGAAACAAAAAAGAAAAAATGATTTTATTTGTCCCTTTATTTTTTAGGGATTTTTTTATTTTAAAACTAGAACCCCAAGGTTTCATTAAACTCTCCAGCTAAGTTCTCTAACATTTTCTCTTTTATCTTCTCAGGAGATTTTGCGAGAATTTTCTGTCCCAAAAGCCATGAGAGTTTTACAAATGCCGTTTCAGAAAGCATATCTTTGAGGAAGACAATACCTGTTTTTTCAAGTTCTCTTCCAGTAGAATATACATTCTGATTCAATGCTCCATTAATTGTCTGAGCTGTTCCGCATACAATAGCTCCTTTTTCAATAACTCTTTTTATTGTTGGTAACCAATTGTGTTCTGACTCTTTTGAAGGGGAATGACCTAGACCAAACAATTCTAATATAAATCCATTGTAGCCTTCGTTTTGAAGATATTCTAAAATTTTTGGGTTTTGTCCAGGAGTTATTTTTATTAGTGCTACATTTTCTGAAAT
>CAZJUG010000020.1:8109-17577 GCA_964549155.1 Candidatus Woesearchaeota archaeon
AGTAATACAATTTCAGAGGTATAACTTTCTAAAACAATTCCTTCCCAGACTTTGTCTTTTGTTCTAAAAGAGACTTTATCTCCAACATTAAAGGTTTTTTCTGTAACCATAATTTTACCAGACTAGATGTATATAAAAGGTTTTGCCTATAGAAAACTTTATATTCTTTGATTTTCTTAATTGTCTATGGGAATAATAAGTTTTTTCAAGAATCTGGGGACAAATACTCTCTATTATCCTGGATGTATGTTGAAATTTGGGATGGAGAAGGAGATGAATAATTATAGGGAAATTTTTAATTTGTTAGGTATAGATTTTATTATGATTCCTGAAGAAGTTTGTTGTGGGAGTCCCGTTTACAATGCAGGGTATAGGAAAGATGCAAGAAAATTGGCAGAAAAGAATCTTGAATTGTTTAAGTCTAGAAGAGTAACTAAAATAATTACTCCTTGTCCTGGTTGTTATAACATGTTTAAGAATGAATTTCCTAAACTTATTCGTGGTTGGGATATTGAAGTTGAACATGCTACTCAAACAATTCTTAAAAAAATCAAACAGAAAAAAGCTAGAAAAGAATTGAATAATGAAATAGTAACTTATCATGATCCTTGTCATTTGGGGAGGTTTTCTGGGATATACAATGAACCTAGAGAAATAATTAGACTACTTGGGGGAGAACTCAAAGAAATGATTCATAATAGGGAAGATGCTTTGTGTTGTGGAGCTGGGGGAGGATTAAGATCAAACTTTCCTGAAATTGCAAAAAAAATAGCAAAAAGAAGAACTCGGGAAGCCCCAGATGATGCTAAGAAGATTTTAACTCCTTGTGGTCTTTGCAGTGCTAATCTGAAAACAGCTGATGACAGAACTTTAGAGTTTTCAGAGTGGGTTTTAGAAAGATTGAGGATGAAGTACTTTTAGGTAGATTTTTAAATTAGAGAATTTTAGAAGGGATATGGAAAAAAAGAAAGACTTTCAAATTGAGTTGGCAAAATACCTTGCAGAAAAAGATTTTATATATGGTCCTGAACCTGAATTATATGGTGCGATTGCAGGGTTTTATTCTTATGGTTTGAATGGAAAGGCTATGAAAAACAAAGTTGAAGCAGTTATTAGAAAAGTTTTTTCTAAAAATGATTTTTTTGAAGTTGAGTTTCCAATTATAACTCCTGAAAAGGTATGGGAAGCTTCGGGGCATTTAAAGGGATTTAATGATCCAATTATTTCTTGTTCTAAATGTAAGGCTGTTTTTAGAGCTGATAAACTTATTGAAGAACAAACTGAAATTGCTGCTGATTCTTTTAGTGATGAAAAACTTATTGAAACCATAAAAGATAAAGGAATAAGTTGTCCTAGTTGTAAGGGGCGTTTTATTTTAGAAATAAAAAGACAAAGTTTAATGATGAGAACCACAATAGGTTCGGATGCAGTTGCATATTGTCGCCCAGAGACTGCAACAACAACCTATCTTCCATTTAAGAGATATGCCAGTTTTTTTAGAGAAAAGTTACCATTTACAGTGTTTCAAATAGGCAAGGCATTTAGAAATGAAATCTCTCCCAGACAACATTTATTGAGACAAAGAGAATTTACACAAGCAGAATCTCAACTTTTTTTAACAAAAGAACAAAAAGATAACTTTGAGAAGTTTAAGGAAAAGGAAAAAGAAGAGTTGCTTTTGTGGACTGAAAAGATGCAAAAGGAAGATTCAGAACCTAAACTGATTTCTTTGAAAGAGGCTCTTAGTAAAAAATACTTGAAGAATCAAGCTTATGCTTGGTCTTTATGGCTAGCTTATAATATCTTTAGATCGATGGGTATTCCTGCAGAAAATATTAGATATAGACAGCATCATTCTGATGAAAAAGCATTTTATGCCGATGATGCATGGGATTTAGAAGTTAAACTGAATTCTTTTGGTTGGACAGAATTATGTGGTGTTCATGATAGGGGGAATTATGATCTCACACAGCATGCAAGGTTTTCTAAGCAAGATTTATCTATTCGATTGGAAGATGGTAAAAAGATTGTTCCAGAAGTTATTGAAATTGCCTTTGGGGTTGATAGGTCTTTTTATGCTTTGCTTGATCTTGCTTTCTTCAGAAGAGAGAATAATGAACAAAAAACTGTTTTGTCATTGCCTACAAACATTGCTCCAATCGAAGTAGGTATTTTACCCCTGGTGAAAAAAGATGGTCTTTCTGAAAAAGCGGAAGAGGTAGTTGGGATTTTGGAAGACTTTAAGTGTTATTATGATGAATCTGGGAGCATAGGAAAAAGATATACAAGACTCGATGCAATAGGAACTCCATTTTGTCTAACAATTGATTATGACACTCTCAAGAACAATGATGCAACTCTGAGGGAGAGAGATTCTGGAAAGCAAATAAGAATCAAACTAAACGAACTCAAGGAAACAATCAGAAAACTTCTTTCAAAAGAAATTGAATTTGAAAAGGCAGGTAAATTAGTATAATGGTAAAAAAATTAAGTGCTGAGGAGAGGTTTGATTTGATAAGCAGGAACACTGAGGAGATAATTGGTGAAGAAGACTTGAAGAAAATGCTTGGTGATGGAGAGAAGTTAAAACATTATATTGGATTTGAGATTTCTGGGAAGCCTCATTTAGGGCATGGGCTGGTTTGTATGTCCAAAGTAAAAGACTTGCATGATGCAGGAGTTGATGTTTCTGTATTTTTGGCAGATTACCATTCATGGATAAACAACAAACTTGGCGGAGATATGGGAATTATTCAGAAAGTGGGAGTTCCTTTTTTTAAGGAAGCATTGATTGCTGCTTACAAATGTGTTGGAGGGAATCCTAAAGATTTGAAGTTTGTATTGGGAAGTGAGTTATATCACAATAACGATAAATATTGGCAAACAGTTATTGATGTTGCAAAAAATACCACTCTTGCTAGAATGCAAAGAAGTATTACTATCGCTGGTAGGGGCGAAGGAGAAGGAGTTAATTTTGCAATAATGTTATATCCTGCAATGCAGGTTGCAGATGTTTTTGAACAAGAGATAAATATTGCTCATGCAGGAAATGATCAAAGGAAAGCACAAGTAATTGCAAGGGATGTTGCTCTACAAATGAAATACTCTCCACTACTAAATAAGAAGAAAGAAAAAATAAAACCTGTCGCAGTACATGGACATTTAATCTTAGGTTTACAAAAACCATCTGTCTGGCCAGTTCCAAAAGAAAATTTACAAGAATTATGGAGTCAAATGAAAATGTCAAAATCCATTCCCAGTTCTGCAGTTTATATGGTGGATGGAGAAGAAGAAGTTAAAAAAAAGATTTCTGGAGCATTCTGTCCAGAAGGTGAAACTAGTTTTAATCCTCTTTTAGACTGGGCAAAATATCTTGTTTTCATAAATGATAAGTCTTTCTTAGAAATCAAAAGACCTGAGAAGTTTGGAGGGAATAAGACTTATTCTTCTTATGAAGAACTAGAAAAAGATTTCGCTGAGAAAAAACTTCATCCAATGGACTTAAAAGCATCTATGATTCTCAAAATAAATGAAATTCTTGCTCCTGCAAGAGAACATTTTGCTAAACCAGAGATTAAGAAGTTAAAAGAAGAGATGGATAAGTTATTGGTTACTAGATAAAAAAATCTTATCTTCGATAAATATTTAAGGCTTATTTCATATAACTATTCATGGACAATTACAAGGAACTTGTGGATTTTCTTCTAGAGGTTGAAAACTTGAAGAAGACTTATAGGTATAGCACCTGTCCAGAATTTGTAAAAGAAAGCTCAGCAGAGCATTCTTGGGGAGTTTCTTTTCTTGCTTTATCCTTGGAAAAAGAGGTCAAGGAGGTGGATTTTTTACAAGCACTGAAAATTTGCATTGTGCATGACTTGGCTGAGGCCTTTACAGGGGATATTGATTCTTATAGGATTGTGAAGGGAGAGATTACAAAAGAACAAAAACATCTTGAGGAAAGAAAAGTAATGAGAGACATTAAGGAAAATCAAGACAGGTTTGGCAAGGAATTGTATGAATTGTGGCTAGAATATGAGGAACAAAAAAGTAGGGAGTCTAATCTAGCAAAACTGCTCGACAAATTTGAAGCTTTAATTCATCTAATCAAGACAGATTATGTTGCGAGAGATGATCAAAGAGAGGCAGAACTTTCTGCTACTTATGCAGATAAAGCGATAGTCAAATTTCCAGAATTGAAACCTTTTCTCAAAGAGATTAAGAAAAGATTGAGAGTCATTTTAGAAAGGGATGGATTTGAATGGAAGGCAGAATACAGTTTAGAATAAATTTTTTTATGATTGAATAACCTTAAAAACATCTTCCTCTTAAATCAATTATGGACATGAAAAAAAATCCAATCTGGAAATTTACCAATGGTATTGAATTGAACGAAAAAGAATTCTTGAATTATATTGAAAGAAAGGTTTTCAAGACAATAAGGAAATATGAGCTGATGAAGGGTTTTGGAGTAAAAGAAATTGCAGTCTCGGATTCTGTTGATTTAAATACAAGGGTCTTGAATCATATTTTAAATACCAAGTTTCAAATCAAGAAATCAAAAAGACCTTTTTTCTCCTCTAAGAATTTATCTGATATCTCAGAAGAAAGGTTCTTGAAAATGTTGGATGGAAATTTTAGAATAAAGAAAAAAACTGAAGAAAAAGGTCCCCTTCATCTTCACTCAGATAAAGAAATCCAATTATATGCTAAACTCAAGAAGATTAATGGAGAGACAAGAAAGAGAGATAAAGGAATTCAAGAGTTATTTGAGAAATTTATGATTAAAAATCCGGACTTAGAACATAACATTGTTAATGCATTTGAACAATTGAAATAAAAGGTTTTATAAACATCATCCAATAAAAAAGAGTATGGAAAACGGGAATATCCTTACAGACAATAAGAAACTTATAGAAAAGTTTGGGGCTAGTCCTATCTCTAAAATAAAAAATCTTCCAGACCTTTCTGCATTCCAAAATGGTCTAATTTATTCTCACAGGGATTTTGATAAGTTTCTAAAGGCTTTGGAAAAAGGAGAGAAATGTGCTATCGTTTCTGGAGTAAATGCTTCTGGAACTCTTCACCTCGGACATAAGACTGTTTTTGATGTAAATCTTTTTCTTCAAAAGAAATATGGTATTCCAATTTTTGTTCCTATTTCAGATGATGAGAGTTATGTTGCAGGAAAAGTCGAAACTCAAGAAAAGGCATTGGATTTTTCAAAGAAGCTTGCAAGAGAAATGTTAGCTTATGGGTTTGACCCTAAGAAGACAATTTTTATAATTGACCAGATCTATACTAATATTTACAATTTAGCAATTAAGCTTTCTAAAAAGATAAACTATTCTGAAATAAAAGCAACATATGGATATTCTCCTGAAAATAACATTGGACTTCATTTTTATCCAACTGTTCAATCTGCACATATTTTATTCCCTCAGGAATTTGCGAATATAAAAAATGTTTTAGTTCCTATCGGTCCTGATGAGGATGCTCATTTGAGAATTTGTAGGGACATTGCTGACAGATCTGGATATCAAAAACCGGCTGTTATCCATGTTAGATTTTTAGAGGGTTTAGATGGGGAAAAGATGTCAAAGTCTAGGAATAATGCAATTTTTCTAAATGATGAAATTTCTGTGATAAAAAAGAAAGTTGCAAAAGCAATTTCTGGAGGACAAAAAACTGTTGAAGAACATAGGAAGCTTGGCGGGAATACGGAACAAGATATGTCTTTCAAATATCTTAAATATTTTTTCTTAGGAGAAAAAGAATCGGAAGATTTAGAAGGAAGATACAAAAGGGGAGAAATTCTATCTGGGGAAATGAAAAAATTGTTCTTAGATCATTTGATTCCTTTTATAGAAGAGTTTCAAAAAAATGTCAAGTCCGTAAATGAGAAAGACTTGGAAGAGTGTATCCTAAAAAATAAGTCGGATAGTTCTATCTAGTAAAAATAAAAAATAAGAATAAAAATTTATTCGAATGTGGTCACCTTGAAACCTAAACCTTTTCTTTCCCAGACTGCCTGGGGGAAGGCTTTTTGTATTCCTCTGAATAGTGTATCGGATTCTCTTGATAGGTCCGAAGGATTCAGATTATCATATTTTATGTCTATATAAACTTCCATTTTCACCTCCTACGAATATAAAGTGTGAGTTGTTTATATATACATTCTAATCCGGGATAGTTATTTCTTTTGACAATCATGCTTATAAAGTGTTTCACTAAAAAGTGAAGTGTAACTATTTTAGAAAAACAAAACTAATTTTTATAGACTTTTCTTATCTTATTCTTAAACTCTTTGAATTTTCCTTTCTTGATGGCTTCTTTTGATTCTTTCATTAGATTTTGAAGATAGTATAGATTATGAAATGATGCTAATCGCATTCCAACCGATTCTTGTTGTTTTAATTGATATCTTATGTAGGCTCTTGAATAATTTTTACAGACCATACAATTACATTTCTCATCTAGTGGCTTCTTGTCTTCTTTGTATCTGGATTGCATTAGTCTTAATCTTCCCTTGGAAGTGAAAATTGTTCCATGTCTAGCACATTTTGTAGGAAAACGAGAATCAAACATATCAACCCCCAAGGAAATCGCTTCAAGAATCTCTGGAGGATTTCCTGCACCCATCAAATAACAAGGTTTTTCTTCTCCAATGATTCCTTTATGAATCTTAACCATCTCCATTTCCTGTTCTTCAGTTTCTCCTAATGCTAGGCCCCCTATAGAATATCCATCAAAATCTAGTTCTTTTAGTTCACTAGCTGACTTTTCTCTTAAGTCCTTATGGATTCCACCCTGGGTGATTCCCCAAAGAAGTTGCCTTTTATTTTTAGGTAATTTTTTCTGAAGTTCATCATGTTCTTTTTTGCATCGTTCTGCCCAAGATGTTGTTCTTTCCACGGCAAGTTCTATTTCTTTCCTGGAATGTTCAATTAAGGGCATTGTGTCTAGACACATAGCAATTTCTGAATCAATATCTAGTTGAATTTTCATGTCTTTTTCCGGAGTTATGAAAATCCTTCTATCTTCGTAAGGATTTCTAAACCAAACACCTTCTTCATCAGATTTTATGTATAATGAGGGAGAATACATTTGAAAACCTCCCGAATCTGTCACATTTATTCCATCCCATTTCATGAAATTTCCAATTCCCCCCATTTTCTTAACTAGCTTTTCACCTGGGCGAAGATGGAGAATAAGAGTATTTGAAATTATAGCTTTTGTATTCATTTCTTTTAAATCTAAAGAAGAAATTTGTTTTACAGAAGCTTTTGTAGCTACAGGCATAAAGAAGGGCGTTTCAATTTTTCCTTTCTTTGTCTGAATGACTCCAATACGGGCTTCAGTTTTTTTATCTTTGTGGAGAATTTTAAAACAAGAGGTGGTTTTCATAATTGAAAATGTCCAGTAAGCTTTATTAATCCTTTCTTTTTTAGTTTTTTATGAAAGCGGTCGATTTCCTGAAAAGACTTGAAGGAAAAGATTTTTTCAAGGAATTTAAAAAAGAGAATGAAGATTTGTATCTTTGTGCAGTATTTTGCATACTTAGCAAGGAAGAAACAGAGGGAGATAAGGTTACCTTAGACTTTTTTGTTCCATCTAAAAAGAAAGTTGCATTCTCAGAAAGTCCTTTTGAGAGTATTTGTTTTTCTGAAGAAGAAGGAAAGGAATTCTCTGAAATAAAAGATTTAGGTAAGATTGAAATCGATGTAGAAGATTTATGGAATGAAGTTGAAGAAATAAAAAAGGCAAAGACAATCTCCCACAATACTGGGAAGATTATAGGGGTTCTGACAAATGACGAATGGAATCTCACTTGCTTGAGTCCTTCAATTGATTTGCTTAGAATAAAAATAAGTCCTAAAACAAAAGAAGTTTTATCTATAAAGAAAGAAAGTCTCGGGGATATGATGAAGATAAAAAAGGGACCTGCTTAGTTTCAACTAAGCCAAGTCTTTCAAATGAGTACTTTTTATTCTCTTAAGAGACCAGTTCAAGGATTTTAGATTCTTTGAATGTTCTTACTTCCGAAGAGGGATTTTCTTTCTCAACGGAAGTTGTATAGGGATTTATCAGGGTATATCTTGAATGTTTTCCGAACCATCCTTCACTTGTGTCATATTCCAAATAGTCTTCCATTTTTTCTTTCATTTTTCTTCCGAAGTTTAGTTATCTAGAAGTTAATATAAATACGATTGCCCAAAGAAATTCAATATTTTTTTAAAGAAATCTAAGGGCGGATATTTAAAAAAGAACCCCTAGAATAGCTACAGCTACAATGACATTACATAACTTGTTCATTGTATTCATAGCCATAGAGAATTATATTCTATAGAGTTTATAAATTCTTCTATTTCCTAGAAAAATAATATCTCTGGAGGTCTTATCTTATTTATCGAGAGAACATTAGTTCCGAATAAGACAAAATTTTAAGAAACCGTGTAAAAGCAAGGGACATATGTCCTACCCTATCAAAAGAGTAAAATCATTATAAATTTCATCAGGTGTTTTTCCTTGAAGGCTCATATGTGGTCTAAAATGATTGTACCTCATTCTCCAAAGTTCAGGATCTTTATTACAAAAGTTAAACTCTCGTTTAAAAGTTTGGAACAATCTTTCGACCTTTCCTTGTGTCGTTGGAGAATGAATCGCTCCACGAATATGCTGAATTCCTCTGGATTTCAACTTTCTATCAAACTTTGAGTGCTTACTTTTCAGCCCATATGCGGAACCATTGTCGGTCAATATTTGTTTTGGCTTATCATAAATCTCGATTAATTTGTCAATTAAATTAATAACAACTGCAGTAGTTACAGAGTTTACTGCAACGAAAGCAAGACTTTTTCTCGAACAATCATCCATCACTGAAATTACATATTTGCCTTCGATTTTCTGATCACTATGATCTATTTGCCATAGAGAATTTGGGTGCTTTCTTTGCCAACGAACATATTTGATTCTCTTCTTCTTTCTCTTAGAAGGATCGACCAATTTATGTTTATTCAAGATTTTATTAATGGATGTATGGCTCAAATTAACAAGAGTTTCTATTTTTTCAGCACCCCATCCAGTACTTTTTTTAATAGAAACTATCTTTTCCTCTAATTCCTCTGTTATCTTTCTATGGATTGTCTTTGGTCTTCTTGATTTATCCAAGTAGTCCCAATCCGTATTATAAAGTTTATTTGTCCATCTCCTTAAGGTTCTGATATTTACCTCAAAATTAAATTTTGTAAATAGAATTTTTCTACACTGGTTATTTGTATGTCCATTATTTCTTAACTTGAAATATTCTTTTCTTAGCTCTTCCTTTTTCATAAAAAGAAGTAAAATTCATGCATAAACTAAATTATTGTGGTCTAGGACATTATTTCCGGATAAGACACAAATTTTAAGAAACCGGCTTTGCGTCATAAGTCAAATTACTAGCCTAGAATAATAATTCTGTTTTCTCAG
>CAZJUG010000021.1:0-3418 GCA_964549155.1 Candidatus Woesearchaeota archaeon
ATAGTTTCGTCTTTTACATTCTTGTAAGAATTATCCATAGCAACTTCTGCCTTAGCTAAAGGTGTAGAACATCGAGGGCAATACATTAAAATTTTCTCTCCCTTGTAAACATAACCTTTTTCATAAAGCTGTTTAAATGTCCACCAAACACTTTCTATATAATCATTATCCATAGTCTTATAACAATTATCCATATCTACCCATCGACCTATTCTGTCAATTACCTTTTTCCAATCATCTGTGTAACCAAGAACCTTGCTCCTACAATAATCATTAAATTTTTTTATTCCCATCTTTTCAATTTCATCTTTAGAATTAATCCCCAATCCTTTTTCTGCTATGTTCTCAATAGGTAAACCATGACAATCCCACCCCCAAACTCTTCTTACATATCGGCCCCTCATTGTCCAGAATCTTCCATAAACATCCTTTGCTATCGAACCAAGTAAATGGCCATAATGTGGTAAGCCTGTAGCAAAGGGTGGACCATCATAAAAAATATAGGGTTTGCCCTTTTCTGTTTTTTTCAAAGACTTTTCAAAGGTCTCATCTTTCTCCCAAAAATCTAAAATTTCTAGTTCTTTTTCATTGATTGTTTTTGGTTTTTCAGCCATACACAAATTAGAAAGAAGGGGTTTTTAAGAGTTTAGCCTATAAAAAATTCTTTCTTCTCTTTTTGTTTTTGCGTTTGGTCGCTCGGATACTATCTTTAAAGATTTTAGAACGAAGAGTGCCTTTTCAATAGTTCTCCATTGAGTTTTTAACTCAAATGCAATCCGATTAATCGAAAGCTCCTTTTCTTTTTTTAGTAGGTTATTTACGTCCAAGATAAGAGTTGTGATTGGTCTTCGGGCCATATATGTATAATTATACCCAAAGATTTTTATAGTACTTCTGCATAATTGTGCATAGATTAAAATGGAAAGAAAAACTAAAATTGTGTTGTTATTGGACACTTTGATTAGTTCATTCATTGCAGGTTTCTTTCCAGAACTTCTAGAAAAATGGGGTGTTGGCTTTCCAGATAAACATTACATAACTTTAATGATTTTGGTTACATTCCTTATAATTTTCCTGATTATTGATGAGAGAGGTAAAAATGCATAAACTATTAGTAAAAAAGGTTTTTCTAGACAATATTAAAGATTTTTTTAAGGGCAACTTCCTATTTTTGGGAGGTTTAATTGGCCTGGGAATTCTTGTGGCCATCCTTGGGAGTATTCTTGGTCTTATCGGATTCATAGTTTTTCCATTAGGTCTTTTTGGGTTATGGTTTTTTCTTTGGGAAAACCTTTGTTTAGTCTTTCGTTCTATAAAAAGACTTCTCTTCTGGACTGCAAACCCCATCTATTATTCTTGGAAAAGGTATGGTAAAAATAATCAAAACCTCGATAGAGTCGAGTCTATCTTAATGAGAAGAGAAAATGACAACGATTTCTTTCTAAGAGATGATAAGTTACTCCTAAACATTGAAACGGAGGAGTTTGTAGAATTTAAGGATATTTTAGAAGTAGAATTTAATCTAGAAGTTTGGGGAGCTGTTGGAGATATGATTCTAAACCGATTGACTTGTAGACTTAAAACCAACCACAAAAAGCCCATTAAATTTAATTTAAATCTTATAGAACCGAGCATGGGAGGTTTAAATTCAACAAGAAAGTCTTTAATCACCTATGTAAAAATTCTAAAAAAACATAACAAGAAAATAAAGATTTTCATTTCTGATGATTTATCAGACTTATTAGGTTTAGAAAAGTAAGAAAAAATTTTTATTTTTCAAAATCCCAGAAAAATAAAATCCTGGAAATCTAAAAGATTTCCAGTCCCTCCAAAAACACAATCCAAGTTTTTGTAGGAAAAGAAAAAAGGGTGCAAAGCACCCGTACTAGCTAAATTAAAGAATCTAACTAAGGTCTTCTAAACCATAATCATTAATGCTCGATCTGGAAGATTGTTTCTCTTCATATCTGGATTTACCCAGAATATAAGGAGACTTTACTCCAGTCATAATAGTAATAACTCTGATTCTTCCTTGGAATTCTTTGTTGATTCTCGCACCGATGATAACCTGAGCTTCTGGAGACAGATGTTCTGTAACCATTCTACCAATGTTATCAAACTCTTCTAGCTTCATATCTGGACCACAAGTGATGTGAATTAATGCACCTGTTGCTCCACGATAATCGACATCTAAAAGAGGGTGTGTAAGGGCTTGTTGAACTGCAGTGTCTACTCTTGAAGTAGAATTGTCTTCACCGATACCAATAACTGCTACATCTCCATTCTTCATAATAGAAGAAACATCTGCATAGTCAAGGTTGATCAGAGAAGGCAATGTGATTGTTTCAACAATACCTTTTATCATTGTAGCTACAAGTTCATTTGCTACTGCAAATGCTTGCTCCATTGGAAGTTGTCCAGCAATATCTACAAGTCTGTTGTTGTCAAGAACAATACAAGTGTCAGCCACTTCTCTCAATTCTTGCAATCCAAATTCAGCTTTGTCTATTCTTGCTTTTTCAGCCTCAAAAGGCATTGTAACTACAGCAATAACAACTGCACCCGCTTCCTTTGCTAGTTGAGAAACTACAGGAATAGCTCCAGTACCACTTCCGCCACCCATGCCAGCTAGAACGAAAACCATATCCGAACCCGAAACAGCCTTCTTCAAGTCGCTGATAGCTTCTTTGGCAGCTTCTCTACCTCTTGCAGGATATCCTCCACAGCCTAGACCACGAGTCAATTCTTTTCCAATCAAAAGCTTTTCATCAGTTTTTGTAATAGACAAATGTAATGCATCTGTATTTACTCCATATATTGTAGCTCCATTTATGCCTTTATTAAAAAGCCATGTTGCCATGTTACAGCCACATCCACCAAGTCCAAAAACTTTAATGTTTGCTTTGCCTGCTCTCAATTCGTCGAAATTAATACTATTTTTCTCGGCATTTTGTATTGCCTCTTTTGCAAAATCTAAAACCATATTTTTTATTTTTCATAACCTCCTTTCAGGTAATGATTTCTTATAGTAATTCCCATTTAAAAATACTATTGTTTTATAAAAGTAGTGTTATTGAGGGTTCAAATAACATGCAATGCCTTTAACACCGCCCCATTCTTCTAATGTCCCGCCTCTTTGATCTAAAAAATATTCTATTTGTTCATAACTAATCGGTAAAACTTCCGTTTCCCTTTGAGGATTGTGTCCCTTTTGTTGATTTTCACGAGGGAATAGTCTAAATTGTGTTTGGATTCTGGGATCTGGAATAGCTTCATAATTTCTTAATGCTTCATTTAAATATCCAATCGCTAGGGTTCTCAACCCCTTTGATTTTATTTCTCGATCTTTGTAAATTACATCTCTCACAGAGGTTCCCGCCCCAACCCTATAAAAAAAATTTACATAGCTAGAACATTC
>CAZJUG010000021.1:3518-16119 GCA_964549155.1 Candidatus Woesearchaeota archaeon
AGGTCTATTAATTGGAGTAGCTGGGCTTATTGGAGTAGTTGGGGGAAGAAGATTAATAGAAGAGCAAGATTTATACAGAGAAATGGGAAGATTTCCAAAAGTTGAAGTTCAACCAATGTATGGGGAGGGGTTAGATTCATTAAGTGGAAGATATGTTGGAGATCTGAATAAATATGATACTAACTTAAGACATAATTTCTTCTTTCAAGATAATCCTGGATTTTCTGGAAGATTAGAGTATGGACAGAACTATGTCATAAGGTCTAATAATCTTTCCAAAACAAGTTCACAATAATTCCAAGGCTTCTTTTTCTAAAAAATGCATTTCTGAAGGAATTATAAAACAAAAAGGTTTTTGCACATCTCTCAAATCTTTCAAATTCTTAAGATTCTCATAAAAGAATTTCTTTTTTTCTGTTCCTATTGAAGAAACAACTAATATTTTATCTAAGTTGATATTTTTTTCCCTTGATGCTTCAGATAATTGTTTTACAGCACTTGAGAAATCTAGACCAATGTCTACCAGAAGAAGTGAATGAGCTCTAATAGACTGGTTTTCTTTGATATAATCCATGAAACTTGAAGGCTTGTATTTATCAGTCCAAGTTGGCATTGAAGAAATTTTTCCGAACTTATACAAAGATAAACCTGTTTCTCCAATAGAGTTTATTATCGAAGCATTGTGATAGATTTTAAACGGAATTTTTTTCTTCTTACAGGAAAGAATCAACTGAGTATGTGTCGTTGCTGAAAAAGGATCTCCATAAATCAACAAAGCAATATCAGATTTTTTTGCTTCTTTTAATATAGATTCATCCTCTGTTTTTTCTCTTTTCAAAACATCGAATTTTTTCCCAATTGATTTTTCTAATTCTTTTAGTCCATAAGGAAAATCAACCGTATAAGACTCTAAATAAATCTCATCACAAGATTCTAGAGACTTCTTCGCTTCTAGGGAAATTGATTCTAAATCTAATCCTAATCCTACCAAATAAAATGTCATCTTTTACCTTTCCAGAACTTCAATTTATCTAAATCCCAGAAAACAATCATTATCAAGATAGCTAAAAGAACAGAAGAGAGATTTATATCTACAGATATAGTAAACAGAACAGCTAAGATAAGTATAACCTTAAAAGAAGGGAAATACCTTTTTTTTGTATATATAAATTTCTCGTCATAGGTAAGGTTTCTCGCAATCAGTCCGAATATTGCTGTACAGACAAAAAGAGTCACTAATTGATATAGTTCCATAAACTTTTTAATGTCACTTCGTTTATAAACTTTATGAGATTAATTGATGTACATGCTCACTTGGACGATGAGAGATTTGAGAAAGACTTAGATAATGTCATTGACAATGCTAAGGAAAAGGGGGTTGAGTTAATAATCAGTTCCGGAGTAAATCCAGAAACGAATAGGAAAGTTTTAGAGATTTCAAAGAAGGATAAAATTTTGAAGGCAAGTTTTGGTCTTTACCCATTAGATTCTATTGCTGAAAAAGTCAATGGAATTTCTGATGATTATCCTAGAAAGATTGTTCCATTTAGTGTAGACGAAGAGCTAAAATGGATTGAAGAACACAAAGACGATTGTGTAGCCATCGGAGAAATAGGGTTAGATTTTCAAATTGCTCCAGATTATAAAAAAGAACAAATAGAAGTTTTTGAAAAAGTTTTGAAATTAGCTAAAAGGTTAAATAAAATTGTAGTCATCCATTCAAGAAAAGCAGAATTGGAATGCATTGAGATCCTTGAGAAATTTGAAATGAAAAAAGTGGTAATGCATTGTTTTTCTGGAAAGAAAAGTTTGATTAAAAGATGTGTGGACAATGGATGGTTTTTATCAGTTCCGCCAGTCATCACCCGATTAGATCATTTTAAGGTTTTAGTTGGAATTGTTCCATTGGAGAATCTTTTGACAGAGACCGATGCACCCTATTTATCCTCCGTTGCTGGAGAAAGAAACGAACCTGCAAATGTTTCTGTCACAATAAATGAGATTGCTAAGATTAAAGAACTTTCTGAAGAAGAAGTTGCTGAAAAGATTTGGGAGAATTGGAATAGACTTACCAGTGCAAAACATTAATATAAACTGGATGTTTTCCTTTCAAAACTTTTGTGATAAATTTATCCCTTCCTTCGTAATAAATTCCATTTCCATCGTCATCATAAACCAGCTCTCCATTTTGTTTTTTATAAACAAATCTTTTAATAAAATCTTTTTCAACTTCTAAACCTGTTTTTTTGAAAATCTCTATATTTTTATCTCCTGTGAAACCTAAGATTGTCTTTCCGGTTTTATAAGAATAATTTTTCATAAAAGACATTAAAATTTTTCCATAACCCTTTCCTTTTATAACAGAGACAACACTACAAATTCCTCCGATAGTGTATTTTTTACCAAGATATTCTGCTGTGATGGGTCTCAATCCTCCAAGAGAAACAATTTTATTTTTGGCTTTTACAAAAAACCATAATGTTTCTGGTTCGTAGTCTTTTGAGAAATCTTTTTCTTCATCATTACCAAATTCAATTATTCTTGCCTTGTTTATTATGCCTTTTTGTGTCTTTGATAAACTCCTAGTCTTTATTATCTCTATTGAAATGGGATTTTTTAACTTTCTACCGAGAAAATTTTCTAGACGATTCATTTTATCAAGAATCTTATCTTTGTTATCAGTGGATCTTAAATATGCCTTTATATAGGACTTTTCTAAATGTTCAAATTTAAAAATCTTAATCTGGAGTCCATAAAAATTAGCTAAGTCGTGTTCCCTAGTGAATAAATTGTCCTCATTAAAACTCTCGTTACCTAAACCAACACTATCTATTTCTACTCTCAATTTGCCTTTTTTGATTATCATTGTTTCCCATTCAGGATAATACTCAAATATAATCTTATTCTTTTTTAGTATAGAAACAATTTTTGGAAAAGTTTTCTTGTGATTTGGAATCATCAAATCAATATCATTAACATTCATAGTTTTATCTTTCGTATGATAAAAATGAGCAAAACTTCCATAGACTACAGGTTCTGCTCCAACTTCCTTACAAAGCAAGATTATCCTTTTTGCAAAGGGAATCAGTCTTTCGAAGTGCCCCTTATTTTTTGGATATATACCTTTCATTTTCTAAAAATAATCCCCTCAATTCTTGAAAATAATCCTTTCTTTCTCTCTGGAATCTTTTCTCTTAGAGCATTTTTCATATAGTCCTTAACAAGCTTATGTTTTCTTCTAGTTGAGAGATTTTTGTTTGTACATGGACCTCCTATACAGCCCCCATTACAAAATGTCACATCTAAAAACTTTAAATTTTTATATTTCTTTGGATTCTTTTTTATTTTCAAAAGGAGTTTTTGAACATTTATCCAACCATCACATATTTTATAATCTTTTCTTTTGAGAATATTTTTAATCTTAGCTGTTTTCGTAAGTCCCCCAGAAAGAGGATAAATTTTGGTATAATCATTATACAATTTATCGAATGTTACACATGAATCATCTTCTTTAATGTTTTTATGTTCAAAGAATACCTTTAATTGTTGATAATCTAAAACATAATCTATGTGGGGGGAATTATTCGCTTCAGTTTTTTTCATGTGACAAGGAGAAATAAAAAATATCCTATGTTTTGGGCATAACTTTCTGCAAACTTTTCCCATAGCAGTCATAGGAGAGTCTATGGGGGCAATGTTTTCCTTAAAACATCCCAATTCAGGATTATTTTTTATAGATTCAACAATTCCTGGGCAGGTGGAAGATATACAAAGTTTTCTAGGATTTTCTTTTAAAATCCTATGATACTCCCTATTTACAATTTTTGCCCCAAATGTAACTTCAACCACCTCATCAAATCCTAAATCTTTAAGCTGATTTACTATTGAAGGATATTTGAAATCTGTCAAGAACGATGGAGCAATCATTGCAACTTTTTTTATTTTCTTATCTGCAAGAATCTCTTCAATTTCGGAGATATTATTTTTATTCACCATCTCTTTTATTTTCCAAGGAGTAAGAGTTTATTAATGTTTGTTCAGAATTATCAGAAGGTTATTTTATATATCCTCCTTTCTGAAACTCCCACAACTTAGCATACTCTCCTCCTTCTGTAATCAATTCTCTATGGGTCCCTGTCTGGATAATCTTTCCTTTCTTCATTACTACAATCATATCTGAATTCATAATAGTTGAAAGTCTATGGGCAATTATTATTGAGGTTCTTCCATTCATTAATTTTTCTAAATCTTTTTGAATTTCGTGTTCTGTCTCAGAATCTAAAGCAGAAGTTGCTTCATCCAGAACCAAAATTTTCTTATCTGCTAAAATTGCTCTTGCTATTGAAACTCTCTGCTTTTCTCCCCCTGAAAGCTTTACTCCTCTTTCACCGACTATTGTCTTTTCTTTATTCGGGAATGTTGCAATAATCTTATCTAACTGAGCAAACTTAATTGCCTGTAGAACTTCTTTTCTTTTTGCATTCGGTTTAGAAAACTTAATATTGTTATATACTGTATCATCAAATAATATACATTCTTGGGGGACTATGGCCATTTCACTTCTTAGAGATTCTTGCTTAACATCTCGAACATCTTGCCCGTCTATAAATATCTGCCCTCCTTGGACATCATATAATCTATAAAGGATTTTCACTAGTGAAGTTTTCCCACAACCTGAATGTCCAACCAAGGCTACTTTTTTGTTTGCAGGAATTTTTAGGTTAAATTTCTTAAAGAGTTCTTTTTTCCCATAAGAAAAAGTTACATCCTCAAATTCAATTTTTCCCTGTTTTATCTCCAAAGGTTCAGCTTTTTGTTTATCAACAATTACTGGTTTTATTTCCCCATATTCAAACAATTCTTGGAAATCTGTCATCGCCCTATAAAATCCTCTAATCCCATGAACAAAACTAAACATGTTCCCAATTATATTCCCATAAATAGTGTAAATAAAAGCAATCGTTCCGATTGTTAACTCTCCTTTCAAGAAAGAGATTATGGGGAAATAGATTAACAAAATTGTTCCTATACCCAGAATGATAATCTGCCCAGCATCAAACCAACGAAAATAGTTCCAATATTTTATCGCAGCAGATTTTGTTTTTTCAGCTAATGAGTTATACTTATTTTTGATGTAATTTTCCTTCCCAAAAAATCTTATGGAATCTATATTTGTAAATATGTCTGAAATGTTCCCTTTTTCTGCATCTTCAAGGTTATTATACTCTGCTTTAGCATTCTTCTGGAGATTTTGTATAAATAAACTATACGAAACAAAGGCTATTGCTATAAAAAGGATAACAATTGCTGGAGCCAAACTAAAGTAGGCTATTGAAAGTCCAACGGCGATTAATTGTACAATTAGGGGAATAAAACTAAATACAAGAATGTCAGTCATTGTTTCTGATGCACTTGCACCCCTATTCATCCTTGAAATTAAAGATCCTGTTTTATGGGTTGTGTGAAACTGATGATCTAAGTCTAAAATATGATTGAAATATTTCTTTTTTATTTGTAGTATTATCTCTGAGTCCATTTTACTCAACAATCCTGTTTTTATCCATTCTCCAAATATCTGGATTATATTCAGTAATATATAAGCAATCAAAACTCCTAGGAGAATTTGGATAAATGCAGTTTTCACGATTCCTCCGGAAAAAAAATCTGTTCCCCTATCGATTATTATTTTATATAGAAATTTATCTACAACATAAGCTAGTTGGATTATAAGGATTATAAACAGAATCCAAAATGCTTCCATACGATTCTTCTTAAGAAAGCTCCAATAGATTTTAATATTTCTCTTAAAGTTTAATGGGGGTTTTCCTTTCTCTTTAGGGTTTTTGTTGTTTTTTATCATAGTAACTTCTGATTAGTTAGCTTTATATATTTGTTTGATTCACATTTTCGATTATGATTAGTCAAATGATGGCTCGATTAGGCGAGTTTTCTATTGTGGAAGAGAGTGAAGACGAGGATGAAGAAGAGTAATAAGATTCCAATTAGAACTTGCCTGTTGAAAACATTGATTCAGTTCTCTTTTGAATCTCTGTACGGTTTCTGATTAGATGCTTTATTAGATCTTTTGGAATCTTTTTTCTATCCAATTCCGAAAAATCTTCCAGACTTATTCTATATGTCTCTCCAGGACCTTTTACATGTACATGTAATGGCAAATGTTCTGCTCTTCCAGCGGAAACTACATTTGGCCCAGGATATGCATAAAGTTTGTAATTTTGAAAATCAAATTCAATTCCTCCACAGAAAGTTCCACTAGGTACTCTCACTCCCATGCTCCTTAGAGATTCACAAAGATGAAGTACTTTTTCCATATTTTCAGCAAACTGAAGAGATTTATAAACCTTTCTATTTGTAACTACTATAGAGATACAAAGATTTAAAAAGGTGTTACATTTACTATTGACATGGTAGAAAATTTAAGAGCTAGACTGAGCAAGGAATCTGGAATACAAGACTTAGCTAGAGCTATGGAAACTCCGTTTGAAATTGATGCTTATGATATGGGGGTAATAGGTTCCATTGCTTATTCTCCAGAATTGAGAAGATTCTACAAGGAGACTTGGGAAGCCTCACCAAAAAGAGGATACAAAACAGCATTGGAACCTGGCTCGGTTCCAGAAGCATTAGCATTAAGATTAACTCAACACGCATTACCTGAATCTGAGCAAGAGGCTAGAAGAATTTTAGATGGAATAGCAAGAACAATAACTAACCCAGAACTAACAAATGATGAAGCATCCAAACAACATGAAAGAATATATTGGGTAGAAAACCCTCCCCACGAAAATTATATTATTTCAAATGCTGGCGCAAAAGTTTTAGACAAACTTGCAGAAAAGGTTCAGGAATTCTATTACTCCAAAGATTTGTTGTTACACAAACCCTCTTGGATATCTGATTCAGATTGGTTAGGAGAAAGTACTCAAGAGAGTATTCGTAGTCAAACTATCCATCATTTTAAAACACAATGGATGAATATGTCTAGAAGATTAATGCGGGGTGGTTGATAATGCCTATAGCTAAGGCAGGGGATTTGTAATCTTTTATGTTTTATTCTCAAAAAGAACCCCTATCGCAATCTTCCCATTATGAGAATTATAATCCCATTCATCTGCAAACTTGTTTGCTCTTTCTATATTGTGGCAGTCTGCAACTTTATACATCATTTTATCTAAATCATTCATTTCTGTATTAAAAATCAAACACTTTTGCATTATTTCGACATAAGAAAATCCTTTGTGTCTAATTGCTTGTTCTAAAACTCTTGCTGTATCTTCGATATCGTATGCATTACATCTCGCGACAAATGTCGCTCCTGAAGCTAAAGCAAGTTTAATAGGATTTAATGGTGGGAATTTATTCCCTAATGGCTCTGCCTTGGTTTTTTCTCCTATCTGGGTTGTTGCAGTTGCTTGTCCGGTTGTCAAAGAAAAAGCCTGGTTCTGATGTACAACCAATGTCACATCCTTATTGAATCTAAATGCCTGAATGAAGTGTTCCAATCCTTCAGAATATGCTGCTCCGTCCCCCTGAAAAGCCAAAACATTCAATTTAGGGTTTCCCATCTTGATTCCTTCGGCTAATGGAACAACTCTCCCATGAAGACCATAAACTCCCGAAAGATTAAGATAATCAAAAATCTTTGAATTGCAACCAATGTCTGTCGCAATACAAAACTCTTCCCGTTTGTATCCTTTTTTTATCAAACTTTCAATCGTTTTTTTCACAGATTCTAGAATCATAAAGTTCGGACATCCAGGACACCAAGTTATTGGGAAAGAGGATTTTATTGGAAGTGTCATTAGCTATACTCTGCCTCCTCTTCTTCAGATTCCCATGGAAATATTATCCAATCTTCTTCTTTTTCCTTTTTTTCTACAAACCAATCTGGTTTTGTCTTTGTCCAATCTGTAGAATACAATGTTGCAATTTTCTTATTTTTTATTCTTTCTAATGTAAATCCCTTATCACTTATGTCATCAACAATTAGACTATTCATAGTCGGATATAATAAGACTGGAAGTTTTAATTTATGACTCATGCTTACTGCAATTGGAAGACCTCCCCGCGGGATACCATAAATCCCATCAAAAGTCAATTCAGATTTTTTTATTTGTTCTGCTAATTTCTCCATCAATTCCTCAACTTTCTCCCAAGTTATTTTTATTTTGTTTACCATTTCTTCAACCTCTTTTCATTTATTCTTATTAGTCCAATTATAGCAGAGATTATAAATACTCCTTGAAGAATTATGAAGACTATGTCTTTTAGATAAATGCTATAAACTAAAAGACAAATCCCCCCTAAGATTAAAAGAGGATAAGTGTATCTCCTTCGGATTTTCAAGGAGCTTGAGACTAATGAAGTTCCAACTATTATTAAAAGGAGGCCAATGATTGAGATTAGGGTGTAGAGATTCATTTTAATTTTTTAGGTCTACCTCGCTTGATTAATTGAATTTTTTTTAAAATTTTATAAATCCAAAAAACCAGGAATAAAAAAATTAAGGAACAAAGAATAAATGTAATAAAACTCAAATCAGAATAATCCTCTGAGATCATATTAAAATAAGATCCTACCCAAAAATTACCTACAGCACCACCGACAATTCCAGAAAGGATTCCCAACCAAAAAATCATCTTTTCATTTTTATTGAAGCTCATTTCCCAATCCTCCCCAGCATTCCCCTTAACTCATCGTAAAAGAAAGGCCTTCCGTCATACTTCAAAATTCTGTTTTTCTCTGGAACTTCAAAACCTGTTTTTTCTCTTATCAACCTTGAAAGTTGAGATGTCGCATTTTGCTCCACAACAAAAACCTTTCTCGCTTTTTTAATTTCTTTCTCTATTTTTCTTGAGAAAGGTTCTAAATAGATTATTTGCAAAACTTTCACATCGAGATTCTCGTTTTCAATAACATCTTGGACAACATTTTTTGTACTTCCGAAAGTCAAAATTAAATTTTTAGAATTTTTCCTTCCATAAATTTCTATCGGAGAAAGTTTTTCTATTTCTTTATTAATCTCTTTCTGTTTTTTCAATCTTCTCTCTACAGAAAGTTTAATCTGGGCACCATCTTCGGTTGTATCTCCATTGGTTAGATGTTCATAACTTGTTGCCTTTATCAAATCCTTCCCACCAGGAATTTTTCTTGAAATCTTTATTTTCTTTAATGGTTTTATCTTCTCATCTGTTGAAAACATAGACTCTGCTAGATGTTTATCTGAAAGAAGTAAACAAGGAACATTATAGTTTTCTGCTAAAAGAAGGAGTTCATTTGTTCTTTCTATTGATTGTTTCACATCTCCTGGAGCAAGGACAATTCTTGGAAATTCTCCATGTCCTGCATGAAGAACTAAATTTAAATCGTCTTGACTTGTATATGTAGGAACTCCTGTGCTTGGACCTGGACGAGAAGCAACATAAAAGGTTATGGGAATTTCAGATTGTCCTGCAAAACTTAAGCCTTCAGTCATCAAATCAAAACCTCCTCCAGCCGTAGCAACCATCGTGGATTTTCCCGAAAATGAGGAACCTAAGGCATAATTTATCGCTCCAACTTCACTTTCTGGTTGAAAAATATTAATATTCTTGTTTTTTTCTTGATATTCTGCCATCGCATGTAAAACTCCTGTAGCAGGAGTCATTGGGTAAGATATAAAAAAGTCCAGACCAGAATCGAAAGCTCCTTTTGCAACAGCATGGCTCCCATCCATTGAGATTAAATCTCGATTTATTTTTTCAAGATTGAATTTTTTTGTTTGTTTAGAATCTTGAAAAAACTTTCTAGCTAAATCTTCTTTATCCTCAAATTCTTTTTTTATTTCTCCAGCAAAATCATTTTCAGAGATACCTAATATTTTAGCTAAATCTGCTGCAAGGGCTATGTTAGTATCTCTCCCAATATCTGAATAAGAATCTGAAGACACAATCAAAGAATCTTTCTTCAATTCCAATTTGTGAATTTTTTTTGTATTCTCATCAAGAGAGACAAGAACATCAACTTTTGAATCACAACTAGAAATTTTCTTATCGGAAAAAGAAACTATATTGAAATTATGCCCTCCCCTAATCAGAGATTGGTAGTCTCTATAATTAAAAACAAAGTAACCTTGCTTCAAAAGGAGGTTTGATACAATCTCTGAAATTTTATTTATCCCCTGTCCTGCTTTTCCGCCAATTAAAATATTAAGTTTCATCTCTTTTGTTTTCATTAGATAGGAATCTATTTAAAGGTTTTTATGGTTTAAATCCTAAAGATGGTGAAGGAAAAATATCGTAAGGCGGTCTTTATAGTAGTTTATAGAAAAACAAGGAGTATTTTTGGAAATGAGAAAATAAAATATCTCCTATTAAAAAGAAAAAAACATTGGATTGGATGGGAGTTTCCAAAGGGGGGGATTGATGGAAAAGAAACAGCAATTGAAGCAGTAAAAAGGGAAATTTTTGAAGAGTGTGGGCAAAAAGGATTCAACCTAAAAAAATATAATTTTTCTGGGAAGTATAAATATCCAAGGAGATTAATTGATAGGCCTGGATTCATTGGACAGACATTTAAACTTTTTTCTGCTGAGGTAAAAAATAAAAAATGCAAAATTGACTCAAGAGAACATTCTACATACAAATGGGAAAGTTATGAAAAAGCCATAAAAATGGTTAGTTTCAATAACCAGAAAAAATCTTTAGAGATTGTAAATAGGGGAACTAGTAAAAAATGATAATCAGAAAATTCAAACAAAAAGATGCTGAAATGTGTCAGGAAATAATCTATGATTGTATAGAAATTTCTAAGAAAACAACAAGATCAGATAAAGAAAATCTAAGAAAAAAATATTCATTAAAAAAGATAATAGGCTATTCAAAAATTTCAGACTTCTTTATCTGTGGGGAAAAAAGGAATGTAATTGGAATGGGAAGACTAGAAGGAAATAAACTTGCCACGATATATTTTGACCCTAAATTTCATGGGCGAGGGGGAGGAACCTTGATAATTAAGAAGTTAGAGAGTTTGGCTAGGAGAAGAAAAATAAGAAGAGTTTATTTGGAAGCCCTTTTACAAGCCGTAGGATTTTATGAAAAAAATGGTTTCAAAAAACTAAAAAGAATATTAAAACCCATAAACTCTATGAAAATGGAGAAGATATTATGAAAACTATAAACTGGTCTAAACTTGAAAAAGAATATTCAATTCAAAAGACAGATTTTAATGTTTTTCAGATTATAGAAAAAAGGATTAAAGAAAGTCCAAATTCTTTAGCATTATCTTTTCAATACGAAACTGGAAAAGTTAGGAAATGGACATATCGCGAGCTTGGAGAAGAAGTTGATAAATTCTCTTTGATATTATTAAACGAAGGAGCAAAAAAACAAGATCGAATTGCATTGTTCTTGCCAAAATGTCCAGAGATTTATTTTGGAACACTAGCTGCAATAAAAATGGGGGCTATCGCAATGCCTTTGTTTGAAGCATTTCAGCAAGATGGTTTAAATCTTCGTTTAGAAAGAGGGGAAGCTAATTTTTTAATAACAAACAAAGAACTTTTTAAGAGGTATAAAAAAGTAAAAACTATAAAAAAAGTTTTTACTGTAGACTCTTCAAAATTCAAAGAGGATTTAAAAAAACAAAATAAAACAATTGAAACTGTAAAACTAAATAAAAAAGATTCTTGTTTTATGATTTTCACTTCTTCAACTGCCGGAACTCCTGTTGCTGGAATCATGTTGCCCCATCAAGGAGCAGTACAATGGATTTACACAGGTAAAACTATCTTGGGATTAAAAAGAGAAACAAAATATTTTTGTTCGGCACACCCTGCCTGGGTCACGGGAGCAATTTATGGTGTTTTATCGCCTTTCTTAATCGGTTCAAGTATTTATTCAATTCAAGGAAGATTCGATGCTAAAAAATGGAAGGATTTTCTAATTAAAAACAGAATCTCTAATGTATACACGGCTCCCACAGTCTTTAGGTTACTCCGAGGAGACATTCATAAAAAAGATTTAATATTCATTAAAAGAATTTGTTCGGTCGGAGAAGCACTACCTCCAAGTTTAGTAGAGTTCTATAAAAAATTAGGTATGGGAATTATAGACACTTATTGGCAAACTGAAACAGGAGCAATCGTAATTGCAAACCTCCCATTCAAAAGAAATTCCCTTGGAAAATCTCAAGGAGTAAACATCGATCTGAAAAATGGAGAAATGGTCATAAAGACTCCTTGGCCTGCAATGATGACTGGAATATGGAAACATAAAAAGATGTTTGAAAGTTATTTTTCTAACAAGTTATTTTTAACACACGATTTAGCAAAAAAAGATAAACAAGGATATTTCTATTTCGAAGGAAGAAAGGACGATATAATAAAAACTTCTGGAGAAAGAGTTTCTCCTTTAGAAATTGAAAGTGTTTTACTAAAATTTCCTGGAATAAAAGAGTCTGTAATCGTTGGAATACCTGATGAAGAGAGGGGAAATATTTTGAAATCTTATATTGTTTTAAACAAGAATATAAAACCTTCAGAAAATTTAAAACAAAGAATCTCTGATTTTGTAAAGAAAAATTATGCAGGTCATGCCTACCC
>CAZJUG010000022.1:0-12084 GCA_964549155.1 Candidatus Woesearchaeota archaeon
CACAACCTCCACATCAAACAATTGGAATGGAATCTATCTATACTCCAGCTCAAACTATAACACATTCTACAACACAACCCCCACATCAAATGGGGATAATGGAATCCTTCTATCCTCCAGCTCAAACAACATTTTCAATAATTTGGATTGTTATTCTAATTCTGTTACAGGAATATATTCAGATAACTGGGGTGCATCTACAAGAAATATTTTAGATTATAACAATTCCTTTGGAGAGATTGAATTTGCTTCGCTATCTCAGGATATATCTGGAGATATAAGATTTGGAGAGGGTTACAATATCAATATAGAGAATAATTCTGCTTATCTTAATTCCACTGCACTTCCTGAGCTGAATATTAGTGCGAATGTTACTTTATTAGATACTGGGATAATTGGAAGCACAACTATCTTGAAAGATGGTGTTGAATGCTCTGATTGTGTTGTACTCTGGAATGAAAATGATGATTATACATTTAATGTTACGAGTTGGACGAATTATTCTATCGGCGAAGTATCAGACCCATTTGAGATTACAGAATGTAAAACATTAAATGAATCAGGAACATATACTTTGTTGAATAATCTAACTGCAGTTTCAACTTGTTTGAATATAACTGCAGATGATGTTATAGTTGATGGTGGGGAGTATAGTATAATTGGAAGTGTTCACACTGTGGGAGTTTATGGAGTCTATGCTTCTGGAGTAGACAATCTCACAATTAGAAATCTGAGAGTCACTGGTTTTTATGATGGTATCCGTTTAAACAATACAAATAATAGTTTAATTACTAATAATATTGCTTATAACAATACTGGACAGGATGGAATAGGGGTCTACAATCTTCTGAATAGTAATATAACAAACAATATTGTTTATAACAATGGGGATGATGGTATTTTCATAGGTGCAGGTTCAAACAGTAATAGGTTGATAAATAATACTGCTTATTTAAATCCTGCAGAGGGGTTGAGTACTGATGATGCACTAAATACCTATATAGCGAATAACAATGCCAGTTCTAATACAAATTTTGGAATACTTATTCAAGAGTCTAATAATAGTATAGTGATAAACAATATAGTCGATTCAAATGGTCAGGATGGGATTTCTATATACAAAAACTCTTCCAACAATTTTGTTGGGAACAATACAATAAATATGAATGGAACTTATGGGATAAGAATTTTTGATTATAGTAACAACAATACAATTGTGAATAATAGTCTGTCTAATCTTGGTGGGTATTCGATTTATGTTGTTTCAAGCTCTGATAATATTCTTAATAACATTGAGGGGAACATTTCTTCTAGTAATTGGAGTTTGTCGACGGGGAATGTCTTGATTTATAATAATTCTTTAGGGGAGGTGGAATTCTCACCTGTTGAGGGGGACTTGCCTGTAGAGATTAATTTCGGGGAAAGTTTGAACATCTCTTCTGGGAAGATTGAAGTTAGTGGGGAATTACTTGGAGAGAGTACGGGGCTGAATAGTTCTGCGAACATAAAATTCGTTGGGGCTTATAATTCTCAATATCCTTTGAGATATTTCAGAATGCTTGTAGATGGTGCTTTATGTGATTCTACAACTTCTCCTACATGTATTAATTTCACAGGACTTAATGAAACTGAGGTAAGGTTTAATATTTCTAGCCTTGGAAATGGGATGATTTCATTGGGATTCTTTGCTGAGCAGGAATCAAGTGTTTCTCTTGATAGTGGTTGGAATTTGGTTGCTATTTCCGACCCAAGGGCAGAGATAAATCCTTCGTCTGGTGGAGATTATAGAACTCTTTCTGGAGATGATGTTGATGTGAACATCACATTGTCTAAAGGATGGAATTTAATTGGTTATTCTGGATTGAATGAAAATGAGTTTGAAAGTATTGCAGAAGTTAATGGAACTAATTGGACAGCTGCTTATTTGGCGGGAACTGTTCAGAAATACATTTCCTATTATGACAACTCAGAGAATTATACTGGATATAAGTTTACAGGGCTTCCTATCGCAGGACATAGTCCAAACGTTTCAAGGAATACAGGTTATTGGGTTTATTCTCATAGTGATGATCCTATCAATTTGACTTTGAGGGGTGTGGGAGAAGTGAGAACAGATTACACCTACAACTTGAGTAGTCTTTTGTTCAGGAATGAGAGTTCGGGGGAGGTTAGGAATATTAGTGGTGCTGTTAGTGATGGCTGGGCAGTAGCTTCTTCTGTAGACCAATTGGTGTGGGTGTATAATCCTACTGGTGTTGGACCATTGTGGAAGAAGATTCCCACAGATTCATCATTATGTTTAATCAATCCAGATGAATGGGTTTGTGAAGATTCTTTAAATTCTTGGAGTGGATACTTTGTAAATGGTGCGAGGGAAGGAATTAAGATGTTGGTGGTTGAGTAGAGGGGATTAAATTTTTTATACAGAAAAAATTAAACTACAAACTTTAGTTTGTAGAAACTTTCAAAATTCTTTCTGGATTTTCTTTTAGTATTATTTTCCAATCTATCTTTTCATACTTTTTTAAGTATTCTTTAACTAAGTTATATCCTATTGTGTATCCTGTCCATAATGGATATTTTCCAGTTCCAAAAAATATTTCACTATAATCTTTGAAATTGTTCTTATTGATTTTTTCTTTTATTTCTTTGAATATCTCTAGTGATTTCTGTTTTGAAATACTTTTTGTCCAAGGAGATTGATTTTTCTTTATTATAAAATCTTTGAAGTTTTCTGCAATTCCCTCCAAAATTATCCAGTGACCTATTGGAGCATCTGGGAGAGCATATGAGGATAGTGCATGGGCAAGTTCGTGTACAATTGTTTCTTTTAGTTGTTCTTTCCATTTTCTAGTGAAATTTATAAAAATTAAAATTGTATTTTTCCAAGGGCAAAAACCATTCACTCCGTTCATTTTTTCTATGACAAATTTATCAAATGTTGGAAACAAAAAGATATGGATATCTTTTTTAATATAGTCTTTACATTTTTTGAAAACTTCTTCAGATATTTTTTCTATCTCTTCATAGTATTCTTCTTTGTAAGAATAGTTTTGATTATCTCCTTCAGAATCTAAGATTAATCTTTTTAAGGTCATTTCCAGCCATTTCTTTTCAGAATATCCTGCAAATCCTATTCCTTTAATGTTTTTAATATTTTTCAAAATTTCTTTTATTGTTTTTTTAGGAGATTCTTCTATATGTAGATAATTATTTATATTGAAATTGTTCATTTTTTCTAGAGATTTTTATATCTTCAAACTCATCCTATATTTATCTATCTTGAATCCCCATTTTTTATATGCTTCTTGAGCTTGATTATCAGGATTTACATCAATTCTACAAACAGAGATATTTTTTTCTTTTAAAAATTCCAAAAATTTATCCTTAAGTTTTGTTGATATTCCTCTGCCTCTAGAGTCATTTAATACAAACACCTCTCCTATATATCCTGTTTTTTCATACATATCTTCTTCAATTATTCCGCACAAATATCCAAGAATCACTTGATTTTCTATTGCTATGACTATAGATCCTTTTTCAAAGTATTCATTAAATTCTTCTAAAATAAAACTTTCATGTTTCTCAGATACACCATAATCTTTATTAAATTCTATTTTAATTTTTTTAAACAGATCAAATTCTTCAGGTGTTGCAAGTTTTATTTCCATATTAATTTGACTACAATAATCTATATAAGCTTTATTATTCTGTTAGATTTATGAAAAATAAACTAGTAAATTTACTTTTAGATCATTCAATATCTCTAAGAGATGGAGATTTACTAATTGCAGATTATCAGACACATGCAAAAGATCTTATGGCTATTTTAGAGCAAGAAGTTAAACTCCGAAATGCAGAATTAATCCCCTTTGAAAGACCAGAAGCTATACAAACCAGTCATTTGGAGGAATTGGGGCAATTAGTTGAAAGAGCAACAGCGTATATTAGACTAGGTGGGGGGACTTATAGGTCTCCAATTGACAAGAACCAGTTGGATCTACAAAGATTGGAAGGGGAAATAATGTTAAAACGTTGCGCTCTTAGATGGGTTTCTACACAATATCCTTCTAGAAATATGGCCCTATCATTAGGTATTCCTTATGAAGAACTCAGATCCCTTTATTTTAATTGTTGTTTTGTTGATTATAAAGAACAAAGAAAAAGGCAAGAAGAAATTGCTTCCAGATTCTCTGGATGTACTATTGAAATAAGATCAAAAGATACTAATATAAAATTTAAGACAGATGGGCATCCTCACTTTTGTGATGGTCGAATTAATATTCCTGACGGAGAACTGTTTTATGCCATAGATGCTAAAAAAACAGAAGGCGAAGTAACTTTTAGTATTCCAACAATTTTTGGAGGGGAGAGATTTAATCAAACCTGGTTAAAGTTCTCCCATGGAATGGTTATTGACTGGAAGTCTGATAATTCTTCCGGACTAAATAATCTCTTAAGTGTTGATGAATTTGCACCATATCTAGGAGAATTTGGTATTGGGACAAATCCTCATGCGAGAATAACGGGGAATTCTTTTTATGATGAGAAAGTTGTAGGGACATTTCATTTAGCATTGGGGGCAATGTATCCTGGAATGGAGTCTAGGTTACATATGGATTTAGTAAAACAAATTCAAGGTTGTGAAATAAAACAGGATGGAAGAATCATCTATTTAACCTAGGGTTTTTTCAAAGGCTCTTATTTGATGTTTTTCAATAAAAGGGCACTTGTCGACAGGATATTTTCTAAATTCTTCTAATGCTTTCAATCTTCTAGAGGATCCATAAACTTCTCTTAGGGGTTTGTCTCTAACATTATCATATACTTGCCCATCAAAGAATAAACAACATTTTACATCTCCGTTTGGCATTATTGTTAAAGTATTATCCCAACAAGCTCTTCCTTTATTATATATTTGATAAACAAAATCTTTGGATGTTTCCTCAACCTTCTTTTTTGCACCCGGAACCAAAATATGATCTAAAATAATTGTAACTCCTGTTTTTTCTGATTGTTCTTTTAACCTTTGAAGTATGCCTCCTCGTTTAGCTTCTTCCCATAATACATAGATTTGGTTTATTTGATTTTCTTCACCTGCAAATCTTCCAGATTGTCTTGGCATTACAAGACTCCAACTTTTCCCACCATATCTTGAAATAAATTTCGGGAATAAACTTAATTGGGGGATACTTTCAGGAGTAATAAGTGTAGTTAGGGATAGCTCTATCCCTGCATTCGCTATCGATTCAAGCCCTGTAAGTGTTCTTCTAAATGAGTCTTGCCCTCTTATTGAGTCATTTGCTCCATCTAATCCATCCAACCCTATAGCAATACCATCAAGATAAGAAGAGACCTTGGTTAATAACTTCGGATTAATCGAAACTCCATTAGACAACACAACTGTTCTAAGCTTTTGTTCTCTTGCAGTCATTATTACATCTTCTATTCCTTGTTTTAGAAAAGCTTCACCTCCAGACAAATCCACTCCAAGACCCCCCATTTCCCCAAATTCTCTCACAATCCTGGAAAGTTCAGCAGAATCCATCTCTTCTCTTTTTTGACTTCCTGCGTTGATATAACAATGTTTGCAGGCAAGATTACATTCATAAGTAGTATGCAAAATTAAGGTTTTTACGGGAGGATTTGTTGTTTGAACAGCTTCTTTTTCTACTTCACTAGAGAAAGGAATTTCTGTAAGATAACTATTTCTAATGTCATATACAAATATTTTACTATCTATCTTGATAAATTTCACTCTGCCTTCTAGTCGGAGCCTTTCAAAACCTCGAAAAGGAGAATCCATTTACTCTACGGCATCATCAAGAGAAACACCGCAACTGCATGGCGGTCTCCAGAAGTGCACTTTCTCCCCAGATACTTTTGGAGAAACTGGTTCAGCTCTTACTGCTTCGCCTAGTTCTACACCGCAACTGCATGGCGGTCTCCAAGAATGCACCTCTCCTTGTTCATACATTGCTCCAGACTTTTGGTCTGTATAGGTTTTTTTTACCATAAAGTTTTAATAAAAAACAAGTTTATATAACTATCTATCTTTTTGTTACTCCTAGAGAAGAACATCAAAATAGAAAGATTTATTAACCCGTTTTGTATGAAAATATTATGGTGCTTGAACGAGTAAAGAAGGGAGTTAAGAAGGTCTTGCAATTGGGAGCTTTAGTCGGAGCAACAATGTTAAGCCCCCTAGATTCTTTTGCACATCAAGATCAGATACTAATCAGAAATTATATAAACTCCGAACTTGGTAGTTTGGCTATAAATCACCGAGAAGGTGCTACAGAAGGATACGATGCTTCTCCCCATGACTTTTTGTATGCAAAACCTCCGATGACAACATGGGCTCCAAAAATAACTACTCTTGTGGAAGGATATGAACTAAATACTGATGGGAGAGATACTAATGCTGTAGCTTCTATAATTGCAGATTTAAGGGTGTTTATAGATAATTCTTCAGATATACAAGGGAATAATAAACTCTCTTTAGAGAGTAATACCAATGCTGTTTTTGGAGTGATGAATCCTGAGAGGCATTATGTTGGGGAATATATTGTTTTTGCAGATTATATTGGGGATGGCAGTGGCACGAATTTTCATGAAAAAAGGAATTTAAGAGACATCATTACTTCTTATGGAACCTGGTTTAATTGGCAAGGTCCAACAAATCTAAATATTCTAGCAAGCCAAACTAATGAAAATGGAGAGGTTAAGTTTGGCGAATACATTCATCACAGGGATTGGAACTCCTTCTATTTTCAACAACCTTCGGATGGTTCTGTTGCTGTCTCAAATGTTAGTGAAAGTGCGGCTGTGACAAATACACAAAGATTTGTTTATGATACAATGATAAATTCAACATTCAATGTCAAAGTTGATGCAAATGAGGGAAGACATCTTCGGGGATTGGAGGTTGTTTTGCAAGATATCAATACGGGAGACTTCAATACAAACTCTTTTTCATTTCCGACAAATGCCCCATATACTTATTCTTACGAGACGAATGTTGTTGGAGCTGCGGGAAGCAATTCTGTGAGGAATGTTGAGTTTGGAACAAACCAGTATGGTGTTTCCCTAACTTCAAAATATTCCCCCTGGTTTGGAGAAGATACTATTGGGAATCCAGAAGCAACTCCAAATCCTGTTTCTCATGGAGGAAGCTCAACTTTAACAATAAATAAATATATAAATAATCCTTCTAACGATGCTAAAAGATTAAGATTTAAAGAATGGAGTACAGAATAATGGAAAAAATGATAACACTTGATTTATTGAAAGGAGGTTTATTAACAAAATGAAAGAAATTTTTAGATATGGTTTAGAATCTCTAAAACCCTTAGGACTTGCAGCACTTCTATTCGGAGCAGCTAAATTTGCAAGAGCAGAGGAAAGAGTAACTAATGTTGTGGAAAACATTACTTCGAACATAACTCGTGTAGCAGATTGGCAACCTGAGTTTAAGTATGGAGTTACAAGTGGTCCAAATGGAACTGTAACTGGAACAACAAGTGGTTGGTATGAACCTGAATCCATTGTTTCTAATGTGGCTGTTCCAATCAGCGAAGCTTACAGGCCTGTTTGGTCAAATGTTCCTTCAGGAATGGAAAATAACAATCCTCTAGTGTTTACATTGGATGATGCGTATACTAATGTTGTCGCGAACTTTGCTTTGAAGCAATTAGATGTAAATATCAGTTCTACATATACAAATTGGTTTGGAACAAATACTATTGGGGATCCAGTAGCAAATCCTTCTGTGGTCAATTATGGAGGTAGTTCTGAATTGAGCATAGATAAATATGTTGCAGATACAAATCATCCTGGAAGAAGACTAAGGTTCAAGGAGTTCAGTTTTGAATAATCAAAATGAAAAATAGAATGAAAGGCCTTTTAGGGCTACTAGTCGGAGCTGGAATGGCATTAGTACCCTCTGAGGGAATGGCTGAAAGGGTAAGACAGAGTGTGCCAGATATAGTCGCACCTGTAGTAGCTAAATCAGTTTGGCAACCAGAATATCAGGTAACTCCTTCAGTTTCTGGAGAAGGTTCTATAGTCTATGAAAAAAGCCAGGACGATTATTATCCTGAAAATAAACCTCTATCTTTAGAGGCCGTTGCAAAAACTGGAAGCAATTTTTTAGGCTGGTCTGGTCAGACAAACACCACTGCAAATCCTCTAGTGCTCCCCGTTAATAAACCTTATACAAACCTTGTGGCATATTTCCAAACTATTACACCTTCCAACTATCTAGTTAGAACACTAATCGAAGGAAACGGGACAATAAGTCCGATGAATCCTTCCTTGCCAGAAAATGGCTCTACTTCTTTCTCTGCAAATGCGGTTCAACCCTTACATAGGATTGCGAGAATTGAACAAGATGGAAGAGTTGTTTATTCAAATGATGGAAAACTGAATGATAATAGTCTAACTCAAACTAATTTTAATTATATCTCTAATAAAGGCGGACTAGTTAAAATTGTTTTTGAACCGAAGAGAATTTTCCTTGGAGGAGATTTCGACGGGGACGGCTTAGCAGACCCAGTGGTTCATACAGAAAAAGGAGAATTGAAGGCATTTCTTTCTTCTACGGGTTATGGAAAGTTAGAGTATGATTTCCAAACAAGAGGAAATTATCCTGCAATTGGAGATATAGACGGGGATGGAATGGAGGATTTGGCTTACCTAGATGACTTTGGGAAATGGAAGGTTCAACTTTCAGGAGATAATTACCAGATGATTGACTCATATAATTCAGGAGTTAGAGGAACTCCTTTAGTCGGAGATTTTGACAGAGACGGAATGGCAGATTTAGGAATACAAGATATTAACGGAAAATTATATGCTTATCTTTCAAGTACAGATAGTATGATTGGTCCAATTGTTTTCAATCCTAAAGAATCAAATCCAACTGCAGGAGATTTAGATGGAGACAGAATCGGAGATATTGCTTATATGGATTCCAAAGGTTCATGGAAAACCAGAACTTCTGGAAGTGGATATTCTCTTGTAGGACCTTATGATTTAGGAGTTAGAGGAACTCCCTTATTAGGAGATTTCGACGGGGACAGCTTAGCAGATCCTGCAGTCGTAGATAAAAATGGAAATTGGTATGTTTGGTTCTCTGGTTCGGATTATGCTAGGGGCGGGCCTTATAGTTTAGGTCTTTAAACTGATGTCAGAATTTTTTTTGGAAAAATTTTTATTTCGTAATTCATCATCAAATTTTAGAGTACTCTAAAATTAATTTGGTCTGAGGAATAGAGTTTAGCTCTAAGAGAAAAATTTAGAGACTTGGTAATTTTGTTCAGGGGATTCATCAGATCTATTCTTTTGTAGACAGAAAAAATTACCCTTTAATCAAAACCCTATTCAAACTTTCTTTGATTTTCTTAAAAACTTCTTCAAAAGAGGTGACACTTGAAACAAGTTTTTGGATTTCCGAATTCCAAATTTCCCTCTTTTCTTCTAATTTTTCCAAGAATTCTTTTTTGTTATATTTTTTCTTGTAATAATCTAATTTTTTATTTACTAACTCTTCCTTGGAAGTTATATTACTCTCAATTAAAAACAGGAGATCATAAACATCTCTTGCTTTATTTCTGCTAATGATAGCTCTAATTTTTTCTGCTAATATTTCTTCAGGGTTCATGACATAAACATCGAATGATGGAATTTCATCTATAAATCTTCCAATTGTTTTTATAATTGGGGGTATAAAAACGAATTCCCTAAAGCTAAAATCTAGGAGAATTTTACATGCACTTGTTTTGCTTCCATTATATAAAGGTCCTTTTAATCGGATTATATAACTCTTACTTTTCTCGAATTCTATTTTTTCGGTTTCAAAATCTATTTTGAATCTTTTCAATCCTTTTTCTATATTTTTAAAATCTATTTCTTTATTGCATGTAAAATCTAGATCTTCTGAGAATCTGTTCAATCCAAAGCATTTGGATAATGCGGTTCCTCCCTTGAATACAATTTCGTTACCAAACTCCTGATAAATGATGAATAAAACGATGTTCTGAAAGTAGTCTTTTTCTGCATGACCTAAATTTTTCATGTTTCTTGTTTTGGCATATTCTTCTAGCTCTTTTTTTGATATCATATTTTAACTTTCCATTTAGTATTTATTGTTTTATATCTTCTTGAAAAAGGATTTAGATATACATAGTTATTGTCTTTTTTTAATATGTCTGAAATATCTATATTTTTATACTTCTCAATTAAATATCCAGCTCTTTTTTTTAAGGTATTGTTATTTATTTTAATCAAATATTCTTTTAGTTTTTCTTTGTTTATTTCTGCATTTTCTATTATCTTGATTATTTCATCAAAATTTCCCATCTCTTTGTGATTCATTAATATATCTATAACTAACTTTTCTTGTTCTACTAAAAAAATTTCTGAATCTCCTGATTTTATTTTTTTATATCCAAAAAAATTGTTTATTTTTATGAATTTAATTTTACTTCCTTGAAAAATTATTTCTTTTGCTCTTCTAGTTGTTGCAATTTGCACTGTGTTAATTATTTGTTCTGTAAAACCATAAAAAATTGATGCAGACCAAAATGATAGGTAGGATGGTGTTTTTAGATTTGTTGCAATGGCATAAATGTTCTTTTCAAGAGTATACTTATTTCTAGTTACTCTTTGTATTATCTTTCTTTTAGTGAGACGATTAGCTAGAATTTTAGTATATTCTCTTGAAAAATTTCCAATTCTTTGGATGTCTTGGATTGAAAATATTGCTTTATTGGAAAGTTTTTCTATTATCTTTTGATTGTTCATATTGGTCTATATTAATAATAGTTTATAAAGTTATCCTTTTTGATAACTTGGAAGCCCAATCTTAGTTTTCCTTAAAATTCTTTCTGGATTTTCTTTTAGTATTCTTTTGCTCTTTCTTTATCTGGGCTTATTTTGAAAACTTCTTCCATTAAATTTCTCCCGCTAATATTATCCCATTATTTATTTTTTTTAGGATTGATTCTTCAAGTTGTTTTAAGTCTTTTATAAACATAATATTTATCTTTCGTTTTAATTCATTTTCTATTTTATTTAGATTAATTTCTTTTTCTATCTTTGATAAACAGACTAAATCTATATCGCTTGTTTCTATATCTTCTCCCCTAGAATAGCTTCCAAATAGTACAATTGCTTTCGGGGATAGCTCTTCTTCTATTCTTTTCTTCAAATTTAAAAGAGTGGCTAAATTGTATGCCCTTTTTAGATAGATAAATTCTTCATTTTCTCTGTTAGCTATGAATCCTGGGAAGGGTTTCAATTCTTTTTTCACAATAAGATTTTCTCTTTCCAGTTCTTTTATGTTTTTTCTTACTGAGGTTGGAGCAAGGTGTATTTCCCTAGATATTTCTCTTATAAAGTGGGCTGTTATCGGCCCTTTAAAGAAAATTTCTAATACTTTCATATAGCTACATTTTTGTTTCATATGATTCTTTTAAGTAGCAATAGGTATTTAAATGTTCCTATAACTCAAATTGTAATGTAAACATCAAGTTTTTATAGATTCAAAATTATTAAATATTATGGCTTACATAAAAAATAGATTTAGTAGACTCTTTTTTGGGTTTTGTTCAGAATTGCTTATGGTTGTAGCAGGAGTCACAATTGCCATTAATTTTAAAAATAGTGTTCCAATTTGGTCAGCTATTTTGATGATTATTGTAGCAGTAACTATAAAAATGATGATAAAAAATGATCTAGAAAAGTAATCATAAACTCTCATCATTATTAATCCCCTCCGTCTATTCTCTTTCAAATCTAAATTTTGTCCTACTAATCTACAAAGAGATTTATTTAAATTTCATAAAAATAGTTTAAATTATCTAATCTTTTGAAAGCTTACATTTAAAAATTAATTATTAGCAGAATAATTGAAATTGTAAAGTTTTTTAAATGAAGTTTTGCTTGGTGATTTATCGGTCTCGTAGCTTCCCACAGGGATGACATATTTCATAGGCCTCAGCCCCTTGGTTTTCGCTACAGGTCCAAAAACCGGCCCCGTAGCTCAGCCCGGTTAGAGTACCTCGCTCTTAACGAGGGTGT
>CAZJUG010000022.1:12184-15545 GCA_964549155.1 Candidatus Woesearchaeota archaeon
AAAACCGGCCCCGTAGCTCAGCCCGGTTAGAGTACCTCGCTCTTAACGAGGGTGTCAAGGGTTCAAATCCCTTCGGGGTCATATAGCATTTAGCAAGGCTAAATGCTAATAATCTCTAGGAGATTATTGAAACATACTTGGCCAAGATTACAAAGTAATCCTATTCTAGTTCCTTGGTTGGGAGAGAGCTTTCTTTCTAAGAAAGCAAGTTCGTTCATTCCCTTCGGGGTCATCTCAGGTATTTTCACCCTTTGGGGTCATCGAGTTACTTTTCTTTCGCAAAGAAAACTTCTGGTTTTCTGTTTCTCCAAATTAAAGAAATCTTGATCTAGGTAAAGATTTAAATTCTCTGAAAGTTTTGTTAATGAATATTCGAATGGAGGAAAAAAATAATATGGAAGATAATTGTATATTCCCAAAATGTCTCAAGTGTAAGCAAGGTTACTTATTGCCTTTTTCTTACAAGGAAGATGTTTTTGAGAAATGGAAGTGTTCAGAGTGTGGACACACTATAGAGAAAAGGTAATTTTATAAACTTGGGATTCTCTTGAATTTCATGGGAAAGAGTTTGATTTTTGTAGTTCTTGGAATAGTTTTTCTATTTTGTTCAGTAGGGATTGTTTATAGCAATCCTTTGTCGGATTTTGATGATAATTATGTTTCTGTGATAAAGATAAACAATGCAGAACATTTAGATTTTCAAAGATATTTTATAAGTCTTATTTATGATTCTGTTCGAGAAAAGGATAACAAATGGTTCAGTGTTCCTAGGGAAGATTACATTCGAGTAAGATTCGAAGAAAATTTAAACTCTAAAAATGATATTACATTATATGCTAGGGGCTCTGGAATTGTGGAGGTTTATGAAAAAGATTCGGATAAATTACTCCTCAAGTTTGAAATTTCTGGGGAAGGAACATATAAACAATTTTTAGGTAAACTAGATGGTCAACAAGATACTTTTGACTTGAGATTTATTGGTAATATTGATGTAGATTATATTGTGGATCCTGTCACTAATGAGATCTTGAATTATAATGGGGTTCTCTATCATAGAAACTATTGGGATTCTGTTCCTAATTCATATGGAGTTTGTATAAGCAGTCCTGCTACAGTTTTAGGCAGTCCAACATGGGGATGTGATCCTGGATACTCCTGTTTTGTTACTGGTAGCTATCCAAATGCTTTTGGACATTGTGGCAAACAAGCTCCTGCAGATTATCCCTATAATATTGTGGGTTGGGCCGATGAAGATGTTTTTATGTGTATAGGAAATAGTCGCTATCGTAGGGGATATCATTATGTGGGTGGCAGTTGGGGGCGATATTACCGGTGGGCTCTTCATGGAACCTGTTTAGGTACAGATGATAATTATTGTGTTAATGGAAGGTCTGCATGTGGTTGTAAACCTGGTGCGACAAAAGTAGTTGCTTGTGGAAGTGGGACTTGTGCTGGAACTCGGACAGATACTTGTAATTCTGCTGGGAATTGGGTAGTTGGAGATTGTACTTATCCTCATACTGGAACTGTTTGTAGAGCTTCAGCAGGAACTTGTGATCAACCAGAATATTGTACTAGTTCTTCATCATCTTGCCCTGTGGATTCATTCAAATCATCTTTAACAATTTGTTCAGGAGAGTATGCAATATGGAACTGTGATGGGAACTGTAAGAGAACAAAATCATATTCAAATTGTACTGGTTCTTCATCATCTTGCCCTTCTTCTACGATATATGTTGAATATGCTCCGGCAGGTACTCTTTGTAATCAACTTAAGGGAGGAACTTCTTGGATAACCTTTGGTTATTGTGGATATTCTCCTTACAATCAGTGTAGCGGTCCAATAAAGGGCAGAGATGCATATAGATGTAATGGGGGCAATTCCTGTTCTTACAAAGTTGATGTTGTTTGGGATGGGGGAACTTGTTCTGGTTTAACACCTTATTGTTTTGAAGGAGGTTGTGTTGAATGTATTCAGAATAGTGATTGTCCTTCTGGAAAAGTTTGTCAAAACAAACAATGTATCATTTCGACGGAGCCTTATTGGGCAACTCTTTCTGGAGATAAAATAAATCTATCTAATAGGGGGGACACTGTTTTAATGGTGGCCGGAGATCTCGAATCTGGAGAAAGTGTAGAATATTTTGTTGAAAGGGAAGGAAGTATCCTTTTTGGTTTGATAAAGAATTGGGAAGATTTAACCAAGTTAGGTGGAAAGGGAGTCCAGCAATATACTTTTGATCAGGAAGGTAAATACAGATTCAAGGTAAAAATCAAAGAAGGGAATGAAACTTTTGAATCTTCATATCAGAATATTAGTGTTTCTAGTGTTCCTTCTAATTCTCGTCCAGTGGCAGATATCAGTGCTCCCATAGACTTCTATGGGGGTTCGGTAAATTCTCCAATTTTGTTTAGTCAGATAAGTTTTGACGATGATGATTTGTTAAAGATTACTTGGAATTTTGGAGATAATAACAATACCATCTTTCAGAATTATTCTAAATCTCTAAATGCAAATAGTGCAGATGTTTCTCATTTTTATTCAAAAGAAGGAAATTATGTTGTTACATTAATTGCTGAGGAAATGACTAGGGATCAAAGTGATGAGGATTCTATACAAGTTCAAATATTCAAACAAGGAATAAATATTATTCCAATAATAAGTTCTCCTGCAATGGATAGCATTCAAGGATATGTTGTTTGGTATAATGCTTCCCAAAGTTATGTTGTAAATTGTTCTGTTTGGATGGTCTCTCCAGATTTTTCAGTGGGGAGTTTGGGGTGTAAATATCTTCTCAAGCCTGGAGAAAAATCTCCAAGTAAGGGAATTGTTAGAATAAGGTGGAAAGAAATTGATTCTGAAGGTAATGTCTTAAATTGGATAGTTGGGAGTGAACAACAAGGAGTTGTTTGGGATTCTACAAATTACACTGATGCTGTTGTTTTTCCAAAGATTTATAAAAAACCAGAGTTTAGAAGAATCAGATTAGAATTAACTTATAATTAAATTATTTATATTCTCTCCAAGTATGTTTGCATTTTGTACATCTAAAGAAACGAGTTTCAGATTCATCACTTCCTCTTGTTTGAGAAGTCCAAAAATGTGCTTCATCATGTCCGCAGCTTTTACATTTTGCAGCAACAGTAGGTAAAACATCTACATCTTTATCTTTGATAACTGAAACAAATTGTTTTTCGTCAATTTTTTCTTTGACTTTCAAGTTTACTTTTTCTTTTGTAGAATAACTGCATCTAGGGCAACCAAAATTTTTGGTCTTTTGCACTAACATTGCACCACATTTTGGACAAAATTTCATTTTATCCTTTAATAAGTATTCCTTTTAAATGTTTCTACTTATAG
>CAZJUG010000023.1:0-10399 GCA_964549155.1 Candidatus Woesearchaeota archaeon
TAATGTCTATAAAAAAAACATGAATGAATTTTGCTTTTTCTGTGGTTGTAAAATAGAAGGTTCGGGATATCCTCACGAAGGAGGATTTGCTTGTGATTATTGTAACGAAAAAGTAATTGTTGCTAAATTAAAAGAAAGAGAAAGAAATGAAAAAAGTTAAGTGTAAACCTGCAAAGATCTGTAAACTATGTCGTAGAAGATGTTTAGGTCCTTCTAATCGTTCAGGACTATGTTCTAAATGCCAAGGGGATCTTAAAAGTGGGAGATTAAAATGACACAGAAAGTTTATACTTGCAAAATATGTGGAAAGAAAAGCACTTACAAACCATCTGTAGATAGGTGTTGCAAAGAGCAGTTAGATTTTGTAGATAAAGAATGCAACACTCATTATTATGGTTTGATTAGTAAGTATAAATCTAAAGAAGAAGTTTTAAACGAGGTGGAGAAGAAATGATAATCCTTGAATGGTTAAATTCTTTGAATAACTGGCAACAAGCCATAGTAGGAATACCTTATTCAATTATAGGTGCAACTTTAGTGATGATAATATTTAAGCAAATTAAAATTGTTAGAGAGAAGGTGAAAGAATGATACCTAAAAAGTGGGTTATTGGTGATATTCACGAACATTATGGGGAAATTGTAATGATGAGACTAATAGAGGGAGAACCTTATCGATTTTTTAAGGATAAAGATGGAATCATCTCTATGATCCCTTTGGCTGTTTTAGAGGTTAAAGAATGAAAAATCATACTCCTGAAAAACTAATCCAAGGAAGATGTTTTGTGTGCCTTAAACCTACAGAATCTCCTATAGCCTATGCTCACCAAGAATGTGCTTACTCTATGTCATTGGCTAGAGAAATTGAAAACCAAAAGGCTAAAGTTTTAAATCTTTTAGAAATAATAAAGGAAAAGGATAAAATGTTAAAGGAGAAAAGTCAATAACCACCTAATAAATTAGGTGGCTTGTCTGTGACGAACGACAACACAAGTATTGACTACCACAAGTGAGGAAAAAATGCAACAAAGCACAACAACTAAACTACGAGAAGAAGGCTACCAAGAACTTCAGAACACTCCACAAATTCTGAACCCTTCCGAAGGATCGTTTAATTCGACGAGTTTACAAACCTACATCAATGTTAATTCACCTGTAGATAACTCTATGCCTTCTTTTCATGTGGGATGTGGGTATAACTCAGAGCAATCTGACGCCAGTATGTCTGGGAGAATATTTGTTTTGAGTTTTATGGGAAAACCATTAACACCTTGCAAACCACAGAAAGCGAGGAAGTTGTTGTTTGGAGGAGTTGCTAAAGTAGTGTGGAACAAGTTTGGAGAGTTCGGAATACAGATGTCAATTCCGACGAGAGAAGAAACACCTAAAACATGTTTAGGTATAGACAACGGAACTAAATTTGAAGGAATTAGTTTGATTGTAGGAAAAGAAAACCAATTAAACATTATGTGGATACTGCCAGATAAGAAAAAGTTAGTTAGAAAACTAACAGAAAGAAGAATATTAAGACGAGCAAGAAGAAATAGAAATTGTCGTCGGAGAGAAGCAAGATTTGATAACCGAAGTAAGAATAATTTTATAGCTCCAAGTCAATTAATGATGGTTCAATCAAGATTAAAATATATTACTGAATTTTTTAAGTATTATCCAATCTCAAAAGTAGCGATTGAAGATGTAAAGTTTAATCATCGAGATAAAAAATGGGGAAAGAACTTTTCAACGATAGAAGTTGGTAAAAATATGATTAAAGCATTCATCGTTGGTAAAATCGGAGAGGATAATTATATTACATTTGATGGAAGAGAGACACAGAAGATGAGAAAAAATTTAGGACTTAAAAAAGGTTCAAACAAATCAGCAGAACATTTTAATTCTCATTGTGTTGATAGTTTCACTATTGCTTCAGAAATATCTCATGCAGAACCTAATTTTAATATCAAAGTTATCGACGATAGTTATAGATATGTTCGGAGAAGATTACATGACACTCAATTCAGCAAAGGTGGAGTAAGAGATAAATATTCTACAGGAAATTTTAAGGGAATACGAAAAGGAACAATCTGCGAGTTTGGGCAGATTGTTGGAGGAACAGGAAATCAATTAAAGATTTTACCTTTTGAAGAAAAAGAAGATAAAGAAAAAAGAATAAGTAGCTCTATAAAAAAAATTAGTTGGTTATCACATAATTTCAAATTAAAGGAGGTCGCAATTCCTCTACCCAACAAGTTGAGTAGTCCCCTTGCGAATTGACTATGGAAATAAATAAAATCTATTGTATGGATTGTTTGGAAGGATTGAAACAACTTCCAGATAATTCTGTGGATTTAATAATCGCAGACCCTCCATATAATATTTCTAAGTTAAACGATAACAGAGATAGAAGTAAATTAAATTCTCCAATTATGAGAAGAGAATCGCCCTTAAAGTATGATTTTGGAGATTGGGATAATAAATCAAGAGAAGAATTTATAGAGTTTACTAAATCTTGGCTTAAAGAAAGTTGTAGAGTTTTGAGAAATGGGGGAACGATAATTAGTTTCTTTAATAAAGAAGATATAAGTTTATTGGGTTGGACTGCAAAAGATTATGGAATAAGAACAAGAACTATTATGTCTTGGCACAAAACAAACCCAGTTCCATCTTTTAGGAAGGTAAATTATTTATCTGCTTGTGAGTTTCTTTGGATTGGAAGTAAGGGCGATAAGGCTTGGACTTTTAATTTTAAACAACAAAAAGAAATGCACAACTTCTTTCAGACTGCTAATAAATCTTCTTATGGAGAAACAAAACACCCAACAGAAAAACCACTAAGCCTTATTAAACATTTAATAGAAATTCATTCAAAAGAAAACGACATAGTTTTAGATCCTTTCATGGGTTCTGGAACAACTGCATTAGCCTGTAAGCAATTAGGTAGAAAATTTATAGGTTTTGAAATCTCGCAGGAATATTGTGAAATCGCAGAAAAAAGAATAGGAGATTGTATTTAAAAGGCTTTTCTTAAAAAGTTTTTTAGAAAGGGTTTATAAAATAAAAATCTTTTATACTCTTTGCGAAACATATCAAATGGTAAGAAAAAAAACAAATTGGGCATTGTGGGTCATAATTTCCTTAAGCATGGTTTTCTTATGTATTTTTCTTTATCAAAATAGTTCTGATAATAGTATAATGGGAGATTTAAATGATTCTATCAATGATTCAACAGAAGGAGATGATTATATCGGTGGAGGCGGGGGAGGGGGAAGTACTCCTACAAATAATTACCCTCAATTCGAAGTTAATTTGAGTATAGGTGAATGAGATGAAAAACTCATGGATTGTTTTTTTAACCTCGTCTCCAAGAAGTCCATACCCTTAATGGATTAGGATATGAGTAGTTCACTTGTAGGATTGATTGTATTATTCTTCTTTCCAGAACCACAGACTAATTTTTTATATTACTCTCTCACTTTTATATTCTTTGCTTTCTTGACTATTTTTCTTTACAGAAGAAGAAACCGAAAGGTTTAAATAGTAGTGTGTATTTAGAATATCAGAATGGGAAATAGAATCAAAATAAGAACTTTGAAAGGGAAAATAATTACAATTCTAGTTGAAAAAGAAGATTCTAATTTTATTGAAGGAAAAGATAAAGATGGATCTTTTGTAAAGATAAATAAATTAAATATTGAGGAAAGTGTTCCTGTGAATGAAGATGGCAAGTAAGGAAAGAAAAAAGGGACAGCAAGATGTTTTGGATATAATTATTCGTGAAGGAGAAGAACTAGAAAGAAAAATAAAAGAGGAATGTGGATTGGAAAAACATCCGAAAGAATTTAATATATTTAATGGTTTGATAACTAAAATAAAGGAAAAATTAAATGAAAATAAATGATTTCCCAAAAATAGAGAGCCCTTTTGAAAGAGGGGATGTAAATAGAATGTGGGTTTGTCTTCCAAAATTTAAAAGAGAGTTCTCTTGGATACTTGATAAAGATAAAGTTATTGCAACTGAAAAGTTTGACGGAACAAATGTAAGTGTTATTGTTGAAGATGGGAATGTAAAATCTGTCTATAATAGAACAAGTAGGATTGATATATGGAAGTCTGGAAAATGGTTTTATGAAGGTGTAAAAAGATCTATTGATGAAAAGAAATTTAATCCTGATTTGTTAGATGACGGACAATATTTTGGAGAACTTATTGGTCCTAAACTAAACGGAAATCCTTATAAAATTACTGAACACTTATGGATACCTTTTAACTATTGCCTTGAACATTATTTTTATAAATTTTACTATAAATGGTTAGATGAGAATAACCTTGATGAAAATTCTAAAGATGAAGATATATATAATGCTTTCTCTGAATTATTTAAAGTTCTTAAATCTCTCTGGTTTAGACAAAGAAAGAAAGAAAAGCAACCTGAAGGAATAGTATTTCATAATAAAGAAAATGGGACAATGACTAAACTCCGTGTGGATATGTGGGATTGGTATAAAGAAGCAAGACATAAGGAGGGAGAGAAATGATATATTATTTAGATTTGGAAACAACAGGAATTGATCCCTCTAAAGATAATATAGTCACTATCCAATATCAACCTTTGGGGAGTAATGGGATACCTATCGGAGAATTAACAATCTTAAAAGAGTGGGAAAGTTCTGAAGAAGAAATAGTAAGGAAATTTCATCCTCTGCTTATGGATTCTGATGTATGGTCATTTGTCCCCTTGATCCATAATTTCATCTTCGATTTAACATTCTTATTTGAAAAGTTTAAAAAATATAATCTTCCTTGTCCTCCTTTGTCGGAATATCTTTATAAAAAACCTCTTATCGATCTGAAGTACTCATTGATTATGATGAATGGATTAAACTTTAAAGGAAGTGGACTTGATGCTTTCACAAAGAAAAAAACCGATGGAGGTAGTGTTCCTTATTGGTATAGGATGGGTGATTTTGAAAAGATAGAAGAATATGTAATAGATGAAACAAATGCCTTTCTTGATTTCTTTAAAGATCTAAATAATTTAATGAGTGTATATGGAAGAGACAAAAAGCAAAAAAGATAATCGCTCAGACTTCTATAAAATTGTCCTCCCTAAGATAATCTGGAAGAATCCTTTAACTAATAAAGATAGAGAAATATTCGTGAAATGGAAAAATGATTTTAATCCCCCCATGCACCTATTCCAACACTATACTAATAAAAATATATTATTTGAAATTGTTAAATATGTGGGAAATTCTGAGCTTTGCTTGAACGAAAACATTCGATGGCTTTTTTCTTCAAAGATAGATTATTTAATTAAAATATTTTATTTTTATCGTGTTTTAGAAAATAGAAGTGAGGGAATTAGAGGTCCAATAGAGGGACTAACTTTTTACAAGGGATTAATGAACTTCACACATAGATCCCCCCCACCTTTTTCTCCAAAAGAGAAGAGGGAATGGCAAGAAAATGTATGGGCAAATAGGGAATCCCCTGAATATGCTAAAAGATGTTGTGGTTACAACTTTGGTTTAGATATCGATGGAAAGGATATAGAAGATGCTTATTCGGATGCTCGGAAAGTGTTTAAACTATTAATGAAATTTAATATTAAGTTTAGTATATGGTCAAGTGGAAAGAAGGGTTTTCATATTATTATTCCTTATGAAGAATTTAAAGATTTAATAGAACCTTTTGATTTGGATTTTTGTGTAACCTTCTGTAAAGGACTTATGTTGGATTTAGTTAAACACTTGAAGTTACGAAAAGTAGACACTTTGATATATTCTCCCACCCGATATTTAAAAGTTCCTTATAGTTTAGATGCTAGAAATGGGCGAGTAATATTACCTCTGGACAATGAGGAGTTCTTAAGTTTCTTAAAGAATAAAGATAAATATTTTTCACAGGATTATTGTCACAAGTTAGTGGGTTTGGGAAATTTAGGTGCTTTTCGTGGAAGAAAATCAAATACAGAAGGATTTAAAAAGTTGATTGATTATCTAAATGAGGAGATAAAAGAATAATATGGTATCCCAAACACAAAAATTACTCCAAGCAAGAAAAAGTGGTTCTTATTCACTTGTAGATTCATCTATTCGGAGGAATATAGTCACAAAAAACAGAGGTAGTGGAAAGAGTAAGAGTCCTGTAGAAGATGATGTAATTCGTATAATAAAGGACTATGGGGATAGTTCTCTGCTTTCTAGGGTAATTGATAGGGGTACTTCTGAAGTTGTAGTAGATGAACTCGCAAGAGACCCTAATCTTGATAATTTTATTGCAGGTGTGGGGAGAAATAACTTTACTAATGCTGTTTTCAATCTTTATGGAGAATCTAACATCGAAAGACTTCTTGATGAAGAAATTCAATTAAAGACTAAGAAAATAAGGGGATATATGGTCGGAAAGAATATTTATATTAGAAGAACAAAAGTAGGAGTAAGAGCATTTAATAGAAAAACTCACAGATTTGCTAAAATTCCAAAAGGTTTCTTTAAGAAATAATCTATTTCCCACTTCTTGATAGATTTCCGTGTTTTTTAGAACTTAAACATTCCCAACATCTTCTTGTAGAACCATAAATCCAATTTTTTTTACAGAGTGGACAAGGTCTTAGGTGATCTAATCTATATCTCTGCTTTTTACACCTAACGGAACAAAATAATACTCCTTTTCGTGAAGGAGTGAATAACTTCCCGCAGTTTTTACAAGGAATCTTTATTTGATTTAACATCTTCCTTTTTCTTTTTATGATAGTACTCTTTTGAATACAGCCTTCTTTTTTCTCTGTAATTTGGATCATTTTTATATTTCTCGTTTAAGAAGTTCCTGATTAATTCTTTTCTTGAATTGTAAATCTTTTTCTTTCTGTCTCTAGAAAGATTCTTAAAATAATTCACGGACATCTTTATTCTCTTTTTTCTATTTTCTTCACTTGAATAATAACTCACGGAATACACAGAGATTCCTAACTCTTTGGCTATCTCTCTGTAAGATTTCGTTTTAACCAATTCTCTTATTTGTTCTATCTGTTCAGGAGAAATTCTCATAGGATCTCCCTTTCGATTGATTTAACATATTTTTTTATAAACTCGTGGCAAAGAAAACTGATTGATTTTAATCATCAGATGAATTTGCCTTAGTCTGTGCAAGAATATACTTCTGAATACTTTCAGCTGTAACTATTCCAGCAGTTCCAACATAGTAGCCTCCACTCCACAAATGTTTGCCCAAAAATTCCTTTTTCTGGAATTTAGGATATTTTTTAAATATTAATCTTGCAGAAATACCTTTAAGTTTTTTAACAATCTCCAACGGTGATTGTTTTGGATGTGCAGAAACAAACAAATGAATATGGTCTGGCATAACTTCCAATTCAAGAAGTTTCCAATCGTTAGATGAGATTACAGACTTAAAGATGATTTGTAAGTCTTCTTTAATGCTTTCATTCAAAACTTGTTTTCTATACTTGGGACAAAAAACAATATGATAATTAATATTATAAACACAAGAATTTCCTTTGGTATTTTCTATCTTTAATAGCTTAGGTAATTGTTCAACCATAGGATATTAAGAATAGATAAGTATATAAACTTATCTATATTAGTGAATTGTTAAGTTAATTGGTCTTTTTAGATAGATTTTTAAGTTTGTATTTCTTAACTTTTTTATGGTTGATGGAAAAGAGGTAAATAAGTCGTTTCTAAAAGCGATAGCGGAAACATTTAAGGCATATAATGATAGTGGAGCAAGAAGTAATAAAAAACTTATTCCAATCCATAAGTGGTTTGCTAAACATTTGGAAGATAATTTAGGCAAGGGATATTCTATTTTGAGTTTGGGTAATGGTGGAGAAGCAAATTTAAATGGGAAGTATTACCCTAAAAATCTTGATATATCTGTAATAAAAGATAATAAGATTCTTGCAACTATTAGTTTTAAATTTGTTACATCAAATTATAAACAAAATGCTAATAATTACTTTGAAAATCTATTAGGAGAAACTGCTAATATTAGAAGGGTAAATGTTGGATTTGCACATTTTTTAGTATTAAGAGCAAAAACTCCTTATTATAATAAAAATAAAGGTAACCTTCGTGGAGAAACAATTAAAATAGAAACTTTAAACGATAGGGATATTTCAAAATATATTAAATTATTTCAAGATAATGACTTTCCACATAAACCTGATGTTTTAGGAATATCTATATTGGATTTTGATGAGAGTGGGAAACCCACTATTACAGATTTAAATAATTTGGGAATTTCAAAAGATAATCAAAATACACTAAATAAAGAGTTGTGTTTAGGGAAGTTTTTGGATAGATTTATTGCTTTATGTAAGTTAAAGAGTTAGTTATAATTTGTTGGATAATTCTTTATTTGTTTGCTTGTTACTGATTTATAGCCCCCAGAAAAATCTTTGCCTGTGATTTGAATATATCTATAAAAATCATCTGAACTCAAAATATCTTCTATTATTTTCCAATTTTTTTCTTTTTTCTTTTTAATTATAAATAATCCTGAATATACAAAAACATCTTCAGGTAATTTGTAAAAATGAATTTTATGATTAACTAATGTGCTTAATATTATTTTCTCATTATGCGAAGTTTGAACTCCCTGACTTCTTCCAAATTCATACCAAGAAGCACCTTTATCTATATCTCTTTTTAGTAATTCCTCTTTATTTTTCAATAAATATTCATAGGCATTAGGATAATCTTGTTTTAATTCATCTTCAGGTATAGGAATAAATCTATTATCTTGTTTTTTATAAGGAAATAAAACAAATTTTATTTCTGTTTCTTTCCCCTTATAAGTAGAACCCTTTACGATTTTGTATAATATCTTATTTTCAACCCAAGAACCATTAAATAAAACTAAATTTGCCTTTTCGTTTGTTATATTTCCTATAAAGATTTTATCCCTTAATGTAGCAAAACCATATTGAACATCATAGAAATCTGAAACCTTTTTATTAGTGTTTGAATAAATTTTATCTAAAAAATCCATTTCTTCTTTTCCTGAAAAAGAAAAATCCTTTATTCCAAGAGTATCATAATTTATCTTATTAACTTCTTGTATTTTTTCATCTTTTAATTCTTGGTAAATGAAATTATCTTTTTTTTCAAAAAAGTTTATAATGGTTATTGCTGTGTAAGTAGAGAATCCTTTGAAAATCTTATTTGCTTTAAAATCTGTTAATCTTTTTATTGCTCTCTTTTCTTTTAGATATTTTCTAAATTCTATATAAGAAGAATTATGAAGATAACTATTTGGGGAGATATAACCTAAAACCCCTTTTGTATTTAGTAATTTAAAACCCAATTCAAAAAAGGATAAATAAATATCTATTGTTCCATCAACAAACATAAATTCTCTTTTTAATAAATCTCTTGTTTCCTTATCTAAATTATGGATTCTTATATATGGGGGATTTCCTACAACAAAATCAAAAATCCCTATAAACTCTTTATATCTTATCAAGGTGTTGTCTTTAAAGATTTTCCAATTAACCTTTAAATTATCCCCTAATTTTTCTTTAACTATTTTGTTTAAATTTAATAAGCAATTATTAAACTCTATTTCATCTATTTCTATACCATAAACATAATTTTCTAAATATTCTTTTATTTTTTCCTTTGGTATATTTTTATTTATAAGAAAATCAATAATTCTATTGACAATTATTTTCAAAAAAGCCCCATCCCCACAAGCAGGGTCTATAATCTTTTTGTTTATCAGATTATCATTAGTAAATCCTGAAGAATCTAATATTTCCTCTACTATCCATTCAGGAGTAAAAACTTGTCCTAAACTCTTATGTTTTGTCATCTTCTCTTTTCCTTTAAAGTGAGTAAGTTTAACCATTTTAAATACTTTGGTTTGATAAGTGAATTAAGTCCAACCACTTATTACCATTTAATTTAATATCTGTTGCTAACTCCGAAGGTGTGCAATTAATTGCCTGATGTTTTCTAATAAAATTATAAAATACTTCGTAACCTTTCATAAGAGTATTTGCACTTTCTACACTTCCGTGAAAACCACGACAAACCTTTATTCTTTGTCTAACTGAATTATGCAACCTTTCAATTTTATAATTAAATCCTTCCCCCTTTGAGGCATTAACTTGATTATGGATAACTCCAAACTTTTTAGTATTTGATTTATTTTTTAATGTAAATGTCTTTTGAATTGCTTTTGGATAAGCCAACCAACCATCAGAGGTTATAATCTCAAATTGAGTTTCAGTTTTCTTTTTTGCTAAACTCAAAACTTGTTTAACTTCTGTTAAATCTCTTTTCTTTGTAAATTCAGAAGCAACCATAAATCTTGTTTCTGTATCAATAGAATCAATAAACCAATCTTTAGAAACTCCTTGTTTCTTGTTCCCCTTT
>CAZJUG010000023.1:10499-15249 GCA_964549155.1 Candidatus Woesearchaeota archaeon
ATCAATAGAATCAATAAACCAATCTTTAGAAACTCCTTGTTTCTTGTTCCCCTTTCTTCTGTGATATTCCATCTCATCTACTTGTATCTCTTTTCCTGAAACAATCTTTAATCTATCTGCGAAACTTCCAATCATATTAGCATATTTAACAATCCAATTATAAATAGAAACATTAGAAGAATTGTGGGGATAAAATACTTTAAAGTGTTCTTGAACTTTCCTTGTAGAAACTCCTCTATAAAATAAGTCCATAGCACAAGTTATTTTCTTTGGATGATTCCTCATTCTAAAAAAGCCATCATCTACAACAAAAGTTTTTCCACAATCTTTACATTTATATCTTTGGATAAGCCCTCTATTTTGAGTCTTTCTTTTTGTCCATTTGATACAATTTTCAGATTTACAAATAGGGCAAATGTTTTTAACTTCTGTTTGTTTTTTATTTTCGTTATTCATTTTGTCGTGGGTAATAAAGAGGTGGTGTTCGTAGCACCACTTCTATCTCTTATATACCTATTAGGTATATAACCTTTATAAAGCTTTCGGTGTAGGGATAGTGCTTTAGGTATATACCAAAAGGTTTATAAAGAATGAATGATAGATTTATAATATGTCAAAAACAAAATACATAAAAGAGGGAGATGCTGGATATAACATTTTAATAAAAGGAAATAGATGTTATCGTTGTGGACACGAATGGACTCAAAGAGAAGAAGATAAACCAAGAATCTGTCCAAAATGTAAATCTCCTTATTGGGATAAAGTAAAAACTAAATTTCCAAACGAAGAAAAATAAAATGGAAGATAAACAAAAAACAGCTATCAGCTTATTCGCTGGATGTGGTGGAGATACTTTAGGTTTAGAAAAAGCAGGGTTTAATGTTTTAGGGTTTGTAGAATTTTGGGATAAAGCAATAAAAACACATAAACTAAATTTTCCTAATTCAGAATTTATTGGAGAGAAATATAGGGGAGATATAACCAAAATCCCTGACGAAGAATTTAAGAAATTTGAAGGAAAGATTGATGTTTTATTTGCTGGTTTTCCTTGTCAGGGTTTCAGTCATGCTGGAAAGAAAGACCCAAACGACCCAAGAAATAAACTCTTTTGGGATTTCGTTAGAGTTGCTAAGATAATCAAACCAAAATGGATAATTGGAGAAAATGTTGCAGGATTATTAAATAGAAAAACGGATGACGGAATTACTCCTGTTGCAGATGTTATTGTTTCAGCTTTTGAAGATATAGGCTATAAAATGGCAAAACCAAGACTTTTGAAGGCAGAACAATACGGAGTTCCACAAAAAAGAAGAAGGGTGTTTTTTATAGGAAGCAGAGATGGATTAAAGTTTGATTTTCCTTTACCTTCAAAAGAGGTTTCAAAACTGAGAGAAATAATAGAACCTACCAATAAAAATGGAATTTTATTTGAACCATCAAAAGTTTTTGGTTATAAAGAGAAAGATGTTTTTATTTATGAATCGGAAGAAGAACCACAAGGAAACCCCCATCCTTATCTAATTTCAAAAATAAATGATGGGAAGATGTCTTTCGGAAGAAGAATCTCGCCATGGCATATAGAAGTTGCAGATTTAGATTCCCCTACAAAAACAATTCATTGTGGATATAGTTTTCAACCGAGACTTTTTGTAGCTGTTAAAAATAAGAAGGGAGTCTATATAAGAGAATTTACATTATCAGAACTTTGGCAAATACAAGGGTTCCCAAAAGAGTATAAGTTCTTTGGTAGCCGAGCAGATATAATAAAACAAATAGGTAATGCTGTTCCACCCAAATTAGTTGAATCCATTGCCAAAAAAATTATTGAAACAGATAAATCAATCTGAGATTCCTGCTCTTTCAAAAATTTCTCTTATTTCCTCAGCAGAAGCATTTACATGTGAATAGGTTTTATCCATCCTATAAGTTGGTCTTGCAGCCGTTCCAATACCTGTTCCTTGCCATATTGATTTTAATTTCTCTTGAAAACTTGATACTGTTCCCTTGGATTGTTTTAATCTTTCCTGAATCGTGGGAGAACAATTACAATTTTTAGCCATTGTAGAACTTGTGGTAACATATAAAGTTTGGTCAATTAAAGAAAACAAAATATATATTTCGCTTAGTTCTTCGTCTGGCTCAGGAAAAGTATCATTAAGAGTATAAAGTCCTTTTCCTGTTTTTACTTCTAATCTTACAAGCCTTATTTCTTCTCTGTTGTGTTTTGATTGTTCCCATTTTTCAAGGAGACCTTTAGTTATCTTTTTTGAACCAGCAAAATCTCTTATAGATTCTTCATATCTCTTTGGAGCTATAAGAAAATCAGGATGCTGTTGAGAACCCATCTTAAAAACAACAACTTCTTTGTAGACTTTGACAATTGTTTGTTCAACAAAATCTTCTGTAAGTGTTGCCGTTCCTTGTGTTTTAGAGCCACCAATATTCCACTCAGAAAAACTATTTATTTGTTTTATTAATAAATCTGCCTTTCCCATGCCCTAATAAGCTAAAAAGGGTTTAAAAATTAAATGCAACAAGATATATAAACGGCAATTTGCTCTTTTCTACATGGTAGAAAAAGAGGTTGAAGTGGTTGTTGTGTCAATTGACGATTATTCCTTAAATGTTCTCAAAACAGAAGGGTTTTATGCTTTCCCAAAAGGAAGTAGAAAAATAGGAAAATACTTTGCTTTTTATAAAAATAGAAAGATAGAAATTTACGGAGAAGTCTCAGAATCTAAGGAAGTTTCAAAACAAGAAGTAGGAATAAGCTATTGGTTAAGATGTTTGCCTGATGCCGAGCCACCATTTCAAATGGTTAAATTCAAGAAGTTAATAAAACTAAAAAAACCAATAGTTAAAGAAGATAACAGCAGAGGAAAGGGTCATGTTCAAGGAAGAATTTATACAACCTTAGATAAACTCAAAAAAGCTAAGACTATTTCCGACCTTGCTTAATTTTTTTTGATGTTTCACCAACCTTTAACTTAACAATGCATGGAATGAATGAAAAAAGACAATACAAACATTTATAAACTATTTAAAATAAAATAACTTATGGTTGGATTGAAGAGAAAAGATAATCAAAGACTATATAAAAATTCTAAGATACCTATTAAAAATAAATTAGTAAAGATGACTCCTAAAAAATTAAAATGTTTGATGGATTGGGCATATAATACGGGGAAGAGTAATCAGAAAGAATATATGTTTAGATTCAGAAGAGATGAAAAGATTGGTGAAGTTAATGGAGTGTAAACATAGAATCAAAAGGGTTTTTTTTCATGGGAGAAAATCTCAACCTAAATGGATCTGCAAAAGATGTGGAGAGATTTTATATAGGAATAAAATAAAAAAGGTGCGAGGGAAAAAGAAAGATAAAAGAGTCATAAGGAGGAAGAATGGAAAGAAAAGGAATCCACTGCAAACATAGTCTAAAAAGTAAGTCTTTCTTCGCTTATAGGTTATTTGGACAATATTTACTATTATGCCCTCGTTGTGAAAGAATCTTGAGGAGGGAAATCCTTAGACAAATAGGAGTTGAATCGAAATTAAAGAAGGGGAAAATGTAAAATGGGGGATAGGATTACATTCAGGATGGAATGTCCAAGTTGTGGGGAAGTGGATGAAGAATGTTACTATGCTCCTACTTGTGGTTTTACGACTTGGAAATGTCCTAAATGTAAAAAAGAAATAGATTTAGAGAAATACACAGGGATTTCTGCGGAGAGTTGTGCAAATACAAAAGAAGGGTTAGACTACATAAAAAGATTGAAGAGGGATCTGTTTTGATTCTTGTTTTTTATTCCTTTTTTTTAGTAAGATATATAAAAATATATTCACCAAAAGTATTCCAAAAAACCAATTATTTCCATCCCCTACAAAAAGATAAGCTATTATCAGAAGATTTAGCATAAGAAGTTCTAATAAGGGTTTACCCATAAATATCCCACCTTTCCCTAATTTGTTTCTGAATGGGTCTGGTATAACCAAATTGTTTTACTTTTAATTCGAATAGTTTATGTTCTCTTTGAGAAGGAAAAAGCATAAGATTATCTATTGAATTATTCTTTTTATTACTATCTAAATGGTGAACAGCTTCTTCAGAATTTAATAATCTACCAATCTTCTCCTCCACCACCAAACGATGTTCAGGAATCCATTTTTTTCCAATTAGTATTAAAATATAGCCATTTGATTTTCTTCTTATTGCTTTATTTATAACTTTCTCTATTGCTATTTGACATTTATTCATCTCAGGTCTTTTTTAAGTTTTTTTGCTTTTATATAATATACAATGAAAAAAATCCCTCCTAAAACGAATAAGGGATAAAGGATAAACATTATATAATCCCCTATAGAACACACATATCCTGGTCTGCATATAAACCCTGTGTGTCTATCTGCTAACATTGGAAATTTTATCTCTGAATCGTTTTGGAATGTGAAATGAGTATCTGTTTCGTAAGAATCATAAGTAAGAACAGGCATTTTGTTACCATTTGCTTCCATAACATAGATATTAAGAGATCCTCCTAACATTATCATAATTAACAAGAATAGCTTTGTTAGAAGGGTGATGATCATTATATGCTGATACTTAACTATTTTTTCTAAGTTTTTTTCTTTCATTCTTCCCCTCCCCCTTCATTTGCATTCTCTCTTAGATACTTATCTAACATTTTCCCTCCGAGGTTGTTGTGAGTTGTTTCATTATTCCTTTACAATATTCTATAACCATTTCACTATT
>CAZJUG010000024.1:0-12735 GCA_964549155.1 Candidatus Woesearchaeota archaeon
TTTCATGGCAACATACTCTCATTCAAGAGTTTCAACTTTTGAACAATGCCCTAGAAAATACAAATTTCAATATATAGATAGAGAAACTCCCGAGATAGATAACACTATTGAAGCTTTTATGGGAGATATGGTCCACCAGACTCTTGAAAAGTTGTATAGGGACAAGAAATTCAAGAAAAGAATTGCCAAGGCTTCTGTAATTAAATTTTATAGAGATTTATGGGAAAAAGAGCATACCGAAGATGTAAAGATTGTGAAAGAAGGCTTGACTGCTGAAAACTACAAGAAAATGGGAGAAAAGTTTCTTTCAGATTATTATGATAAATACAAACCCTTTGAACAATTAACAATTCTGGGGCTTGAGACCCAAGACAGACTGACCTTGCCTGATGGAAATCAATGGCATGTCCGAATAGATAAGTTCGCTTGTGATTCTGAGGGAAATTATTATGTTATGGACTACAAGACTAATTCTAGAATGAAAGACCAAGAAGAGGCGGATTCTGATAGACAACTTGCAATGTATTCTTTCTGGGTTAAAGATAAATTCAAAGATGCAAAATCTGTTAAGTTGGTTTGGCACATGCTTGCATTCAATAAGGAAGTAGTTTCTGAGAGAACTCCTGAACAACTAGAGAAGTTACAGAATGAAATTGTTGCCTTGATTAAGAGAATTGAGAATGCTAGGGAGTTTCCTACAAATGTGACTGCATTGTGTAATTATTGTGGTTTTAGATATTTATGTCCTAGTTTCAAGCATAAAGCAGAGTTAGAGGCTAAAGAAGAAGTGAAGCAATTCAAAGAAGATGATGGTGTCAAGATTGTTGATAGATTTTCCGAACTAAAGATTAAATTGAGGGAGTTACAAGACGAAGAAGATAAGCTGAAGACAGATTTAATTGAGTTTGCTAAACAAAAAGGTCTTGATATTGTCTATGGAAGTAATATGAAGGCAAGTGTTAAGGAGTTTGATAAAATAGAGATTGATGATGAAAAGAAAGAGGAACTAATTTCTCTTTTGAAAGAAAAAGATTTATATGAAACTTATTCTATGTTGTGCTCTGTTCGTCTAGGTTCCCATATTGTTAAGGGAGAATTAAAGGATGAAGCTGTTAAGAAGTTGATTGAGATAGTTAAGGGATTTAGGGTTAGTTTGAGTAAACGGAAGGATTTAGAAGAATGAAAACCATGTATCATATTACTTTTGGAAAAAATCTAATGAAGATTAGAAAAAATGGTTTTTTGAAACCTAAGCGTCCAATTTGGGATTATATTAATCTTTCCAATCTTACTAAATACCCTAAAGCTGTTTATTTATCTAGAAGCCCCTATTGGTTTAAATCTGCATTTCATGAAAAACTTCTTCCAACAAGTTTCAATGATTTGGTTATACTTGAAATTAATGTAAATGGATTAAAATTAAAAAGAGACTTAAGATACCCAAGTTCTTTTTTTACTTCGGAGAAGATTCCTTGGAGTAGAGTAAAGAATACGTTTTACATTGGAGATAAACATTTAGAGATGACTCTTAAAATAGTACCTCAAAAGATATATTAAAGATTTGAAGCAGTTATAAGGGTTAAATCTCAGAGATTATTCTTTGACTTACTAAACTCTTCATAAGAAGAAACCTTTTCTAAAAAGTCATTTCTTGGAGAAAACAATATATTTGCCTCTACCAAATCTGCTAGAATCTCTTTAATCTCTTTAGAAGAAAGTTTCATTTTCAATTTTTTTAGATTTTTTGAAATTCTCTTAATCAACTCATTTTTCATTAATAAGATGCCAAAATGGTTTTCTAATTCGATTATGCTTTCCAATACTACCGAGAGAACTTTTATTTGCTCTAAAGAGAGTTTTTTATAAGCCATTATTTTAGTTATTGAAAGAGGTTTAAATAGATTATTGAGAACTGGAGAGTGAAAGAAAAAAGAAGAATTTTTTATAAGAAGAACCGAAATTATTTATCCTTATCAATCAATTCTTTTATTTCATCTTCTATTAATTTTATCTTATCATAATCCTCTGTAAATTCCTCATCTGCAATTTGTTCTGAATCTGAACAAGTTTCCTTAATTCTTCTTAAGAAATTCATGATAAATAATTGGTTCTTTAAAATTAGTTTTTCAGTTTCGTTCATTTTAGACCTCCTTTCATTTTTCAATAAATATTTGTTAAACAATTCTTCTTCTTTTATTTTGCTAATTATGGAGTCAAATATTTTATCAATTTCTTCGATAAATCCAAACAAGGATATTTTTTTATTATAAGTGTAATCGCCAAACTCTTCTGAAGGGTTATCCGCTAAAATATAGTAGTTTTTACTTAAGGTCGGAAATCCATCCCCCATACTCCACATTAAATGTTTGCTCGTATCTAAAACAACTGCATGAGTAATTGCATTTCTATATTCTTTCATCTTTTTTAGTCCCATATCAGAGTTATTAGATATTCCACTATTCCAATAATTTTTTAAAGATTCTATAAATTTGTCTGGATTTGTTATTTTATTTAGCGTATCCAGATTAAAATAAATATGCTCTGAAGTATCTTTCCCACAAATATATTTTATAAAAATATCCAAAAAAGCCCCTATTTCAAACAAAAAACCTTCTGAATAGGCCATTAATTTTTCTAATGGTACCTGTGTTCCATCTCTAGTTTTTGAGCCATCCTGGTTAATTCTCCAAGATTTATCTTCAGTATCTCTGATAGCGTAATAAAAAACATTAATCGAAGCAGACTTCTTACTTAAAACTCTTTTGTAGGATTTCAAGTCTTTCATTTTCCAAATTCCTCCACAATCTCAATCTCTTCAGGGGTTAATTCATACAACTCATAAACTAATTTATCTATTTGTTTTTCGTAAGCTTTGACTTTTGCCTGCTTATCTAGATTTTTTAGATAATCTTCATCTTTCGTAATATCCAAGATTTTGTCTACTATTTCGATAAATGGCCTTTGCTCTTTTTCCGGGATGTCTTTTATAGGAGTTTCTGCTAAGGGTTTGCCAATTAATTCCAAATAATTTCCTTTTCTTTTTCCATTATATGAAAACCAAATAAAATAAAGGCTTGAATTAAGTAAAGCAAGGAGATAAAGAATATTAATCCTATCCTGTTCTTTAGAGGTTATAAAAAATACATCGGAAGTTGCACTCCAAAGAGTATCATTAAAAGCAAAAGTATTCTTTTCAGACCTTTGTGGGCATATCAATTTAGGTCTAGAGAAATCTAATTGCCTTCCTTGCGCAATTAACCACCAAACACCCCGTTTAATAATTTTATCTAATCCATTACAATTTAAGGTTCTACTTTCTAAAATAGGCTTAAATTTGGTTAGATGATTTTTTATATTTGGAAAATTATCTAGCGATAAATCTTTATCTGCAGGGCAAGAAAAATTTATAAAATATTTTTTAACTTCTTTCGAACACCACCATTTTTTAACATCACTGTTCTTAAATATGGGGATAATCCTAGCTATCTCTTCTTTATTTTTTTTCAATGTAGAGTATTCTTCATTACTAATTACAAAAATTCCTTCCCCTGCATGGACTTCATTAGATAGCTTTTTTTGAAAAACCTCTAAATGTTTTTGTGTAACTTTATCTGCACTTGTAATTATTCCCTGATTAACTTTAAAGTATTTATCAATTCGAGGATTATCAATACCTATTTTTTTAAGTAAGGTATTAGTCAAATTATCTTCTCGATACATTCGGAGGTAGTCCTTATCTGTCTCATAAAGTTCTTTTTGAGGGATGTATTCTAAGCTAATCTCCTTTATTTTTTTATGTAAGTTAAGTATGTCCTTTGTTTCATGTTTTTTTAAACTAGACTTTACAAAAATACACCTACAAGGGTAATCGGGAATATTATCTTTAACAAGTATAGTTATTAGATTGTGTTGGCCCAATGCAGAGTCAAATATTTTAAGTTCATTAAAGTTTATCAATTCTCTTAAAACTGCTCTTTCTTTAAAGTCATTTCTAAGTCTTGTACCCCCATAAGAAGTAATGTAATAATTAGTAGTAATCATTGCAAGAGAGGATTTGTTTCGTAAGAGATTTAATCCTAGGTGGAAAAAGAAATAAAATAAATCTACTTTTCTTTGGTGAAATTTTCCAAGTGAGCCATTTTTTATCTCTTCAAAAAGTTCTTTATGCCCTTTCTCCCCAACATACGGAGGATTCCCAATCACGACATCGAATCCAGGATTTTCTCTTTGAAAAACGTCAGAGAAATAAAGTTTCCATATGAAGAAGGGTTTTGATTTAGACCTCTTATATTGTTCTAACTTTTTCAAAGCATCTTCATTATTCTGTTCTTTAAGAGTTCCTTCAATAAACTGCCATTCTAAATTCTGAATGTCTGCCATTAATTGCTTTTTCTTATTTCCATTCTCTTCATTGAAGTATTCTTTTTGTAATCTCTGAAGATTCTCTAGAGTATATTGAGACCCTTTCTGAAACAAGGTCTTTTGTTTCTCACTTTTTTCATTACTTAATTCCTCATTAAATAATTTCACACCTTCAAATTCCTCAATTAGGCTATTCCCGCACATAATCTTGTTATCTAGGTTTGGAAGAGGTTTAATGTTCTGCATATCGTTTTCATCTACAATAAGCGATAGCCAGAATCTTAACTTTGTGATTTCAACCGCAGATGGTTCAACATCTACCCCATATAGACAATTTTCAATAGTTTCTCTTTTTAATTCATAATCACTTTTCTTTTCATCCATTGAAAAATATTGTAAAACTTGCCTTGCACGAACAATCTCATTCATCATACCAACGGGGAAAGCTCCAGAACCTACCGCAGGGTCGCATATTTTAATGTTTTTCAGCAACTTATCTAACTTTTCATCATTTTTACGAATAGAAATAGGAATCATTAACTCTTCAGAAACATCATTTTTCCTAGAATCTGTAACTCTTCTAAGATAATCCAAGGCCAAATCTCCCTTCAAAATAAACTTCTCTAAATCTTCTCTTTTAATACTTGAATTAGTCTCTAAATAATTAATTAAACTTTGTTGGCACATATAATGAACAATCTCCCTAGGAGTGTAAAAAGCACCTTTTGACTTTCTATCATTAACGTCCAGTAGATTTTCAAAGACCTTTCCCAACATTTCAGGGTCAACTGCAACCTCTCTTTCTAAGGGCTCGTCTTCCTTAATAGTGAAATTAAATTTATCAAAAGTATCAATAATAATCTTTCTAAAAATATCGTTATCTATTTCTATTTTAGTATTTACCCAGTCGTAATCTTTAATTGGTTCAAATAAACCTCCATTCAAAAAAGGAATCTTGCACTCAAATCTAGAAAAATAGTCATAATCCCTCGGTTTAGCCAAAGCCTCATAAAATAAGGGTTCTAAAATCTCATCAAAAAAATTATTGTATTTTACAACTTCCTTATTGAAGAGTCTGGTCATAAAGTTTCTAGGGCCTGTTCCCCAGTCGCCAAATCCTCCATCTTCTTCCTTTTTTACACCTAGCCATCCCTTTTTCTGTAAAAAATAAAGAAAGACAATTTGTCCAAGTAATTTTTTAGAGAACTCGGTAGGGTTTATTTGTTTTTCCTCAAAGTCTCTTTTAATTTTTGGAGAGCTTTCTAAGAGTTTATCCATTGATTCTTTCAACTCAAAAAATCTCTGCCTATATAGGTCAAAGAATTCTTTAGTAACATTCTCTACTCCGAATGCATTCTCTATTTCTTGGAAAGAAGGCGGATTATTCTCTTCTTGTAATAGGCTTAAGAATTGTTTCCTACAAGTGTGATTTGGCTCATGTTTTCCAACCAGGTAGGAAAGTCTTTTCGCAGGAGTCAGTTCCTTTATCGCTTTTCCGTTTTCATCGAATTTATAATCCATTTTAACAAAAGAAAATCTCCAATCTTCAGGATTCTCACCATAGAACGCGACTAATGCTCCATCCTTTGCAATAGATATATCTCCTTTCATAAGCCAAGTTCCAATAAAATTTCTCTGCATAGTTCTAGCCTTCTCTATAGAATCAGTTTTTTTCAACTGAACTGCCATAACTACAACATTCTTTCTCCCAGAACTATATTCTCCTATTTGTCTAAATGAACTAATACTCTCACTAAATTGGCTATAAGGCATTAGGGATTTATTGTTAAGATTCAATCGACATTTTCCCTTAAACAATTCTCTAATAAAAGAACCAAATCTTCCCAAGTCAAATTCTTTATTAAAAGTCTCATTCAATAATCTTTCTGCTTCTTGTTGTTTCATGACTCTTCTCCAATTAGATATTCAGATAGGATGACTTCTTTCGGGCCAGAAATATCTGCGGAGTTAATAGGATTTTTTTCAAAATATTCGGGAGGTATACCATCTTTTTCATCTTTTAAAATTGAAAGAACTTTCTCGATATTCTCTACTCTTGCCTTAACAATCAAATTAGTGAGTTTCTTTGTTTTATGTGCATCCATCTCGCCATTTATCAATTGAATTACATCTTGTAAATAATCTAAATCATCATCAGAAACATCCTCGCTTTTTGAAATACAAGTCCTAATGTGGTTAATTAATTTGTATTCATTGCTTCTACCTGTTCCGCTTATTTTGTCTGCTTCTTGTTCAAAGACCTCATCAAAAGCTTCTTTGTTATGTTCGATGTATCCATAATAATCTTTATCTATGGGGGAAGGTTTTGTAGATTCTGAACATTCTAAAAATTCAACTGCCTCTCGAAGTCCTCCTATTTCTATTTTCTTTCCTAGATTATCGGTTAAAAAAATCTTTTTTAAATTTCCTTTTCTAAAAAAGGTAACAACGCCACTTTTTTTTACCTTATCACTTTTTCTTCCAGTTCTTGCTTTCTTGGGTAAATTGATTATTTTTTTGTAGAGTTCTTGATTGTGGTCCCTTATATTTCTTAAGAAAATTAACCATTTTAATTCTGCATCATCTGATTCCCCCTCGCTTTTTACCGCATCTGAAGAATTTAACCTAACAAATAAATCATGAGATTTTATTTCTTCATCTGTTAAGAGTTTAGCATCATTTCCCAACATTTCAATAAATGCATTAATTTTTGCTTCGGCGGCCTCGGTTAATTTGATGTTTTCATTTACTGGTCCTGCTGGAAAGAAATTATAAGTATAGATTCTATCGTGTTTGGAGTCTACCCTATTTATTCTCCCCACCCTCTGCATTAGTTTTGTAGGATTCCATGGAATATCATAGTTAATCACTACATTTGACCTATGAAGATTTACACCTTCTGCAAGAATATCTGTAGTTACTAAGATGTTGATTGTTTTTTTATCAGGATTTCTAGCATCAAAATTATTTATTATCTCTCTTCTTAATGAATTGTCCGATACACTTGAAAAAGACTTAACTTTCTTTATTCCTGCCTTGGTTAAACTCGCTTCCAAATATTCTGCTGTTTCTTTAGATTCAGTAAATATAATTAATTTATTTTGTTTCAGAATTTCATCTTTTTTCAGTCTTCTTACGAATTCCTCTAATTTTGGGTCACTCTTTATTCCTGCCCAACTATCTTTTATTTTTCTTAGTGTGTTTAAGTCTTCTTCTAATTCCAGAATAAATGTTTTCTTGAACAATTCCTTACCTTTGTTGTCGTATCTAGGATAATCTTTTGCCTTTTCGTTATCTAAAAGATATTGAAGTTGTGTTTCATCTTCAGAATCGATACACTCTAAAATTTTATTAATATTCTTTTTACTGAAATATACGTGTCCAGAATTATAGGCCTTAATGAATAGTTCATAAGAAGTTATAAATCGATTAATGGAGTTTTTAAAAGCGAAGAAACTACTTTCAAGTCTTTTAAGCAAGACACCTTTCATAAAGTTACCCATATTCATTTGAGAACCTTTCTCTAAATTTGTTAATTGGGTCTGGTCGATAAGATAGGTAAGGGGTTTATATCTGGAATAATGAAATTGATTGATTATTGCATCTATTGTTTCATTGAATATTTTATCTAACTTCTCATCGAACTGATAAATTATGGGTTCTGGGTCTTCAATGGAGGGGAATTTCAATCCTTGCTTTTCCATATCTTTTCCATAATACTTGACAATGCTATCTCTTGTTCTTCTAATCATTACATGACTTAGAACTTTTTGTCTAATCTGTTTGGCATTGTCTTTTATTATCTCTAAATAAACTTCTTTGTTCGTTTGTCTGTCTAAGCCATTTAATCTATATTGTAATCTTTTAAAGAACGCTTCTAGGTCTCTCACTTCTGGGCTAGGAAACGTGGATTTTCTCACATTCTGAAATAATTTCAATTGAGCAAGAATATCTAATGGCGTGTTGTTAAGAGGCGTAGCAGAAACTAAAATAACTCTTTTACCCTTACAAATTCTATATAAGTGTTCATACATTTGTGTAGATTCATTTCTAAAACCATGTGATTCATCGATTATTATTGTTCTTGCTTCTTTTGCTAATTTTATTCCCTCGTCCTCTAATTTCCCCCTAGAACAAAATCTTCCCCTAACATTAAAATCATAAAATGCCTTTGGCCAAGAACCTGGATTATTTTCATCCAATAAAACTGGAGGAGCAATAACTAAGGTTCCTGCATTTATACCATCTACAGATTCTAATTCCTTGGCTAGCATTGTTGCAATGTATGTTTTTCCCAGACCGACTACATCGGCAATGAATACCCCACCATAAGCTAATAGTTTCTCTCTTGCTTCCTTAACAGCATCTGTTTGATACTTAAATTCAATGAAATCTTTTGGCCTAAACCTATCTACAGATAATTTAACTTGGTCTTCATCAATTCTTTCCCTTAGATATTCATATAAAAATTTGAGGAATAATTGATAAGGAGGAATATCTGAGTTAATCCAAGTCTTTGTTTTGATTGTCTGGACAAATCTATCTGAGACTTCTATTGCAGAACCCCAGAGCCTCTCAAAATGTTTTAATGCCCAGTCATAATCTTCTTTATTTTTTAAAACATGATTTAATTCAAATTGTCGATGGAGTCCGGATTCTGTTAAATTACTAGAGCCACTTATAACTCTTCCAACATCTCCAAAGCCTTCCCCCTTCGAAGTAAAAATATACAATTTGGCATGAATATTCTGGTCAGGATAAGCCTTAATTTCAAGTTTTCCAGAATTAATCCACTCAATAAATTTTCTTGTTCCTTCTTCTATGTCTAGTTCATTTTCTCTACTTTCTTCATATTCAGAAATAATCTTATTGTCTAGTTCTTTTTTTATCTCGGAAGAACTATCCCTTATTTGGGTTTGATAAGACCTAGCCTTGCTTAGCATATCCATGGTTTGTTGGCTTGTACCTATCCCAATCAGAATCCTAATTTTCTCTACAGATTCTAGCTCCTTGTAAAGTCTAAAAAAACCACTCGGATAAAAGTATCCCACTAAACAATCAAAGAACCGAGTATTCTTTATAAGCTGTTTAAAGAGATTTTCGAGATTATTCTCCCCTTCGTTTGTAATGAATGTAGGGTCTGCCATTTTTATAGATTTCTTATATTTTCTTGCTTTTTATATCTTACCCAAAGTGATACGCAATATATAACCCTATCTTAAAGATTCCGAAAGAAATCTGCAGAGTTTAGTCTGCAGATGAATTTCGGTAGATATTTATTTCTAAACATCTTTGATTTTACGAGCTAGTTGCAGTCTCGTGAACCATAAACTTAGCTGTGGCTATGCTTCTAACTAAATAAACCTATCGGAGACTAAAAAATGGAAAATCAAATAGAGCTTAGCGAGAGCTATGAACAAAAATACGAACATTATCAACACGCAGTTGGAACAATTATGTTGCACGTACAATGGTGCACAAAGTACAGATACAAAATGTTCAGAAAAGAAGAGAACAGAGCTTTGCTTTCCGCTTGCGTAAGAAGAGCTGCTTCAATGCATGAAATCAAGATAATTGAACTGAATGTTCAACCAGAACATGTGCATTGCATTGTTTTAGTGAAATTCAATTTATCTGTTTCAAAAGTTTTACAGTTATTGAAGGGAATTTCATCAAGGCTTTTCTTTCAACAAAAAGAAAAGGCAAGATTCAGATATCCTCGCGGACATTTGTGGAGCAGAGGTAATTTTGCTTCATCTGTTGGTTTTGTTCAGCTAGATGTTGTACAAAATTATGTGAAGAATCAGTGATGTCCTAGGAAACCGCACACTTCAGTGTGCGGAGGATGTCATATTTTCAGTTTCTAGGATTAGCTTCAAGGTTTTTTCAATGTCTGAGATTAAACTCAAAACGGCTTTGTTAATGTCTTGACCTTCTGAATATGCTTTCAAATATTCAAAAGCATTCCCTAGCCTGTCGGTTTTCTTCTGGGACATATAAACCAGAACAGCCGAGGCAAACTCTGCAACAATCTCTTTTTGTGCTTTAGTTCTCTTATTAAGAAGGCCTGTTCTGTCGTGGCTTGCATGGGCTAATTCATGAAAGAAAACCTCTTCTTCTGGGCTAGCCATATAAATCTTTTTTTCTGAAGGACTATAAGCCCCATATACTCCAGAACTAAAACCAGTTGATTCAACATTTAAGCCCCAGGATTTCGCAACATCTAAAAAGCGGAACTCTGGAAGAGGGAGGTTTTCATATTCTAAAGCCTGGCCTTCTGTGTCTTCTACTCTAAACACTGGAACAGGCCTAAAGCCAACAAGTCTTAAACGCTCCTCTTCTGAATCTTCTTTCTGTTTAACAATTAAAGGAGCTAGTATATAGAAGGCCTTAGTATTTGGTTTTAAATATCTTCCAGACATCTTCCAGGAAAGAAAGCCTCTGGCGTCTTGTGTACCATTTGCGAAAGCTATCAGTTTATTTCCTAGACTCCAAGAACTAAGCGGAATGTTTATTTCTGGATTTGTTAAAAGTGCGATTGTCTGGGGAATGTTTCCAGATTGGAATAAATCCAGAATCTTTCCGATTGCATTGCTTATTCTTTCTTTCGATAAATTTTTATAGTTCTGTTGTTCTTGTTTCATTGTCTTGTTTTAGCGGACTAGACAAGAGGAGGTTTCGGCCTCCTCTTTTTGTTTACTTTTATATAAATTGTTGTTACCAATTCTTTATAAAGCTTTCGGTTTTGGGGTGGGGTAAATTCACGGACACATTTTTCAGAAAGGGGTAATAGTGGTGTCAATAACCTATATAAGCCTAAAATTAAATAGTAACACCCATATGTTCTGACTAAGAAAATACAAAGATTTATAAAGCCAATAATTCTTTATATGTTGTTACTAATGGTATACATAACTAAGAAGAAAGTAGGAGGACATGAATATTACTATTTGGTAGATGGTAAAAGGGTAGATGGTAAGGTAAAGCAAAAAATGTTAGCGTATATAGGGGATAAAGAAGCTCTAAGGCGGTTATATGAAAATATTAAAGGAAGGATTGAGGATTAGTTCTCCCATTAAAATTTCTGAGTATCTCTTTTTTGTTTTTTGATTCGTATAAGTAGTCTAACATCATCTCAATAAGTTCTATTGCTGTTTTTAATTCGTAATCACCAAATAGCTTTAGTTCATGTAAAGCATTATTTCCGAGCAAACGGTTTTCATGAAGTGCTTCTGCAAATTCAGTAGTAATTAATCCTTGATTTTTCAATTCGTTTATTTTATCCTTTAAGTCTCTTCCTTCGATTTTCTTATCTTGACAAACAGATTCAATAACGGCCCTAATGCCTCCTGCACAGAGAGTGGGCATTTCATAATTATAAGCATCAATTGTTTCTCTATAAATCCTTTGGATGTTTGCAGGAACACTACCAAACTGTTTAAGCTTTAATAAACGATACCCTATTTTTGGCCAGAATGTATATTCGGGTATTGCTTGAAGTACTCCATTTACTTCTTCCAAATTTAAGTCTTCGCTAAACATATACGCCCTTCTTAAGAGAGGCGTTTCACATCCCATGCATTGAAAAAGTTCATACTCTGTAGATTCCCACATATCCGCACCAACATCCTCTTTTTTAATTTCGTGATTCCAAACTTTTTTATGATTGGTGGTTCTACCACAACAAGAACAAAGCAGTTTTTCTATCTTTATCTCTTCAACCATAAGAGAATGATAACTCTTAAGTATTTTAATCTTTCGAATATATTCTACGGCTCATTAAACCAACTCTAACTCAATTTCATTCGCCTTACTATCCATCTTTTGCATCCAAGCCATCATATGATTTAACTTTTCTTTTAGGAGGGCGTTTTCTCTTTCTACACCAACTAAGCGATTCTCTATCTCTGTCTTGGTTACATCTATTAACAAATCTTCTTCTTGAATAGTGTCTCTCATTCCTAGAAGTTCTGAATAGTAATGAATCTTATCTGTTTTCTTCCAACCAAATCTATACTTCAATGCGGACTCAGTAGGGTATCTTGGAAGCCAATAACAGCAAGAGCAATGTCTAAAGTCATACATGCTTATATCACTATACTTCTTTCCTGCTAAAGTCTCTGTATCTCCGAATAAACCAACAGCATATTTCTTCAGATTTCGATTAATAACCTCTGGACAGATCTCAAATAGATAATCATCTGGCTTTTTGTTTTTTACTTGAATATATTGTCTCAATAACTCTGGACAAAGGAGTAGCTTAATCTTTCTAGAGAAAGAGTTCTTTTTATGCACTCTAATGTTAAGTTGTGTACAATCTTCATACAAATCAGAAACCTTAATCGGTAAGAGCTCTAATGGAGGTCTTAGTCC
>CAZJUG010000025.1:0-12049 GCA_964549155.1 Candidatus Woesearchaeota archaeon
CGAAGCAAAAAGTTGCCCTTCAAGGGCAACCCTTTAGGGCGAGGAGGATGTCACAATAGAGGATTCTGGAAAAATCAGGGAGGAATATTGCTATCTCCGGATTAAAACTATTATCAAAAATAATAGGAATATAATTAAAACTGCTAAGAGGGTTATCAAAAAGATGAATCTACTTCTATCTAAATAATCTGTAGAATCCTCCGATTTGGATACTCTGATCTGGAGGGATTCCTTATAGGGGTCTGGTTTATCTATGTCTAAATTAGGATTATCAATAGCATCCAAAGAGATAGACTCTCCGAAGGATAATTTATCAATTTTGCTAGTATGCTTTTTATGAACTTCGTTCTCTTCATTAGGACATTCTAAACTGATATTTTGACCTAAAATGAAAGTCCAAGTTTCATAGGGAGAATAATTTGCTTTTAGTTCGATCTTATAAAAATAGTTCAGAGTCTCATTTACTAGAACCTTTATGGTAACTTGTTTTCCCTGAAAATCATAGACTTCTCCGTTCTTTATTAGTTTTAGATAGATAAGGCTGTCTCTATCATTCGGTCCATTGACTAGATTTATCCAATCAGATTCCTCTCCAGATAAATAAAGAAGTTCATTTATTTCTGGATGGATACTAGTCATATTTAGCCAAACAGAATAGTTTTTCACATCCTCCAAATTTTCGTCCAAAACAGAAATGCCCTTATTATCTAAGAAAAGAACAATACTTTGAGTTGAATACCTTATTTTAGATTCATCTACAGAAGAGTTATACAAACTGACAAAATTTGAGCTTAGTTCTGGAGTAATATCCTCATAAAAGGATATAGTATTATTTGATGCTTCTATATTCCCATTAAATATCCCTATAACGGACTGATTTAGTAGGATACCCATTCCAACATCGATTGTTGTTAAATTATGGGTCATAGCATCTGATTTTTCTAACACTATCCCAATATCTGAATTTAGAATGTTCAAATTTACTAACTCATAAAGCGAATTTACAGAAGAAATACCAATAGTTGCATTTTCAATCGTTCCATTGGTTATTCGAATAGAATTAGTATCATTTAGAATTCGAATCGCCGTAAAATTTGTACGATTTCCAAAAATTTTTAAACCTTGCATATCTAAAACAATATTGTTTGCACTGATAATCATACAATTTGGAGTATCAGAATATATATCCTGTGTTAAAACATATAATTCTCCTTCTTGATCGAGTACTCTGCAAGAGTTTAAATCCATCAAAGCATGTGCACACGAGAAGAAAAAAATAAGAGAAAGAGAAGTAAATGTTAAACAGAGGAATTGTGGGATGTTTTTCATGTTAATAAAAGGATTAAATTAGTTTTTAAAGATTGTTGGCTCGAATTGTATATTATATCATATATATGATTAATAGAGGAATATACCTAAGCAAACCCCTCAAACTTAATCTTTGGAACAGCTCGTTCTTCTGCTTTGATTTCTAAATAATCTTTCTTTCTTTGAAATCCATACATAGAAGCAAACCATTTTGCAGGTATTGTCTGTAAAGAATCATTGTATTCCATACTAGAATCATTATAATACTGTCTTGCATAAGCTACCTTATCTTCTATAGCTGAAAGCTCTTGTTGTAGATGCAAGAAATTTTCATTTGCCTTTAAATTAGGATAATTTTCTGCTAATGCAAAAATACTCTTCAATGCAGATTGTAATTTATTCCCTGCCTTTATCTTAGACTTCATATCTCCAGCACCTAACATTGCCTTTCTAGCATTTGTAACTTCCATTATTACACTCTTCTCATATTTTGCATAACCCTTCACAGTTTCCAATAAATTTGGAACTAAATCTGCTCTTTTCTTAAGTTGAACATCAATCTGAGCAAGAGAATTCTCAATTCTATTATTCAATCTAACAAATTTATTATAATATCCAAATAGAATTAAAACTAAGACTACTGCAACTCCAGCTATAATCCAAATCACCATATTTTATTTAAATTTTCAAGGTTTATAAAACTATCTTAAAACTTATTCGGCTTACAAACACTACAAGCTTTATATCCTAATCTCTTGAAAAATGCCTTACTTATTCCTCGAATCTTATGTTTCTTAGCTATAGATTTTCCAAGCCTACACGAAGACCTATGATATACCTTTGTCAGTTTAGAACCCACAAAATCATATTTTATAGACTTCCTTGTTTTTCCCCTACTCTTCGCCAGATAAACTGTTCTCGGTTCCGTATAAACTGGAACTTCTTTAATCATTGGCTTATCAACTTCTATAAACTTTGTTACTTCCTTCACAGTCGGTCTTTCTATAGTTTGAAGATTTGTTTCAACAATCCTCTGTCTTATCTCTCTTTCTTTCCGAGGTTCTAACATAAAATAAATTGCAATTCCAAAAGTTATAATTAAAACAAAAGCAATTATCCAAGATTGAGTTGCTTCTAAATCCATTAGAGTCATAACTCCGAATTGAATTAACATAAGAACAACAGCAAGGATAAGTGCAAACTTCGCATGTTTCAATTCCCAATTTCTTTTTTCAACAATTTCTGGCTGCAAAAATTTTACATTCTTTCCAGCATATTGTGGAACAGGAATATTTCTATTAGGAATTCCCCTATTCACTCCAATTGGACTAACATCACCCATCTATTTTTTTAGAATAGGAGCTATTTAAACCTTTTTAGTTTTTTTATTGGAGAAAGCACAAAAAAGAGAATTACTCCGAATAAAAGGAATAAGAATAGACCTAACCATCTTGAAGCTCCAGGACTTAGGTTAAACCAAAACATAACCAAAATTTGAACTATTAAAAAAAATGTTGCAATAAGAATTGCCTTCCCCGCATCTTTTAAATCCCAAAAATTTTCTTTAGGTACAGCAGGAACATTCTTAACTGGAGGTCCAAATCTTCTTGGAGGCATCCCAAATCTCGTAGAGATAGGCCTTCTTACATTTCGTAAAGGATTCTTATTGATGCCTATTTGTGTGCTAGCCAAAACTCCATGTCCCCCTTATTTTTCTTATAAAGTTTAACAAATCCAAATCTCTCAAACTGAATTTCTTGCCCTTCCTTAAGACTATTTAATGCAGGCTCTCCAAGTCCTTCTATGAGCCGACCATTTTCAAGCCTTATTTTTATTGGAATATTTTCTTGGAATGCAGGTAACCAATGAATCATGATAGAATTTAATTTTTTATCATTCTCTTGAGAAATAAAAGAAAAATCTTTTGGCGAAGCAGGATTCAATTGAAAAACCTTGAAATTTAACAAGTGCATAAAACGATAGTTTCCCATAGTCATAAGTTCATAATCTTCTTTAGAAATATAGAAATCCTGTTTTGTTTTATATTCCTTAAATCCTATTTCCTTTGTTGGATGAAGAGGAATTCTTGTAGACAACTCGGGAGCACCTTTTATTTTTATCTTGATTGGATCTTGAATAAAGAAATATCTAGGAGATTCCTCCAAAACCTTTCGGTTTATAGAATATAATACTTCTATAGGAACAGTAGCATTTGATTTATTCAGCCCCATTTGTAGTATAAATTTCCTTATAGTTTCTGGCTTGATACCCCTATCCTTTAAACTTTGTAAACTCCACAATCTAGGATCATTCCATCCAATATATTGTCCAGAATTAACCTCTTTTGCTCCCTTACTTTTACTTATCTTGACTCCTTCAATTTGCAATAGCCCGTTATAAATACTCACAGGATTTTTCCAACCAAATATACCCCTAATGTAATCCTGTACTCTCGTAGACATCTGATGTTCTATCCCCCTCAACACATGTGTTGTTCCAATAAGATAATCATCAATTGCCCAAGAAAACTCCATTGAAGGATAAACTCTAAATTTGTCCTTTGTTCTTGGATGAGTCCTCTCAGAAATCTTGAACATAACCCTGTCCCTAAATGCAGGGTCAGGATCTTGCATTGATGTTTTCAATCTTACTACATATTCTCCCGGAGCTGTTTTTTTATCAAACATCTCTTTCCATCTTTCCATATTCTTCTCATTAGGAAGATGTCTACAAGGACAATCAATTCCTTTCTCCTTTATTCTCTGAAATCCTTCTTGAGAACAATTACAAACATACATATAACCCTTCTTTAGAAGTTCTTCTGCATGAGCATAATAAATTTGATTTCTATCAGATTTGTAATACACTTTCGTTGGTTTTATGCCCATCCATTTTATTCCCTCTTCAATTAATTTATATGCCTCTGGTTCTATCTGTTTAATTTCACTTCCGATAGTATCATCAAAGAATAAAAAGAATTTCCCCCTGTATTTTTTTACAAACTCATCATTAAGTATTGCTGCACGAGTATTTCCTATATGTAATGGTCCTGAAGGAAATGGAGCAATTCTCATCACTACTTCTCCCTCCTTTGCTTCAGAAAGCTCTGGAAGCTCTCCCTCTTGCCTTGTCTTCCGTTTATGAATCTTATCCTTCACATTTTCAAATTCAGCTTCCTGCTCCTCTTTTTTCATAGAGTTTACTCTTTTGAGAATTTCGCTAATTGTGGGAATTACATTAGGAATCTCAGATTTTTCCAAGCCTTCTGCAAAAAGAGCATTGAGAACGGAACCTTGCATTGCTTTCCCATCGTGAGAAATTGCATTGTCTAAAGCATGTGCTTCTATCACTTCTTTTTCTATAGTCGCCATGCAATCGAAAGCAAATAAGAGTTTATAATTTTAACTATCCAAAGACTTTTTAACTAGAAATTATTAAATCTGAGAATGACACAAAAAGAAGTTTGGAACGGAATTGCTTCAGATTGGAAAGAATTTAGAGAAAAACCTAGAAAAGAAGTTGAAAAATTCATAACCGAATGTAAAGGAAACTTACTGGATTTAGGTTGCGGGAGTGGAAGACATTTTTTAAAAAAAGAAAATTTAAAGGTTTACGGAATTGACTTTTCAGAAAAAATGTTGGAATTAGCAAAGAAAGATTCTTCTGAAAGGAAAATTGAAGCTGAGTTAAAATTAATGAAAGACGAAGAAATCCCCTATCCTGAAGAATTTTTTGATTCGATTATTTGTATTGCTGTATTACATTGTGTTGAGACAAAAGAAAAGAGAATAAAACTCCTAAAAGAGATTAAAAGAGTCCTAAAATCTGGAGGAAAAGCAATGATTCAGGTTTGGAGCAAGAATCAGAAAAGAGTTAAGAATAAAGGCAAAGAAGCGAAGATTCCTTGGACAGTTAATGAAAAAAAGTTTTGGAGATATTATTATCTTTATGATCTTGAAGAACTAAAAGGAGAATTAGAAAGTGTCGGTCTTAAAATTTTAGATTCTGGAGAAGATGAAAATATCTGGATGATTGTGAATAAATAGCTTTATAAACTCACTAAAAACTATAATTATACAGAAAAGCTACAATCATTTTGTATAAACTTTCTTTTGGAGATATATGCTAAACTCTGCTTCTATCTCCCCAAAATAGATAATTTTGGCGATAGAAAGACTCTTTCTGAATAAGAAATGGAAAACTTTAGAAAATTAGGAATTTGCGAAGAAATCCTGAAGACATTAAAAGAAGCAAAATTCGAAAAGCCTTCAGAGATACAGGAAAAATCAGTACCTTTAGTGGTAGCTGGGAAAGATGTTATTGCCTGTGCATCAACAGGAAGTGGAAAAACATTAGCATTTGGTTCTGGAATAATTCAAAATGTAGAAAAAGAAAAGGGAGTTCAGGCATTAGTTTTAACCCCTACAAGAGAACTTGCACAGCAAGTCAAAGAAAGTTTACAATTCTTTTCAAAGCATAAACAACTAAACATCTGTGAGGTTTATGGAGGAGTTTCATTTAATCCTCAGATAAGAGATATAAGAAATTCAGAAGTTGTTGTTGGAACTCCTGGAAGAATTTTAGATCACATTAGCCAAAGAACATTAGACTTAAGCAAGATTTCTATTTTAGTACTAGATGAAGCAGATAGAATGTTAGACATGGGTTTTATAAGAGACATTAAAAAAATAATTTCTCATTGTAATAAAGATAGACAGACATTGCTTTTTTCAGCAACTATAACTCCCGAAATTGCAAACATTTCAAAAGATTTTATGAAAAATGCTATAGAAGTTTCTGCCGAAAAAAATGTTGACCCTTCAAAATTGAAACAGGTTTATTATGATGTTATGGACCACGATAAGTTTTCTCTTTTAACACATTTAATAAAAAATGACCCTTCGAAACTAGTCATGGTCTTTTGTAACACAAAGAGAAATGCAGATTTTATTGCATACAATCTAAAACACAACGGAATAAAAGCATTAGCAATTCACGGAGGTCATTCTCAAAATAAAAGAACGGACACAATGGACAAATTCAAAGATATGAATTTCCATGTTTTAGTTTGCACAGATGTAGCAGCAAGAGGACTAGACATAAAAAATGTTTCACATGTTTACAATTATGATTCTCCCGCAGATAGCTCACAATATGTTCATAGAATTGGAAGAACTGCCAGAGCCGGAAAAGATGGAATTGCAATAACAATTTTAGGAAGTAGAGATTATGAGAATTTCTCCCCGATAAAGAGAGAACATCCAGAAATTCAAAGAATGGAATCTCCTGCTTTTGAAAAAGCATTGATGGAAAGAAAAGATAGAATAAGAGTTGGTAGAATTGACGGAAGAGGTTTTCCCAGAGGCAGAGACTCTGGAAGAAGTTTTTCAAGAGGTCCAAGAAGAGATTCTAACAGAAGAGACGACTCTAGAGGAGGATTTAGCCGAGGCCCTAGAAGTGAAGGAAGAAGTTTTGGTGGCAGATCAGATTCCAGAAGTTTTAGTAGAGATTCGAGAGATGGCCGTGGAGGTTTCTCAAGAGATAGAAGAGATTCAGATTCACGAGGAGACGGACGAAGAGATTCAAGGACTAGTGGTTTGAGAAGACCTATGAGAAGAAGATATTAATAAGATTTAAATAATCTCTAATTCTTAAATTTACTATGAAGATTTATTCAATAAAGCCTAAGTTTCAGAAAGCTTTATCTCCTATAAAAAATATCCTAGTTAAATTAAAGGTTCATCCAACCTACATTAACTTTGCGGCCTTATTTGTTTCCCTCATTGCAGGATATATAATCTATTTAGCCTCTTCAAATCTGAATCTTTTTCTTTGGATTCCCATTTTAGCATTTGTAAGAACTGCATTAAATGCACTGGATGGCTTAGTAGCAAGAGAATTAAAGGTAAAGAATCAAAACTGGGGAGAGGTATTAAACGAATTCATAGATAGACTCTCCGATGTTGTTTTTTTCATGGGAATTGCATTCTTTAGTTTTACGAATGCTCTTTTAGTTTTCTTAGCCTTAACACTAATTTTATTAGTAAGCTATTTGGGAATCTTAGGAAAATCTGCTGGAGGAAAAAGAGTTTATGCTGGTTTAATGGGAAAAGCAGACAGAATGTTTTATTTATCTGTTTGTTCTGTCTTGATAGTAATATTCAAAAATCCAATTATAATAAACTACTTCTTAATTTTTATAATATTTTTATCTTTAATTACTATATTTCAAAGAATTTTGATAATTAAAAGAGAACTAAAAAAGTAAGATGCAAGATCCAGACATAATAAATCCGCTCACAAATCCTATATTCTTCGAAATAATAAAAAGGTTCATTATAGTCTTTATATTAGGTTTCCTTCTAATATTAGTCTTGAAAAAATTTAACCTCAAAAATCTCTGGAAAGGAGAACTTGGCAGGAGATATATCAGTTGGTTAGTCATTGGTCTAATCCTTATGACATTCATTTTTTTAGGGGGAATTCCAAGCCTTATTTTCCTTTTTTTAGTTATGGGGCTAGCACTATATGAATTGTCCGATATGGCTAAACTTCCCAAATTATATTTCTATACACTTTTAGCAATGGCATTAGGAAGCATTATAGTCACCTCGTACTTCCCAGAAAAGTTTTATATCCTCCCAATATTTTATTTTACAATACTTGCCGGAGTTGTGATAAAACTGAATGATAAAAGAGGATTTTTTAATTCTTCTGTAGCCCTTTATTCTTCCATCTGGATAATCTTCTTTTTGTGTCATTTTATTCTTTTAGGACACTTGAATAATCAGATAGATAATACAAAATCATTGCTTTTCTTGTTAGTTTTTGCTGTCCCTCTTGCAGATATAGGAGCATATGTCTTCGGAAAGGCTTTTTCAAAGATAAAATACCTGAATAAGTTTAGAATAGCAGAGAATATAAGCCCTAATAAAATATGGGTTGGAATTGTTGGAGACTTCATTGGAGCAGGTTTAGGAATTTGGATAATGTATTTTACAATAAGAAACTATTTTTCAATTTGGCAACTTATAATTTTAGCTTATCTAATTGGATTCTTTTCAGTAATGGGAGACTTAAACGAGTCTATGGTAAAAAGATATTTCAAGGTTAAAGACTCAAGCAATCTCCTCCCTGGGCACGGAGGCATTTTAGACAGAATTGATTCTATACTAAGAGTCATTGTTGTCGTTTATTATTTTGCATTAGTAACTTTGTAAAAGAATTTATATTTCCACAACGACCATTCCAATAGTATAATCTCCATCATGAGAAACTGAGCAATCTATCGACTTAAACTTTCTTCCGGAAACAGAAATCTTTGGTTTTTTACCTTCCCTTGTGCTAACTTCTATGTCTGACCAACTCAATTTTTTCCCAATTGCTTTCATCATCGCTTCCTTAAGTGAAAAAATCCCGGCCAGCTTTTTCTCATCCTTCAACTCAGAAGCATGAAAAACTTTTTTTAGGAAATCTAGGCTCTTCAAATTCTCTTTTATTCTTTTGTTTAAAACAAGGTCAATTCCACATTTTATCATAAAAAAGAAAAAGATTTAAACTATAAAAAGATATAGATATATGAAATATTCCAAACTAAACCTAAAATTTTTCAATAAGATTGAGATGTTCTCTTTAAGTATTCTAGGTTTGATATTCATTGCATTATGGTCCTTTTTAGAGGCCAGTTTTTGGTTCATTGCCCCAGATTTCCTAATAGGCCTATTCTGCTTCTTAGCTCCAAAGCGATATAAAAAGATTCTGCTTATTGCGTTAGTATTCTCTATCCTAGGAGGGCTATTTTATTATTTTTTTAATGTATACAATCTCAATATTCTTACAGAAATCCTAATTAATACTCCTTTTGTTTCAGAAAAGAACATGCTTTTTGTCTCTAATCTTTATTTAACTCATGGTGTCTTTGCTACACTTCTACAAGCTATTACTCTGATTCCATTCAAAATCTGGACTCATTTTGTAGTCTTATATAATCTCAATCCAGCAATCTATCTTTTACTTGTTGGAATATCTAGGTTAGTGAGATTTGCAATAGTGGGAGTTATTGCAATAAAATTCAGACATTTTTTAGGTTCCAAAGTAAAAAGACATAGCATTTTTATAATAGCCATATACTCTTTAATATTTTTGTTAATTACGTTTCTTCTAGAAAGTTAATTACATACCTTGAATTATTTCACGTAACTTTTTTGTAATATCTTGAGAGTTTTGAATCTTGCTGAAAATGATTGGTTTCCCTATTTTTATTTTCACATTTCCTTTCTTCGGCCAGATTTTTCCTACTGGAAGTATCTCATGTAATCCCTCTAGCTTTATAGGAACTATTGGGACATCTATTCCTTTAGCAAGAATTCCTATCCCCTCCTTAAACTCAGCCATTTTTCCCGTTCTGCTTCTAGTTCCTTCGGGGTAAATTAAAACATTCATCCCTCGGCTTATCAGTTCTCCAAAATCTTTTAGACTTTGTTTAGTTTCTCCTTTTCTAGAAAAACCGAATGCGTTAAAGGTTAGTTTGCCAAATCCTCCTAAAATCTTATTTTTGAAGAAGAAGTCTTTTGCAGCAGCAGGGCAGGTGTTCATTTTGTATTTCATTGGGAGGGATTTGTACAGCGCAAATGTATCTAACATACTCGAGTGATTTGCGATGAGAATGCAGTTTTCTTCTGGAAGATTTTCTATTCCTTCAGTTTCTATATCCCAAAAAGTAGCCAAACTCAAAAAAGAAAGTTGTTGCAATATGAACCTAACAGGATTAAATATTTTTGAGTTTAGAATTGTTATTTGAGATTTTGATTTGTCTTTGGTCGGATTTTGTATTTCTTTTCTTAGCTGACCGAGGGTGGTTTTTTCGTCAATTTTTGATTCTTGGAATTCTATATTAAATATTTCTTCTATCTTGTTAACGAGTTCTATTCTTTTTATGGAATCCAGCCCAAGTTCAGTTATCTTTTTCTCCTCAGATATTTTCTCTAAGGAAATTTTACATAATTCTGAAATTATATTCTTTAGTTTATCTGAAGAATAACTCCTTGGCTCAATTTGATTGTTCAGCCTTGATTCCACTTCTCTCCTAATTATCTTTAATGTTGGTGTTCTAGGAAAATCTTTCTCTGGCCAGACAATTATTTCTGCTAGTTGCTGGGAACTATTTAGCTTGGAGTTAGTTTCTTTCTTTAGTGTTTCTATTTCAATCTTTTTCTCAGGGATTATCACAGCAGTTATCTTTTGACCATTATCCAATCCTAGAACTACGCAATCTTTTATTCCAGGAGAGTTCAGAATAACCCTTTCTATATCTTCTGGATATATGTTCAAACCAGAGGAAGAGATGATTACATTCTTCTTTCTACCAATCACTTTCAAAAAACCATCTTTATCTATTTCTCCTAGGTCTCCAGTATAAAACCACTCATTCTTTTTTACTTTTTCAGTACTCTCTTTATTAAGATAATACTCCTTGAAAACATTTGGCCCGTTTACAATTATCTCCTTATTTTCGATTTTCATTTTTATTCCCTCTAAAACTCTCCCAACTGTTCCTTCCTTGTATTCTTTTGTACTATTACAACTTATTACCGGAGATGTTTCAGTTAGACCATAGCCTTGAAGAATTTTAAAACCCATATCTGTCCAGAATCTTTCTGTGTCTAGAGATAAGGAACTTCCGCCAACGATAAAATACTTAAGTTTTGAAAATTTCCTTTTTGCAATTATTTTTTTAAAGATACTTGTTATTCTTGGTTGAATCTTATTTTTTAAAGATTCTAAGAAAAAAGGGACACAGACGACTGCGCTGATTTTCTGTTTGACTATGCTTTCGAGAATTTTTGAACTCTTTTTTGAACTAAGGTACGATATTCTTGAGCCCATATTCAATGGACAGAAGAGTCCAATGTTTTGTTCAAAAAGGTGACTCAGAGGAAGTATAGATAAGAAGGAGAGTCCTTTCTTGCTGAAGGTGACTATCTTGGTCATTGTTACAACATTTGAACAGACGTTCTTGTGCGTAAGCATTACTCCTTTAGGTTCTGAGGTTGTTCCTGAGGTGTAGACTATCTCAAATATATCTTCTGGACTGATTTTTATCTTGTCCTTAAAAATTTTATTCTCAGAGTAAATCTTTTGCATCTCTTCCACATAAAAATTCTTTGCGTTTTGTACTTTTCTGAATACAGAACAAAAAATTATTTTGGATTTTGTTATCCGATATATTTTCTTCGTAAATTCCTGATTAGAGTTAAAGTCTATTGGAACCGCAATTACTCCTGATAATGCGCAAGCAAATAGTAGGGAGACATAGTCCGAAGAGTTCGGGATGTAGAGGACTATTTTATCTTTCTTTTTTATACCTTCTTTTTTGAAGAAGGAGCAAATTTTTAGTGCTCTTTGATAGATTTGGTTGTAACTATAATCCTTAGAGTAATATTCATTTACGTCGGATAAGAATATATCCTTTTCAAATTCTATCACATTTTTTTCAATCAAACTTCTTAATGTTTGCATGAAATTTTATAGATTCTTAAGTTATAAATGTATTTATTTAGAATATAAGAGGGGGAAAGAACGAATCTACTCCCCCATATCTGACCGAAGTCAAATAATCCAACCGAAGTTGAACAAGATATTGTAGAATCAAGAGTTTATAAGTTTTTCGGTTTCTTAGGCTTTGCGTCATAAGTAGTTAATCTTTAGATTTCTTCAATTTTTCAAAAACAGTTTTGGCTGA
>CAZJUG010000026.1:0-11355 GCA_964549155.1 Candidatus Woesearchaeota archaeon
AAATGGGTCTGATACTTCGCCGATAGAATAATTCGTCCAACTCGTAACATTAAATATTACTGTCCCTGCATTCAAAGATGTAAAGTTATAACAATCCGTACAAGCAACTCCATCTTTCTTTATTTCAGGATTTGTATATTCTGTAGAAAGCCCATTCAAGGTAACATTCGCAGAAACATTATAATCGGAATAAGTCGCAGAATCAACAACTGCAGAATTATTTCCTATGCTTAGTATCTCTGTGAAGTTCGTCTGGTTCGTTGAGACATAACTAAATTTTATTTCTCCATAATCATTTTTCAAAGAAGATTGATTTAGTATAAGGGTGCCGTTTGCGCCATCACCCCAAAAACTATCACCTCCCCCAAGATTTATTGAGCCATTTAGATAAAATACACTATTCATTATAGTTAAATTCCCTCCTGTTCCCCCAGGAGTTCCCATCCCTCCAGACCCCCCTAAGGTAATTATTGTAGTTATATTAGAATTCGTTATGATTACTGACCCTCCTTCTCCAGGTGTTGATCCACTTCCCATTGATCCACCCGTGGTATTTATTATTGATATAATTGAATTAGTTATTATGACTGCTCCTCCAGTTCCTGCTGCTTCCCCAAATAGTCCTGAACCTCCCATTGCGATTATTGTATCTATAATAGAGTTAGCAACATTCACCCCCCCTCCACTATAATTATCTCCCCCATTCGCCACCACATCTCCAACAATTGTAACATTAGATATATTCAGTCCAGTATAAGCATTTCCAGTAGCATTCGAAGCATTAACATTCCCTGTAATAGTAAATCCTTGACCATCAATTGTAACATTATCTGCGCCTATAATTAAAGCATCTCCTTCACAAGTTAAATCTTCAGTTAATGTTAAGTCAGAGGTTATAGTATCTCCGCATTGAAGTCCTGCTGGTTCAGTATAATCCCTAACACACCGCACACGGGCACTGCCGTCCCTATCGACATCGGTCACGACGCCATCAATGAAGTCCACATGCCATGCGAGGTACTCTGGATCGTCCGAACGCTCAGTAGACGACCAGTAATAGTCAGCCACATAATCTGCCCATGTTCCTGCATAACCTCCCTTAGTTACATTATCTTTCTGGTCATACATTGTAGATAATTGATTTTTTGCAGGCAAATACCAATCTTCATATCCCTCGGAAACTAAATCAGCACATATTTTTGGTCCTGTACAAGCACTTGCTGCTATCGTATTTGCAGTACCATTAGTATCAGACGATGCTCCAGTATTTATTCCAGAACATCCCCAAACCGCACCAGCGGAATTATCTGTCGGATGAATGTACAACTTACTCCCGTTATAATAAATATAAGGCAACTCTTCAGGATCAACAATATAATCAACTTCTATATTCCCTGAAAACAATAAATCATAAACATCACTATTAGTATAATCAGGGTAAATCTTATACTCATTTTCTCCATCAACAACAAATTCCCCTATAGATTTAGCAGAATTTTCATTGTAAACATTAATTGTTCCTGTTCCTTTAGCATAAATAGTCATATCCTTTCCTAGAACTAAATTCTGCTCAAATACAACTCTTAGATAATTACCATCTGTAACAGAAAACCAAACCCCATCTAATTCAGAAACTTCTTCAAAAACATTCTCAATGAATTCCCTGTTTGAATCCAAATGTGAAGCCTTTGTTATGAGTATAATCTCATATTCTTGCTCACTTAAATGAGGAACATTCCATTCAATATAATCAATCAACCCATCTTCATCCAAATCAAAAGCTTCAAAATCTTCACTAGTTTTGTTCCCATTCTTTCCAATCCAATAAAGTCTCAATCTATTCAAATCATTTTCCTCAATCTGAAGTTCACCTTCAAGAAGAGTATAAGCCAAAATGTTTTCATATCCAATCTCATTATCATCATAAACAACAACTCTTTTTCCACCAACAAAAACCTCTTCCCTAACTTCAGGTCCAGGAGTATAATATTCTATAGCAATATCTTCCGAAGACGAAACATCACTTAAATCCACAACTAAAGAATCACCAGAAACAGAAACCTCCAAAGCCTCTTCATATATAACTTTTCCAGTAACACCCCTAAATAACCAATCAGTCAATCTAGTCAAAAACCCTCTTCCGCTAGAAATTCTAACAGCATTTCCAGTCATAGAAATGATTTCTCTCTTACTTGCACTAGTTATAACATCATTTTCTTCTTCAATTTCTCTCTCAGCAACTCTAGCCTCTTCCCCTGTCTTTACAACAATACCTTCTGCTTGTTTAGGCAACTCACTTTCAAGTTTTCCTTCACCCTCAACAACAATCTTTTTCACCCACTTAACAGGTCTCCCAACAACAACCCTAGAACTAACCAAAGTTTCATTTACAACTGAAGTTTGATTTAATCCTTCTAAGCTTTCATTAACTAAAGGCTCTGTAATAGGAACATCTGGAATCTCCCCCGTCTCATCAATTATGCTTTCATTAGAAAGAATCTCCTCACTTTCATTAGTTGGAATCTCTATACTCTCATTAATAGAATCTTCAATTGTTTCGTTTAAAATTTCCCCAACAGTTTCATTGCTTTCTTCTTCACTAGGAATACTTTCATTCAAAGGTTCCTCTTCGATTAAATCTCCTCCAATTTCTCCTGATTCCTCTGGAACTTCTAAAACAGGTTCTGGAGGTAATGGAGGAACCATAATTTCTTCAGCAATCTCTTCTGCAGGAGTTTCCTCAACAACTTCTTCTACAGGAACTTCTTCATCTGAAGAACTTTCCTCAGAGGATGGAACTTCCACAATACTTTCTTCCACAGAAGAACTAGCTTCAGAAGATGGAACATCAGAACCGACATCAAAAACCTCATTTCCTTCAACAACAAAACCAGTTATTCCCATAAAAAGTTTATCAAAAAATTTCATCAACCCTTCAAAAACCACTAAATTATTAGAATCTTGAGAACTTTCAGCGACGACAAAAGAAAAAACAGACACTAAAAGTAAAAATACAAATGTCACCCCAAATAATTTCCCTTTTTTCATGAAAAGAAGATAATACGAAGGTATTTAAATATTTCCCTGCTATAAGGACAAAGAGGCAAGATGAACACAACAATTATTATTTCATTTATAATTCTCATTTCAGGAATAGTATTCCTAGTTCTAGCTATAAAAAAATCCAGAAAAAACAATAAAAACGAAATACCCGAAGTAACTATCCTAAAAAAGATAATGGAACCCAATCCAAGACAAGAACTACAAAAAATGACCATAATCCTAAAACAATACATAAAAAGAACATATCACCTGACAGACAAATTTTCACTTAATGAACTGACAGCAGAACTTTCAAAAGAAGGAGAAGTAAGGCTTAAAGAAATTTGTGAAAAAATAAAACCATATTATTACACTAAAAAAAATATCACAAAAAAAGAAACAGATAATATAAAAGAAGAAATGATAGTCTCCATAAACGAAACAGAAAGAGAAAAAATAAGAAACGAATTGAAAGAAAGAAGATATGAAACTCCCTTAGAAAGAATAAAACGAAGAGAACAAGAGATAAAAGATAGAATTAGAATACAGAGAATCATTCACTCAAAACTTGGAACTAAAAGAGAGCCAAAACTACAAGAAGATGAAGAATAAGATTATATCTAAAGGAGCAGAAGCAATAATTTTTATAAAAGAAAAAAACATCATAAAAGAAAGAATTCCAAAATCCTATAGAAATTCAGACTTAGACGAAAAAATAAGGAAGTCTAGAACAAAAAGAGAAGCAAAAATACTAGAAAAAGCTAAAAAAATAATGAATGTCCCAGAAATTAAAGAACAAGAAAAATTTTCCTTAACATTGGAATATATACCTGGAGACAAACTTTCTGAGAGCCTTAATTCCTATTCTCAAAAAAGACAAGAAGAAACTATGAAAAAGCTCGGAAAACAGGTTGCAAAAATGCACGAAGAAGATATAGTCCATGGAGATTTAACCACTTCAAATGTAATTCTTAAAGATGAAAAAATTTACATAATTGATTTTGGACTAGGTTTCATTTCTAAAAGAATAGAAGATAGAGCTGTAGATCTCCATCTCATCAAACAAGCTCTAGAAGCAAAACACTGGCAGAACTATGAGAACCTATTCAAAAATTTTCTGGAAGGATACGAAATTCTAAAAGATTCCAAAAAAGTTTTAGAACAATTGAGAAAAGTTGAATCTCGAGGAAGATATAAACATTAATAGCCCTGCCCGGCGAGCAAAACACTTTGAGCAAGAATAAATAGCAAATTAGATCATTCTGAGAGGAGTATTTTGCGAGGAGAGCAATTTGCTCTTGCAGAAATAAATTGTATATTAAATAATAGCAAGAGTGAATTGTGAGTTAGAACAAAAACTTTCGCTGTTGACAAAACAAATTATGACACAACTGCAAAAGTTTTTCTGGAGGTTCGAATCCACAAATAGAAAAATAGCCCTGCCCGGATTCGAACCGGGGTCACAGCCTCCAAAGGGCTGTATCCTTGACCGCTAGACTACAGGGCTATTGAATCAATCTAAAACATTCAAGGTTTTTAAATACTTTGTAGTCCCTCAGAACAAGATTTCACTATATGAAGTTTCATTTGCTTTCAAAATATTAGATTCTGTTTTGAAAGGACAGAAAATTACTATTTTCTGTAGTTAGGAGGAGCTTTTCTTTGCCTTCAAATTTATGGATTTCGAATTTGGAGGAACAGGCAATTTTCAATTGCTTTTGTGAAAGAAAAGGAGTTCAACTACAGGGCTATCAGAATAATCTAATAATTTCAGTTTAAAAAACTTGGTGTTCTAAAAATCCTACAACAGAAACACGAAACAAACCTTTAAAAAGCAACCTTCATATCAAAAAAAATGGTAAAAGCAAAAAAATCAGAAGAAAAGAAACCAATTTGGTTAAAAACAACTGAAGAAGACTTGAAAAAGCTAATTTCACAACTAGCAGAGAAAAATTCCCCTGCACAAATAGGAATAATACTCCGAGACCAGTATGGTATACCTACAACGAGAGTATACGGAAAGAAACTGGGGGATTATTTAAAAGAACTGAAAATATACAGAGATTCCGATAGAGAAAATGCAGAAAATAAGCTAGAAAAACTGAAAGAACACTTCAAAAACAATATAACTGACAAAAAAGCGAAGCATAAACTGCAAAAAGCACAGGGAAAAACAAATGCCTTGAAGAAGTATGCAGAAAGAAAAGCTAAATAATTCTTTAAAACCTAAAAAATTAATAATTTCCAGAAAATCATATAAAACTTTATAAACAAGACCTCTTTTAGAAACTAGTTCAAAAGAGGAAAATGATAAAAACTATAGATACCATCTCAAAAGAATTTTTAAGACTTACAGAAAACAAGCCAATAAGAGTTATAAGCCATTATGACACTGATGGAATTACTTCTGCAGCAATAATTACAAAAACCCTAAAAAGATTAAACAGAAGATTCTCTGTTAGAATAATAAAAGGAATAGAAGAACAAATCCTAGTTCAAGAAATTGAGAGAAATAAAAGAGAAATACTACTATTTACAGATTTAGCCTCAAACAGCTTAGACTATTTTAATAACCTCGAAAATGAAGTTTTTATCATAGACCACCACGAAATTGATCCGTCAAAAATAAACGAAAAAGTTAGAATAATCAACCCTCATCTAATAGACAATACTGAAATATGTAGTGCTGGACTCTGTTATTATTTTGCTAAGTCTATAAGTAATAAAAATAAAGACTTGGCAAGACTCGCAATAATTGGAATGATTGGAGACAGACACGAAAAGGAACTTTCAAAAGAATATCAACAAATAATAGAAGATGCAGAAGAAGTCGAAGTGAAGAAAAATCTTCTTATTTTTTCAGCAACAAGACCTTTGAGAAGATCTCTAGAATATTCAACCTCTTTTTACATACCTGGAGTTACAGGTTCACAAGAAGGAGTATTAGAAATCCTAAGAGAAAATGGAATTTCTCCAAATAAAAGCCTTCATGAATTGGATGAACAAGAATCTTCAAAACTGATAACTTCTATCATGCTCAGAAGACGAACTCAGCTAAATCCAGAAGAAATTCTTGGAAATATATATATCTTAAAGTTTTTTAACAGAAAAGAAGACGGAAGAGAAATAAGTGTGCTAATAAATGCATGCTCAAGACTCGGACACTCAGACCTCGCCCTTTCATTCTGTTTAGAAATACAAGGCTTCTACGAAAAAGCTCAAGACATTTACATAAAGTATCGAAAAGAGATTCTTGAAGGATTGAAGACTGCAGAAAGTCTAGATAAAATTCAAGGTTCTGGATTTGTAATTTTGAATGCTCAAGAGAAGATAAAAGATGCCATAATTGGCACAGTCTGTTCAATGCTTTCGTCATCAAATGTTTATGAAAGAGGAACTGTTCTAATTGGAATGGCATACAATGAAGACAAAATAAAAGTTTCAGCAAGAATTTCCGGAGAAGGAACTAAAAACCTTAAAGAAGTACTAGAAAGAACAGTTTTGAGCATAGAAGCCGAAGTTGGGGGTCATCAAAAAGCTGCAGGTTGTCTAATTAAAAGAGAAGATGAACAAAAGTTCTTAGAAGAATTAAAGAGAAATTTAGAAGTAGAAGTAATAAAAATCTAAATCGCCTAAAAGAAATCTTTAAAAAGCCCAAAAACAGCCAAATTCTATGGAAAAGAAACGAGAAGCAAAATTTATCAAAGTTAAGTGTTCGAAGTGTAAGAAATCTCAGATTATCTTTGGAAAGGCTTCCTCAAAAGTTCATTGTATTGAATGTGAAGGAGTTTTAGCATTGCCTTCTGGCGGAAATGCAAAAATCAGAGCCAGAGTAGAAGAAGTCCTTAACTAATTCTTAGAAACAATATCTTTAAAAGAGTACTAGAGTATAACATTCTATGGAACTTGAAGAAGACTCTATAGTGCTGGGAACTGTGGAAAAGATAGAAAACATGAATGTGTTTGTGAAATTGCCCGAAGGTAAGAGGGGGACAATTGTAACTTCCGAAATAGCTCCTGGAAGGATAAAAAACTTAAGAGAGTATGTAGCTCCAAATAAACTGATAGTGTGTAAGGTACTAAGAATTTCTCCAAATCATATAGACCTCTCTTTAAGAAGAGTCACAGCAAGAGAGAAAAAGGAAACTCTTGAAAAATATCAACAAGAAAAAGATATTGAAATAGGTCTAAAAGCAATTTTAAAGGAAAAATTTCCTGAAGTCATAGAAAAATTAAGGGAAAAATTTAAAGAATTAACAACATTTATTTTAAAAGCACAAGAAAACGAGACTATACTCAGCGAATATATACCTCCAGAATTTATTGAGAAAGTAAAAAAACTTACTGAAAAAAAGAAAAAAGAGGTAGAAATAAAAAAAGTTGTAAAACTAAAATGTTTGGATTCTGACGGAGTTAATAAAATAAAAGAAATACTTAATGTAGATAATGAAAAAGTAAAGATAATTTATGTCTCCGCAGGAAATTACCTCGTAGCATTAAAATCCGAAGATTACAAAAAAGCAAACCAATTAATGGAAGAGTTTACAGAACAGATAGAAAAAAAGTCAAAAAAATGTATTTGTGAACTAACCATAGAAGATAAGAAAACAAAATGACCTTCAAACTAAAGAAATGTCTTAATTGTAACACATATTCTCTTTCAGATTTCTGTGAAAAGTGCAAAACAAAGACATCCGAAGCACACTATAAGTTCAAAGAAATAAAAAGCCTCGAACGAGAGTCGAAACTTTCACACTCGCAAGAGTTGAAAGGACAGAAATTTTCCTAATTTCTGTATCTGAAGCTCTACCTCTTAGAGCGAAGAGTGAGAATCCGAAAGCCTCGAACGAGAGTCGAACTCGTGACCTATTGCTTACGAAGCAATTGCTCTACCAACTGAGCTATCGAGGCTTAAAACAAACTTTTTTGAGAGATTTCTTTCTTAACAACTTCCATATCATTCTCCCAAAGAGGCTTTAATTTTTGATTGTATATTATTGCTGCAGGATGAAAAAGAGGAATCAACTTCATTATCAACCCACAAAACTCTAAATCCCTAACCTCTCCATGTAAGGAAGTTATGCCCGGTTGCTTATCCATTTTATCCACATCCCCTCCAGATAAAAAAAATTTTGTAGAATAGTTTCCTAAAGAACAAACAACAGAGGGTTTCATTTCTTTTATCTGTTTAACTAACCAAGGAGTATGCATTTTAATCTCCTCAGGCAATGGTCCTCGATTTTCTGGCGGGCGACATTTCAAAATATTAGCTATATAAATTTCATTTAAACTCAATCCGACTGCCAATAAAAGTTTATCCAAGTTTTTTCCTGCAGCTCCAACAAAAGGAAAACCCTGTTCATCTTCATTTCTTCCTGGAGCCTCGCCAACAAAAAGAATCTTTGCATTTGCATTTCCTTTCCCCACAACTATATTCTTACAATTTTTACAAATTTCAGTAGACTTCACTAACTCCGCCTCTGGAAAATTAAACTCTCCATCATTTAATGCCATAAAAGACTAAAACAAAAAGGCTTAATAAATCTAATTCCAAGGAATTTAAGGCCCCTATAGTTCAGCCTGGATAGAATGCAGGGTTGCGGTCTCTGCGACCGAGGTTCAAATCCTCGTAGGGGCATTTGAACCGAGGAGAGGTGCAAATACTTTAATTTGATTTATAGAGAATTTAAGTCCCAGAAAATAGTTTTGATTTTCTGAGCCTCGTAGGGGCATTTGAACAGAAAAGATATAGCTAACTAAATTACAAAAAAATTCATCTCAAAAGATTTAAAAATACTGCTTATTAAACCAAATAAGAGGTGTAGTACCTCGGAAACTTATTCTGAGATTATTAAGATGAAATACACATTAGAAGAAACCTATATAATAAATGTAGAAAAATCGCAGAGCACGGTAGGAGAAATACCCCCCAGTTATGAAAGAAACTCCTTGAGAATTGTAGGTGAAGAACATATGGCAAGAGAAGTAAGAGATTTGAGGAACAAAAAACTAATCGTAGATGTTTTTCAAACAGGTAGAACATTAAGACATTTAACAGATACAAGACTTACAAGGATTATCTCAAGATACCCTCCTAAGAAGAATCCATAATATATCTGGTTATATAAAAACTTATAAATAATTTAGCATTGGGGATTCTATGGATTATATGATTGCAGATGATAATACTCTCATGTATAGATTAATAAAAAATTGTTTAGGAAAACTTTGGGGAACCCTGATTCCTAGAAGAGTATATTTTGCTGGAAATGGCATCGAAGTTCTTAGAACACTTGACGACTTAAAAAAACGAAAAGCCTTAGAAAGAATGGTTCTATTCTTAGATATCAATATGCCTTGCATGGATGGGATACAGGTTTTAGATAGGGTAAAAAGGGATGAATCTTATAAATCCATTTATGTTATTATGTGTACGAGTGAAAATGGTTCAGATTCTGTAAGAGAAGCATTATCTCATGGGGCAGATGATTATATACTCAAACCATTTACTCCCCGTATATTAAGAGAAAAAGTTGAAAAGTCTGTAAGGAATGTTGCAATGCCTTAAAATGCCTAAAACTTTATCCTTCGCTCAAACAACCTTATCTGTTTTCTCATCTCTCGAACATAAGAATCTTTATCCAAATCGAACTTTTCAAGTAATTCTTCCAAATCAATTCCTGCAGAAATATTTGGAACTAAAACAAAATCTGCCCCATTTTGATATAGAATTGATGCCTCGGAAACTCTATTGCAAACCACAATAAGAACTGCTTGAGGATTTAATTTTCTTACTTTCTTCAAAAGCATAATGTTTGTACTTAACTCTGGAACTGTGGATATAATCATCTTGGCATTCTGGAAATTTGCATCTTCTAAAAAGATTGGATTAGAAACATCTCCAAATAAACATTTAACTCCCCTAGACCTTAACTTTCTTATCCTTGTCGGATTAAAATCAACGATAAGATAATTTTTACTTTTCCTTATCAAATACTCCATAATTGAAAAACCAACTCTGTTTTCCCCAATAAGAATATAATCTGGAATTTCCTTATTGAATTCTTTATCTATAATCCTCTTTCTTTCAAATACAGACAAGAATCTAGCGAAGAAAGGATAAATCTTCTCAGAATACATCACCATGTATGTAGAACCTGCAATTGTGAAAAGACCAATGAAAGTCACAAAAGAAAGAATCTCAATAGGTAAATGGCCTACTTGTACACCCAATGCAATTAGTATTAGAGAGAATTCAGAGATCTGAGCAACTGTTAAACCTGCCATGAAACCAACCCTCTTACTATAGCCCATTAAACCCATAAGAGCTAGAACAATTAGAGGATTCCCAACTAGAATAAAAACTGAAAAAACTATCGCTGCGAAGATCAATGGACCCATCCCACCAAAAACCATTTGTGCACCAAGAGATAGAAAGAAATAAATTATAAAGAAATCTCTAAGAGGTTTTATCTTTGCACTTATCTCAAAACTATATGGGGAAATTGAAAGCAATATTCCTGCAATTAAAGCCCCAACACCTATTGAAAATCCTGCACCCAAGAATAGGGAAGCTAGTCCCAATCCCCAAGCAATCGCAAAAAGAAATAAAAATTCTTGTGACTTAGAAAAGAATGATTCAAATTTAGGTAATACAAAAATTGCAATGGGGATAAGTAATGCAAGATAAAAAGCCCCCTTTAATAGAACACTAACAATAGTACTAGCCGCACCACCAGAACCAAGAGAAGAAAATATTATCAAGATAAATATTGCAACAAAGTCTTGGACAAGTAAAAATCCTCTAGAAATTTTTCCATAAAGAGTTTCTAAAGCATCCTTATCAGAAAGAAGTTTCATCATAATAATCGTAGAAGAAAAAGTCAAGGCAATTGAAACATAAATAGAAACAATCCAACTAAACCCTAGTAAAATTCCAATTAGATAACCAATCAAAGAAGTAAATATAATCTGTCCGATTCCAGTAACAAAAGAAACTCCTCCAACCTCTTTAATAATCTTTGGTGAGAGACTTAACCCCACAATGAAAAGAAGTAATGCAATTCCGAAGTTAGAAAAGAGTTCTACTGATTCCATTCCACCCATTAGATTCATAAAAAAAGGACCAACAATGATTCCTGAAAGAATGTATCCTATAATAAGGGGTTGTTTTAACAATCTCATTATAACCGAGACTCCCAAGACAACTAAAAAGATAAGACTCAATTGTATTATATCCGACATGAGTTCAACCTCTAAATGTGACATCCTCCTCGCCCTAAAGGGTTGCCCTTGAAGGGCAACTTTTTGCTT
>CAZJUG010000027.1:0-4629 GCA_964549155.1 Candidatus Woesearchaeota archaeon
ACTATTCCTTTTTCTTTCTCTTGAAGTTCGGATTTAAGTTGTTCAAGTGTCATTTCTCTCCCCCCATAACATTATTTGGAAACTTTTTGCAGAGTTCAGATTCAATAGTTTTGAATCTCTCGACAATTTCAATTCCGATTTTTTCTTCTCGGAGTTTGATGGTCCATTTATATACCCCTTTAGCTGTCAATTCCATCTCGACAGATTCTTTCAAGTCTCCTATTGTTGGGGTTATTAGGTTTTGTTTTTCTTCCATGTTTTTTTTATTCGCGGGAGGGGGTAGGATTTGAACCTCCGTTTCCCAAGCCACTGGGTGTCCTAGGCCATCTAGACGACCTCTCCTTTTGTGTTTGCTCTCTTTAAAAATAAAAAGAGAAAAAAATAATAAATTGTTTGTGATTAGTTTATTAGTCTGCTTTCAATTGTCCAACCTTTTTGAAGGCTCCAATATCTAAGGATAACTATGTTTAAACTACTCATGCTTTGTCTTTAATCTCAATCAACTCAAAACTATCAACCATAACTCCTTTTGGGTCTCGAACTCTACACTTATCGAAAACTAAAACTTTGTTAATAAGTTGTCTCGGGAAAAGATTCTTTGACCTTATGAAGTTTTGATTTGTCTTGTTTATATTGAGATTTCTTTGCATGCCAGCCGGATACTCTGTAACTATCCACATTTTAGGTCTGCCATCAACTACTTCTCCATCGACATCAATTACAGCGAGGCTCACAGGCCACTGCTTTATTAAGTCTGCTTTTAGCCATTGTCCGGCAAAATCATCCCATCCATCAAGATTTGGTTTTTGTTCTTCCATGCTTTTTATCCTCCTTTTCAAAAAAAGGAGATCATAGAAGTATTTAAATCTTTTGTGAGTATTTTAAAATTACAACTAAAGAAGAAAGGTTTAAAAAAGAAAAAAGAAAAGCATTTAGGACTTTGTGTTTGTGATATGCACTATCGCTAAAGGGTCGGTTATTTCTGTGCTTCCAACTTCAACAGCCTTGATTGTTTGAGAAACGAAAGGGTCCATTTCTTTAATTGCCGAAGACAAAGGATAAAGTTGTCTGAATGTTCCACAAACTTTAGGAACAAGAACGAAAGCCTCGCTTGCTTCTACATTTGGAGAAACCATAAATGTTTTATTTCCAAGTGTTCCAATTACTCCACTCTTATTTCTTAATTTCTCGTCTGTGATTGAAGCTAGTTTTTGTCCATTAGCGACAAGATAGTTTATAATGCTTCTCTTATCTCTATGATTTACGATAACCATTAAGTTTGATGTATCATAATTTGCAGTTCCAATCTTTTCTTCTGCTTCTTCTAAGTTGTCAATTATAGCTGCACTTGCTGTGTCCCATTCAAAGCCTGCTTCAATTGCTAAAGAAGCTGTTGGACTAGCGACGATAGAAGCTCTTATTCCAGAATCTACATTTGAGACTATTGCTTCAATTATTTTGCTTAAGCTTCTCGCAACAACATCTAATTTTCCTGCTAAAATATCTTCCCAGAAAATTGTAGTTTCTAAGCCATACTTTTCAACATAAGTTGTTATTTCCTCAAACTTTGGTCTAGCTTGTGGGAAAGTTGCACCTCGAGGTAGTCCTCTAATTGGGCTAGTTGCATGAGTTGTAAGAACCGAAGGATCTTCTCTCCAATAAGAATTTGACCAACCTACATTAGTTGCGATTGTTAAAACATCTTTAAAAATATATTTCTTTCCTGCGAAGATTTTAAGAGTTTTGTCAATAACTTCTTTCCTTAATCCTCCATCACCCATTTGTGTATCGTATGTCATTATTTACCCATCCTCGAAACTTTAACTACAACCTTATTTCCAGAAGCAGTTGTTAAGGCAGTTCCAACAATTATATCTTCAATCATCAAAGCACTGCTTGCTTGCATTTCAGAAGTCAAAGCCTCAACTACATTAGCAACATTAGAAGTTATAACCTTATGACCTCTTGTTATTGCACCGCTTGAAGTTAGTTCAAAAATTCCATCATCCCAAACACCAATAGAAGTAGTTCCATCATTTGCAACTTTTTCAGCATTTGCGATTCCAACAAAAGCATCTCCTACCCCTGTGCTGTGCTTTGTTGCTGTTCTATCTCCTGTTAAAACCAATAAAGAACCTTCAGGAATTTGTGTGTCATCTGCTACTGTGAAACTTGTAGAAGTCTTTCTTGTATTTTCAAGGAGTAATGCTTCATTAGCCATGCTTCAATTAGAAATAAATTATTTATAAAGGTTTGCTTTCAAAGCATTTCTTGTTCATATCCCCATGCTTCAACCTTTGCTCTCTTGTCTTTCTTAATTCCTATTGGGTGGGCGGACACACCTTTATTTATTATGAGCCTTAGATTCTCTGCTCTCGGAAGATTCTTAGGAATTGGTTTAGCACCGAGAGCTTTTTGGAGAATTTTTTGTCTCACTTTATCAAGAGCATAGTCTTTTCTCTTTGGGTCAATTCCCATCATGGCAAGAACTTCGTTTAAAGATTCTTCTGGAAAAACATATTCCCATAATTCAACAGGTCTTAAGGCACCTTGAACCCATGTTGTTTTTTCCTTTCCTGTCTTTAAAACTTTTCTTTTCCAGGGGAAAAATTGGCTTTGCATATGAGAGACGAATAAGTCTCGAGCATGCTTTACCCCACGAGAAATAAAATAGAGGTGCATTTTATTTTAAATCAATGTTTCTTTTTAGTTGGTAGGCTTTCATCAGAAGGCCTATTACTCCTAAGAGAATCATAATTAAAAGATAAGATTCAATTCCGGTTTGAAAACAAAACATCATTTTATAGAATTTGCTATTTGCTCGGCGACTTCTTGGTCTAAGTCGTCTTGTGTTTTTATTTTAGGTTTTTGTATTGTGTTACCTGCAAGAGAGCCTCCTCCGATTAGGAGATCAGCACTTGCTCTTTCTATTTTTTTCCTTTCCTCAGAAATCTTTTTAAGAGTTTCTTTACTCTCCTCGTTAAGTTTTTTAGCAAGTTCCAAAGGAGAAATATCAGAGCCAACATCATCACTGCTTGATTCTGTATTATTATCTCCTTCGTTAGATTTTGCTTCTTGACTAGCTGTTTCTTCGACCATGATTTATTTTTAGATATTCTACTATTTAAATCTTTCGTGAGTATTTTAGAATTACAACAGGGTTTTATTTTTTTTCTATTTGGCATTTTTTAGTCATGTTAGTGAAATTATTCATCGCTGATGTATTGTTGTTTATAACTTTTTCAGTTCTTAGAATAAACCATGTACATATCGCAATAGGAAAACCTACATTAGAAATAAATGCTATAAATTCTGCTTCTATCATCTGTGGTTGCCTTCCCCTATTTTACTAACTTTTGGAACTAAATCACTTTTTTTCTCTCCTTGTATAGAGCCATCTTTTTTCTGGTCTCTCATTAGTTGCTCCTCGATTGTTGCAGGGAACTCTAAATTTATTTTTATGTTAAGTTGTGTTTCGAGATCTTGCTCTATCTCGAGTTGCATGTCTTCAATTGTTTGCTCCCATGCAAGATAAACAATTTTTGCAGAAGCTTCTGTTGTATCTGCAGACCATCCCATTATTAACTCTGGAACTCCACAAGCTGTTGTGAAGTCTCTGATGATTTGTTTATAGAAATCAAGAGGAGAAAGAGAGCCTTTTTGATGTGTTATGTCTTGTTTTGTTGCTTGGTTCAAAGTTCCTTTAGGAACGATGACAGATTCATTCTTTTTAAAAGCAAGATTTAGCTTTGCTGTTTGTCTTGCTATTTCTGTTTCATCGTCTGTTTCAGATTCATATAAAATCATAAGCTTTACAAGTCTGTGGAAGTATGTTCGGCAATCTTCTGTTACTTCCTTTCTTGTATCAAGAAGGTCTTCCAGGACTTCAAAGATTGAAGGACTTCCCATTTCATCGCCTATTCTTCCGTTTGTCATGTGAAGTATTTCATCTGGTTTGAATTCTCTTATTTTTTGAAGTCCGATTTGTTGTTCATATCTTTGGAGAATCCCTTGTTTGTTGTAAACTTCTTTTATTGTCTCTGGATTAAGGGGTTTGAGATTTGTCATTCTCCCTTGATTGTCTTTGACTATGTGAGCATAAGATGAGCCTATGACTAGCTTAGTACGAAATTGATTCTTTAGAACTCTTAGGGCATTTTCCTTTCCGTTGCCGACAATCTTTTCAAGTTTCTTTATTTCTTTGGGGTCTGAATTTCCATATCCTTTTCCGAAGACCCATTTAACTAGAGTTTCTACGATTGCCTTTGCTTGGGGGATGTTTTTATAGTAGTAAAGCCATTTAGATGTTTCTGGAGTATAGGTGGATTCGTCCATGTATGTTGGGGAGTTTAGAACTTCATTTCCTGCTGAGACTTCTGTTTTTTGTCCTGTATAGTCTGTTGTGGTTAAGTTTCCAACTCTTAGCAATCCCATGTAATTTTAAGTAGAATTGTGTTTTTAAGAGTTTGCTTTTGTTTTAGGGGTGTTAAAAATTTTCTAGTGTGCATAATATATATAAACATTTCAACATCAAGAATCGCTCTTTTTTAGTGTTTTTTTATGATTTACTTTAGTCTTTTTTAGTGTTTTTTTATGATTTACTTTAGTCTTTTTTAGTGTTTTTTTATG
>CAZJUG010000027.1:4729-8915 GCA_964549155.1 Candidatus Woesearchaeota archaeon
ATTTACTTTCATTAAAAAATACTCTTTTTGGTCTTTTTTAGGCGAGGAACAAGACTTATTTAGTATTAAGATGAACAATATTGGAGGAAGAATTGGTGGCGATAACATAAGTTTCTTAGTGGAGTTGTCCGTTTTAGTAGGACAACGGAGCGGTTCTTTTTCTTTCCGGCGAGCGAAGCGAGCCGGAATAGTGATTTGTTTATGTGGTAACTTGTTACGACATAAACCTTTTATGATAGGATTGGACTTAACACTCTGCCCGAGACAACACAAATAAATTAAATGATGTTGTCTCTGGGTGCGAGGTTAAGTCCTATTTGATTTATAGAATTTACTTTATGCACTAAGGTACCTTAATTCAAAGTAAATTCTAATTTGCATTAGATTATATTGTTTCTGTGGCGGTTGTGGAATTAGAACTGAAACGAAGTGGAAGTTTTGGGGTGGACAGAATCTATATAATCTAATTCGAAGCCGGCGAACGAAGTGAGCCGGCTTAGATCCCCTTCCCGGATGGGAAGGGGTTAGGGGATGGGTGAAGGATGATGAGGGAGAGAAAGTTAGCAAAGCTCGAGAGCGTATAATCTTGCTTATCGTACAACGAAGTGTGCTTTTTGTTAAAAAAGTGTAGATAAGCCGGATTATACGAACTTTCTCTCCCCTAATTTCCCCATTTCCTCAAAGTAAAATTAAATTGGATTGGTGGGAATCTTCTTAGAATCAACTTTTAGTGCAAACCCAGTTTGCACTAAGCTACCTAAGTTTAAATAAGTTAGCTTCCCTCAACTCCTAGAGAATCACCCTTTGAGGTGGGGAAATAAACTCTTTTAATTCTCTTAAACTTTTTTTTTCTTTTTTTTCCCACCCTTTTTGTTTTATTCTAATAACTACTACTACATACATGTAATTATTTTACATTTACATACATACCCCTAGAAAAAAAGAAAAAAAAGAAAAAAAAACGAAAGGTTTAAATACTACCTATATGTAATTATCTTATGGCTTCAAGGAGTATTTACATCACGGAAGAACAATTAGCAGAACTTAAAGACATTAAAGTCTCTGTTCAAGAAATCTTTAGACAAGGTTATATTATCGAGACACTTTTGCAAGGCTCTAATCCAAGCATAAATAACGACTTCAATAAAAATAAGATTTCTAAACTTATGCAATTTCATCAAGAGCAAATCGAAGGTTTAATGAGAACTATTGATTTTCACCGAGAACAAATAAATAAATTGAAAGGAGGAACTAATTATGCAATACACAACAAGAAGAACCAAAATCACAAATTGGCTTAAAGGAGTTTTGGACACTTTGAAGGCTAAGAACAAAGAAACAGCTGAGAAGTCTGCTATGGTTGCAAATTGTGCAATTGAGACAGGTTCTAGGGAATCTGAAGTCGAGGAGATTCTAGGTTTATTCGAGAAAGCAAATATTATTTCTATAAAGGATAATAAAATCTGGCTGTAAAAATAAAGCAAAACCTTTCGGAATCTATGTTTTTATTATATAATTTAAAACAATGTAAGGTTGAAGATTTGTATGTGCCCCACTTCCACCAGTATTTTCATTCGTTGCTGTTGTTGACTGGTTTGTTGCTCTAGTTGTTTTAGTTGATAGAACAGCGCTCCCTTGTCCAGCCAAGGTGAATGTTTTAGCCCCTCCCGTTGTTCCTGATTCTGCCGCCATATCTCGAACTCCATATCCTTCAAAATATGCCTGTTGGACATGGCTATGAAGGTTTTGAGTGTGAGTATGGCTATTTTGAGTGTGAGTATGACTCGGCATTTCATCGGTCGTCAAAGTATGTGTTTCTACTCCTCCCGTTGCCCCTAAATTTTTAAATGTTCCACTAGCATTTTTACCAACAGCTACCCTTGTTCTTAAGTCTGGAATATTAAATGTTGTTGAGCCATCTCCAGCTCCATAAGTTGTAGAAATAGCTGTGAATAAAGCTGCATAAGTTGTTCTATCGATAGCCGAACCATCACAAATAAGCCAACCGGAAGGAGCAGCACTTCCAGCAAATTGAATAACTGCCCCTGTTGGACTTATTAAACTTGAAGCATGACAACCATCAACCATGTCAGCATTAAGATTAGTATTGAGAGTTGTTGAAGTACATTGATAAGGGGCAGTGCCAACAGCAACATCAGATATAAAATAACTTGCTCCTATTGTTCCACTAGTATCTAAATTTGAAGATGAAGCTGTCCAATCAATATGCTCATTCGCAACATAATCACTAAATCCATCATGGAAGGCACCACCAGAATAAGCAAAACTTCCATCACTTAATGCAATATCAAAGTTAGCCATTGTATCTGAGATTCCACTCATACTTGTTTGGTCTCCAGTATTTGTCCCAGATAAATTCGAACCTGTGATTGTGCCGGTTGCTTCTACATTTCCATAAAAATGAGCGGGACCATTTCTTGAAGTTCCAACGGTGCTATCTCCGCTTATCTTATTTGTGCAATCTGTTAAATTATTTCCAGATATTATAAATCCTGTTCCAACACCATTTAATAAGAAAATTCCATATTTTGCTTTTATATGATTTGCAACAACTCCTCCTCTGTCTCCTTGTAAAGTTATCCCGAAAGTGTTTTCCGAAGGATCATTTATTATTGTATTTCCAATAATCACTCCGTTATCTGTCATGTCTATTTGACAATCTTCTAAGAGATTCCCAGAAATAAAAACATTCTTTCCTTTTTCTATTTCTCCATAAGTTTCTATACTTACAACTGACTTAACTCCGAAATAATTATTCTCAATAAAAATATCTTCTTGTTGATATTCCTCTGCCAAAAATCTAATTCCAATATATTCAAAACTACATTCTCTTATTTTTATATTTTTTGTTCCCCTTGTGCTTCCTGCAAACGATAAAATATTTATGTATGTTGCTGTTTGATTTGTGCCTTCAAATTTTATGTTTTTAAATTCTAATCCTTCTTTATTGAAAATATAAATTGGGTCTCCGTCCATTCCTGCAGTGTCAATCAAAATCTTAGCTTTTCCATCTCCCTCCATGCTTGTAAAATTCTTTATTCCATCAAAATTTTTAAAATAATATTCTCCCTCGAGGATTCTAATTCTTCCTCCTTCTGGACAAATCTTTATAGCTTCATCAATAGAATCTGTATCTCCATCTTTTTCTTTAGAGACAACAATTTCTTTAATTGGTTGTTTGCTTCCTCTCTCGTCTTTTCCTCCTCCCCAATTCTTAGAACTAAACCCTCCGCCTATATCTTCAAACATTTATGTCTTAGCGAGGAAGTCCGCTCCCCCTCTATTTTCTAACATCTTAAGAATCATTTTAATCTTCATCTGATGAATCATCAAAAGATTTTCTGCTTGGATTCTCGAGCCATATCCCTCCATGTTGTAGCCAATATAGTCCATAGCGACCCATGCTGAAACAAAATCACTTAATATGTATTTATAGACGGCATTTAGATTTCCTGCTGTCCATGCTGTTACAAAATCAAACTTACAATAATTTGAAATAAAAGCCTCTGCTTGTTTGCATGAAGCATTTATGTTTGCTTCTGTGTAGCCTGTTGTATCAACTTTTTCTCCTACCTTAACATCTATTTCTGCTTTTGTTGCTAAAATCCCCGTGTGTGCCATGTTAGAACGAGTACATAAAATCTTTTAAAGGTTTGCTTTTACACCCCCACATAGCTCTAACAAAAGCTTCAGCAAGATGTGAGTTTCTTCCTGTTATCTTGACTTTATCTCCTTCATAAATAAACTGCATGGAAGCAAGAGAAATATAGAGATTGTCTAAATCTTCTGAGATTTCAACTTCTCCCTTTTCCATTTTTATTAGAGCATAGCTATACATGTCTTCTTTCAAGAGGGCTTTTTTTTTCTCTCCCCATTTGTCTAGGAGCCTTTGAGCATTGTTTAAACACATGATTTTATTTCTGTATTTCTCGATTAGAAAATCTGCAAGTCCTCCTCCAACTCCTCCATCATCAATTAGCATTAGATTATATTTTCTTTCATCTTGGAGTTTAGATATTCGGTTAAACGAATCAACCAAGCTCACTCTTTCTGTTGTGTCTGCCATGCTTACAATTGCTTTAGGTCTCTCCCAAAGAACTTCAACAAAAGCATTCGAATCCCCCCCATAACGAGCTACATCAATTCCTAGAAACTTTGAGGAATA
>CAZJUG010000027.1:8925-10777 GCA_964549155.1 Candidatus Woesearchaeota archaeon
GCTTCTGGGAATAGTCTGGAGACTTCATCAATAAATTCTCCTAGAACTTCTTGAGCATACTCAATTTTTGTAAATTCTCTTTTCCATTTAGCTAGCTCGTCTTGTGGGATTCTTGAACATTCTAGGCTAGTTATATGCCAATTTTTAAAGGTTTCATCCTGGAACATATCATAAAACTTGCCTTGCTTCCCAAAAGGGGTCGATAAAGCCCAAATAAAGCCCATAGACCGCTTTTTTTTGCTAATCCAAAGCATTGGGGTTATGGATGTATAAACAGCTGATTCGATGTATGCTGCCTCATCTGGCACCCATACATCAAGAGTTAGACCTCTGATAAGATTCCCTGTGAGGCCTGTTGGAAGGCAGTATATTTCACTCCCATTCTTTAGAGTGGTTTTCCTCATGGTTGGAGTTTCTGCGAAAACATCCATGTTCGCAGAGAATTTAAGCTCGAAAGTTATTTTGTCATAAAGATACATCGCCTGTCTTTCAGAAGAAGCGGAGACTAGGATTTTTACTCCTTTATTGGCTAGGGCAAACTGAGCGACCTTCTTTGCCATTATGTAAGATTTGCCAACTTGACGACCGGCTCGAATTGCTATGTTTCCGTTGTACTCAAAGACTTCTTTTTGCCAGGGGTCCAACTCCCCTACATCTAGCTTTATATCTGAAAGATCAAGCGGATTTCTGATATATGCTTGTCTGTTCTTCTTGCTTTTGTATCCCATTTTTTTTCTTTTCCTTAGATTTTTTAATCCATATTTTATTTAAGACTTTTCTACAATCTTTGCACATTTTCTTATTTTTTACTCCGTATGTTCCAAAAACCATTTTTCCACAAACTGAACATTTAATCCAACTCATAATGTTCTGTATCATGGCAATCCGGACATAGGACTTCTAGTTTTTCTGGAGGACAAAGAAGTTCTTCTCTTATAACTGCAATTATTCTATCCCAATTTCCAACCCCTCCTTTATGATGGACCTCTACTTTTTGTTCTTTTCCTTTTGCTTTAGATTGTTTAACTCCACATCTCTCACAACAATATTTAGCTCTTTTCATGGCTTCTGCTCTCTCTACACTTCTCAGCCATAACATCCTCAACATTCTAACTATATGGGTTTTTTTTGTCTCCATCCGTTTTTATTCTGAATTTTCCTTCTGCAAGTTTTACACATCTTCTTAGGTTGTGCTCTTGGGGAAAATATTATTTTCCCGCACAACGGGCATTTAAACTTGCACATTTTCCTTACTTAAATTTTTTTAAGTTTTCTTTTGCTAGTTCAACCATCTTTTTAGCAACTTCCAATCTGTACTCTTGGTCCTTTGCTATTGCTTGAGCTTCTTCTAACATTCTTACAAAAAACTCTTTATCTTTTTTCATTTCATCCTCCCAAACCATTTAATTATATCTTGAATAGTCCTCTTTACTATTTGTTTCCACGATGGAGATTTTGGAAATTTAGAATTTTTTTTATCATAAATCCTTGCCATCTTCAAATCATTTCTCAAGCTCACTCGCTCACCTCCTTTAAATCTTCTTCGGTTAGGTTGAAAAAGTGTTTAATCCAACACATAGCCCCTTGAATTATTAAGGCTTCTTTGGTTGTTTCATCTATTTTATAATGTTCTTTCAAATCAAAATAATACTTCACAGCTTCGGCTTTTAGTTCATTTATTAAATTGTTGTTTCCTGCAATAGTTCCTATACTAAATTCTTCTCTTTCATTAAAATCACTTCTCTCGAAATCCTTTAAAGTTTTAAGTTCGCTCATTCTTTCTCCTCCTCTTTTGAGGTTGTGAGTTGTTGTTTGTTTTTAATATAATCTCGGATTTCTTTCGAATTTCTTG
>CAZJUG010000028.1:0-7173 GCA_964549155.1 Candidatus Woesearchaeota archaeon
AAAACAACCTCTGTCTTTTTTAAAGTTTCTCATTTCTTTTTGTCTCCATAAATTTTAATTAGCTCTTCTAAGATCTCATCGAAAGTGTGTTTTCTAACAAAATCCAAATTTTCAAGTTTTACCTTAGTCTCATCAGATATCCTTATAGTTGTAGACTTAATAGACTTAGTATGCATGATATACTTTGTAGATTTAGGTTTATAAGCCTTTCCATAAAGACTTTAACAAAGAATCTTTACAACTCACAAACATCAACTATTTAAAAGAGGTAGATTGGAAACAATTATGGAACAAAAAATCTACAAATACAATCCAAAAGAACAATTTGAGAAAAGAATGGAGCTAATTCTACCAGATAAGAAAGACCGAGAAGAATTTTGGAAGATATGCCACACAAGACCAATTAATTCAATTAGATGCAACACATTGAAAATTTCCCCAATAGAACTAAAAAAAAGATTAGATAATTATGGTTGGAAAATAAAGATTCTATCAGAAAAAAACCCAGAAATAATGATAATAAAACAAGAATCTAACTTAAAACCTGGAGAAATCGGAAAGACAATAGAACATTTAATGGGTTATTATTATGTACAAGACATAAGTTCCATGATGTCAATCCTTGCACTAAAACCTACTGAAAACGATTTTATTCTAGACCTTTGTGCATCTCCGGGAAGCAAAACAACACAGGCCGGAGCGATGATGGAAAACAAGGGAACAATTATTGCTAATGAAGTGTCATTAGGCAGAATCGGAATTCTGAACACCAATTTAGAAAGATGTGGAGTTTCTAATACAATTGTGACAAAAAAAGACGGAGTACAATTCTGCCAGAAATGCCAAAAAGAAAAAATTACATTTGATAAGATTCTCGTTGATGCTCCTTGCTCGGGGGAAGGAACATTAAGAAAAAGTCCAAATACTATGAATATCTGGAATCTTAAAGTAATAGAAGGTATGGCAAAAATACAGAAGAAACTCGCCTCAGAAGCTCTTAAAATTTTAAAGGTCGGAGGAGAAATGGTTTATTCAACATGTACATTATCTCCAGAAGAAGATGAAGAAGTTATACAATATCTAAAGGAAAATTTTAAAATAACAATAGAAAAGATAGAATTACCAATGAAAACAAGACAAGGAATGACCACCTGGAATGAAAAGAATCTTCACGAAGAAATAAAAAATTGTTGCAGAATTTATCCACACGATAATGACTCTGATGGATTTTTTTTAGCTAAAATTAGGAAGTTAGAAGAATGAAACTCCAAGTCTTAGACAAAACAAAAAAGAAAAAAGTCCTTGAAGGACTAAACTATCTAGGAGAATTAAAAATGAATGAGTTGTTTATAAGAACTGGAGATAGAATAAGAATCTTCGCGGGAAATCTCACAAATGAACAAATAATGAGAATCTGGTCTCTATTTCAAATTGAAGGAATAGGACTCTATTTTGCAAAAGATTTCATAGATAAAAAAGGAAGACAAGAGACAAGAATTTCCCTAGACGGACTCCACAATATAAAAAATCAGATAAATAAAAATATTGTTGAATTGAATGAAGAGCAAAAAGAAAAATGGTTGAGGGGAGATAATATAGAACTAGATGAAGAGCAAAAAGAGAGATATAAAGAAACTAAAGGTTTTGTTGCTATTAAATACAAAGAAGATTTTATTGGAACAGCAAAATTAACGGAAGGAAATATATTACTTAGTTTCCTACCAAAAGAAAGAAGAATAAAAAATTAAGATTTTTTTAAACATTTAAATGGAACATCATTCTTACCAAGAGCCTTCCTTCTTTCGTTAATTAAAAAAGCTCTTTTCTTACAAAGACCTAAAATTCCCTCTGAATGCAATATCGAAGAAGCCTCATTGGCAGAAAGACCATACTTAACAATCAGTGTTGAAGCAAGCTTTGAATCCTTTTTACAGAATCTTCTAGAAAAATAACTTGCAATCTGTGAAAAAATGTTTTTTGAAGATTTTTCCTGATTATATAACTCTAGCCCATACACAAATTTTTTCCCATTGCCAGATTCCCTTAGTTCTGCAATAGTCCTTCTTTGAAAAGCTATTAACCTATTTCTTTCATCGATAACCTTCTGATATTCTCCAACTTTTCCTCTAAGAGAATCTCTCTCGCCAACAACCACTCCATAATCCCCCAATCTTTTAGAAAGTTCATCACACCGAACAGACAAGAGATTTCTATCTGCAACAGAATTCTCCAAATCTTTAACTCTAGAATTCAAAGAACCTACTTGAACTTCTAAGAAGGACTTCTGTTGTACTAAATAATCGTAATTCCTGACTTTCTTAGAAATTGAACGAATCTCTTGAAAATATCTGCAAATTGAGTCAATATAACCCTTCAAGAGAATCCTTTCCATAAATTTATAGAGAGCTTAAACTTATAAAGATTTATGTTATCAAACAGGTATGAACAAAAAGGAATTTGAGAACTATTGCAAGGCTGGAAAAATAGGTAATGAAATCAGGGAATATGCTAAAGGTTTTATAAAGGAGGGAATGAAGTTAGTTGAAATTGCTAATAAAATAGATCAAAGAATACTTGAGCTTGGAGCAAAACCTGCATTTCCAATCAATCTTTCATTAAATGAAATCGCAGCACATTACACTCCATCCATAGATGATGAAACCTTAGCAGAAGGACTTCTTAAAATTGATATAGGAATAGAAATCGAAGGATTCATTGCAGATTTGGCTTTCTCAATGGATTTAACAGAAAAGAAAGAATATGAGGAAATGATTAAGCTAAATGAAAATGTGTTAAAAGAAACACTAGAATCTCTGAACTATGACTCCTGTTCTTGCGAAATTGGAAATAAGATTTCTTCGCTTTTGAAGAACAAAAAGTTTAACATAATTAGAAACCTCACAGGACACTCACTAGGCAGATATGAGATCCACTCAGACCTGTCAATCCAAAACACACCAAATAAAGATAATACAAAATTAAGCGAGAGAGCAATAGCAATAGAACCATTTCTCACCACAGGAATTGGAGAAGTAATTGAAAGTAAACCCTCGGAAATATTTATGTTAATAAAAGAAAGAAACATCAGAGATAGCGAATCAAGAAAAATTTTAAGTTTTATAAAAGAAGAATACAAAACAAAACCATTCTGTAAAAGATGGTTGGATAAAAAAGGTTTCAAAACAAATTTTGCACTAAAACTTTTAACAAAAGAAGGAATAATTTATAATTTCCCAGTTTTAGTAGAAAGAAGTAAGGGAATTGTAAGTCAATCTGAAGAAACAATTGTATTTTATAAGGGAAAAAGGATAGTAACCACTTGGAATTAAAAATGGTTTATTTACCAAGTATATTCTTTCCCCAAGATATGAAAGATTCAACATGACTATTTTTTGCAGAATCAAGATAGTACTGAGCCGTATCTCTTATTTCCCCATAAGGACATTTTAAGGCCATTCTTCCAAGAATTTTTCTAACTGCTTTTCTTATAGGGATATTTGGAAAAGCTATCCCCCCTCGATATACATATTGGTTAACACATCGACCGATGTTATCAACTTTCCCAGAACAATCATTCCTCCCAAAGGGACTTATAGCTCTAGACCCCTCAATTCGCTCACAGACATAATTGTCTGCCCAAGTTTGATATTCTGCATCAGAAACATTTAAAGGTTTAACATGGGAATGAAGGAATTCTTCCCTTAATTCAGAAGCCCGCTCTTCCAACCTTGCAACATGTTTTTTTCTTGAAGTTAAACTTGCCATCATAAATATTAAACAAAAAAAGAGTTTAAAAACCTTTCGTTTGTAAGAACTAAAAAGTAGTTACATTAAGTCCTTCTTTTTATTACTTTAAATCTGGGAGGTTCTTTAGACATTTCGAATGCTATGAATTTTAATCTTCCACGGAGTCTTAATAAAGAATAAATCTTTAAGATTTATTGCATTAGAATTTATATCTTTTAGCCCATATAACTCGTTTCTGGAAGAGCAGACCTAGCACTCCTCAAATATCTTTTTTCTATGTTCTTATATCTCTCTTGATCTGCCTTTGTCACAGAAGGAGCAACTTTATCCATTGCTTTTTTAAGATGAGATTCTGTAACTTCTTTAGCTTCTTTATCTTCTCTAAGAGCGAGCATTGCTGCTTCCCGAACTAATGACTCTATATCTGCTCCAGTATATCCCTCAGTTTCTTCCGCAAATTTTTTCACCAAAGCATCTTTATTTTTTATTGGAACATCTTTAGTGTGAATTCTTAATATTTCTATTCTTCCATCCCTATCTGGAACAGGTACATAAACAATCCTATCAAATCTTCCCGGCCTCACCAAAGCAGAGTCTAGCATATCGGGACGATTTGTTGCTCCAACTACAATTACACTTTTTGAACTTTCTATTCCATCCATCTCAGTCAGAAGAGTATTCAATAAACTTTCATTAGACTCTGAAATTGCTCCAGACCCAACACCCCTCCTAGCAGCAATACTCTCAATCTCATCAAAGAAAATAATACAAGGAGAAACCTGCCTAGCTCTTTTAAACATCTTTCTCAATCTTTCAGTTTCCTTCCCCACAATTCCTTCTTTTTGTAACTCCGGACCTTTTATAGAAATAAAATTTGCCCCAGATTCCTTAGCAACAGCTTTCGCAAGCATAGTCTTCCCAGTTCCAGGAGGACCATAAAGCAAAACTCCTTTTGGAGACCTAATTCCCATTCTCTTAAAAGAATCTGGATATTTCAAAGGCCACTCAACAATTTCTCTTAAATCTTGCTTAACATTATCAATACCCCCTATATCTTCCCATTTTATTGGGGGAATCTCTGCAAGTACCTCTCTCATCGCAGAAGGTCTAACGAACTTTAATGCCTCTTCAAAATCTTTCTTTGAAACAGTCAACTTCTCAAGAATATTCTTAGGAATCCCTTCTTCTTTTATATTTATTTTAGGTAGAACATCTCTCAAGACAGCCATTGCAGCTTCTTTTGCAAGAGCATTTATATCTGCCCCTACAAAACCCGGGGTTTTTTCTGCAAGGGAATCTAAATCCACATTGGATGTAAGAGGCATTCCTCTTGTATGTATTTTAAGAATTTCCAACCTCCCTTGTTTGTTTGGAACATTAATCTCAATCTCCCTATCAAATCTCCCAGGTCTTCTCAAAGCAGAATCTATCGATTCTGGTCTATTTGTCGCAGCAATAACAATGACCTTCCCCCTGGATTTCAAACCATCCATCATAGTAAGCAATTGTGAAACAACTCTTCTCTCAACTTCTCCAGAATGAATATTATCTTCCCTTGATGGAGCAATCGCATCAATCTCATCAAAGAAAATTATAGACGGAGCATTTTTTTCAGCATCGTCAAAAATTTTCTTTACTTTTTTTTCAGATTCTCCATAAAACTTATCAAAAATTTCAGGACCACTGATGGAAATAAAATTAGCTTCTGTTTCTCCAGCAACGGCTTTCGCAAGCATAGTCTTCCCAGTTCCAGGAGGACCATAAAGCAAAACCCCCTTCGGAGGTTCAATTCCAAGTTTATCGAAAATTTCAGGATGCTTTAGAGGCAACTCAACCATCTCTCTTATTTTTTTCACTTCCTCAGTCAAACCGCCAATATCCTCATAAGTAATTTGAGGTATTCCCATTCCCTCCTCACTAATCTCAACTGCCTTTGGATTCAATGTAACTTCAGTATTCTCAGTTATTACACAAGGCTGACTAGGGCTAGTAGAAACAATAGCAAACCTCATCTGCCCAACCCCTGGAGCTCCAACACCTAATTGACTAAATATATCTCCAAACAAATCTCCAAAACCTTCCATATCCTCTGAAAATAAATCTCGCTTCCTTCTTCCCCCACCAATAACCAAAATATCTCCCTTCATAACAGGCCTTCCTAAAAGATTTTGCTTTATTGCATCAGGATTCCCTTGAACCATTATTCCTTGTTGTGCAGGAGCAACCATAACTTTTTTTGCTTCCTTCAAATCTGCTTTATCAATTTCAACAAACTCTCCAATGCCTGTCTTTGCATTTTTCCTCGCAATTCCATCTATTCTAATTATGTTAGTCCCCTCATCTGCTGGATAAGCCCTATCTGCGATAACATAAGACTCTTTTCCACCTTTGATTAAAATTATATCTCCTCTTTGAATTTTTAATTTTTTCATGAGAGAAGAATCTATTCTTGCAATTCCTCTATATGCATCATCCTGTAAGGATTCAACAACCCTTAATTTTATTACTTTATCATTTCTTTCCTTCATTAGATTTCTCCTTCTTTTCTCCTTTTAATTCTTTGCCACTACTCTTTGATACACTTAGAAGAGCAGAATCAAAATCTTCCTTACTTATATCAAACTTTTTTTGTTCCGAATCTTTATATTGTCTCTTGATTGCATTTATTCCCGCATTTCTACAAATCGCCTCTATCTCTGCACCAGTCCAATTTTCAGTCTTCTCTATATATTCTTGAAGTTTTATTTCCTTAGACAAAGGCATATTCTTAGTGTGAACTTCAAAAATCTTCTTTCGAGTCTCCTTATCCGGAATAGGCAACTCAACTATTGAATCTATCCTCCCAGGTCTTATCAATGCAGGATCAATTAGATCTGGACGATTTGTTGCAGCAATAACCATCACATTTTCCAAATCTTCAACACCATCAAGTTCAGTCAATAATTGGTTCACGACTTTTTCACTTACATCGCTTCCACAGCTTGCTCCCCTTGCTTTTGATATTGAATCAAATTCATCAAAGAATATAATACATGGAGAAACTTGTTTAGCCTTCTTAAATAAATCTCGAACATGTTTTTCACTTTCTCCAACCCACTTAGAAATTAATTCTGGACCCTTTACTGAAATAAAATTAGCTTGGGATTCTGTTGCAACAGCCTTAGCTAAAAGAGTTTTACCAGTTCCAGGAAGACCTGTTAATAAAACTCCTTTGCTAGGTTTAACTCCAGCCTTATGATACAAATCTGGCCTTAACAAAGGCAATTCAACCAAATCTTTTAATTTTTCTTTTGCTTCTTCTAAACCTCCGACATCATCCCATTTTACATTTGGCTTGTGAATCAAAACTTCTCTCATAGCTGAAGGCTCAACCATCCTCATTGCATAAACAAAATCTTCTCTTTTTACAACAAGATTATCTAACAA
>CAZJUG010000029.1:0-1766 GCA_964549155.1 Candidatus Woesearchaeota archaeon
TTTAGATACATATTTAAACCATCTTTTGGAATCATTAATTAAGAATATGATACTCAAATTATTGATTATTGTTGTTTTGTTAATTTTGTCTGCCTTCTTTTCAGGGGCTGAAACTGCTTTTATGTCTCTTGGAAAGTTCAAGTACAAGGAATATATCCGAAAGAAAAAGAAAGACTACTTAGTCGTACAGATATTGAAAGAAAACCCCCGAAAGCTTCTTTCCACACTATTAGTTGGGAATAATCTAGTGAACATTGCTATTGCTTCTTTAGTTACTCTTTTTAGCTCGGAATACTTCTATTTGTATGGTTTGGAGTGGAATCAAGCGGCTTTTGCAGGTGCGATAACGGGTGCAGTCACCCTTCTTGTGTTGATTTTTGGGGAGATAATACCCAAAACCTGGGCAAATACCCACTATGAACTCTGTGTTGGACTTCTGGCTAAACCTATTTATATTCTCAGTGTAGTCTTTACTCCATTGACTTTTCTTTTAGATTTTGTTACGAGATTAGCTTCTTCTGGACATAAGGGGGATGATAAAATAACTGAGGACGAAATTAAGACGATGGTTAGTGTTGGGAGCGATGAAGGGGGAATAGGGAGATATGAAAAACATTTGATTCATAGAATATTTCAGTTCGATGATAAAATTGTGAAAGATATAATGACTCCCAAAAACAAAGTCTTTTCAATAGATTCTAGAGTAAAGATTAAGGAAGTGTTGAGTAAACTTCTGGAAGAAGGATATTCTAGGGTTCCAATTTATAGAGGTCATCCAAATAAAATTATTGGGATATTTCACATTCGTGATGTTTTAAACTGTCTTGAAAAAAATAAGATTAATCGACCTGTAGAGAGTATCTCTTCAAAACCCTTATTTGTACAGGAATCTAAACCCATAGATTCTCTTTTCAAGGAAATGCAACATAGGAAAGTTCAAATGGCTGTAGTAAGAGATAGACATCGTGCAATGGTCGGGGTAATCACTATAGAGGATCTTTTAGAAGAGATCGTTGGAGAGATTTATGATGAGGAAGAAAGCAGTCCAGGACATATCAAAAAAATAAATAAGAAAGAATATCTTTTGGATGGAGAAGTAACCTTAAGAGAAATAGAAGAAAAGACCTCTGTAAGGATAAAGGGATTGGAATCTGAAACTATCAGTTCGTTCATAATCTCTAGGATAGGGAAAGCTCCCAAGAAAGGTTTTGAATTTAAACTTGGCAGAGGCAAATTAATTGTTGTTCATGTATTAAATGGGAGAATTCATACTGTTAAACTTCTTCGTTAAATCTCAATTTCATAAACTTTTTACATTTATGATGTTAAACTTAAGATAGTCGCTAGATTTAAATAATCTTTATTTTTTAGAATATTATGAAAAATGAAATTATAGACAAACTTTCTTCCTTGTCTACTGCTGCTTTTGGTTTAGTGGCAGCTCTTGCTTGGAATGGTGCAATTCGGGCAGCATTTGACCATTATTATGCAACCGGAGAAGGTCTTGGAGCTTTATTTGCTTATGCAATCATTGTAACATTAGTTGCAGTGATTGTTACATTAGTGATTGCAAGAATTGCAGATAGAACCAAGCAGGTAAATATTCGAGAGAAGATTAAGCTTGAAAAGCTTAAGGCAATTCGATTGAAGAGGAAAGAATAATTTTATACTTCAAACTTATCTAAATCTTCAGCAACTTTTGTTTCTTTAAATATTTTTTTTGCTTCTTCTAAAATTTGTTTTGGACTTTCGTGTCTTTGGGAAAG
>CAZJUG010000029.1:1866-3487 GCA_964549155.1 Candidatus Woesearchaeota archaeon
TCTGGGATGTTAAATGAGTATGCTAAACAAGGACAATCGTGCTTCATTTTTTTAGATTCTATAAAAAAATCTTTTTCTGCTATCTTTTCTTCTTGAATTTCATTCACATTAATTGATAGTCCATTTCCTTTTTTTAGGAATAGTTGTTGATAAGCATCCATCATCCTGTATGTTCCCTCAGGGCCATAAATTTCAAGAGTTCTATTATAATTGTTCAACTGAAGAGTTTGTAGGAGCCCTGGAAGACCTAGAACATGATCTCCGTGCCAGTGTGAAATAAAAATTTTAGAGATTTTACAAGGGTTCAGTTTTGCCTTTCTAAATTGTCTTTGTGTTCCTTCCCCACAATCGAACAAAATTCCATGTTCTTTGTACTCTATAAATATTGATGGATGATTTCTCCTTTCAGTGGGGATAGCACTTCCGGTGCCTAAAAAGGTAATCTTTATTTTTTCTGCCATACATTTTTTAGTTTAGTAAGCTTTATATATGTTTTTCTGGTGGTAACTTTATGCCCGCATAGCTCAGCCTGGATAGAGCACCTGCCTTCTAAGCAGGGGGTCGAGGGTTCAAATCCTTCTGTGGGCATAGACCTTGAACCTGAGAAGAGGGTTTAAATCACTTCAACCGCTCTTATAAAATGTTGAAGTTCCCAAAAAACTTCCTGTTTTTTTAGGACTTCTGTGGGCATGAGTTACTTTTCTTTCGTAAAGAAAAGTTTCTCTAAATCAAAAGAAATCCCGTTTAGTTTTTCCTCATTCTTCGTCAAAAGAGTTTATGGTTTTGAACCTGGAGGGTTCAAACACTAAAGAGGTGCGAGTACCTCTTCTAGGTCACTTCAACGATTTACCTTAGTTTATTTAATTGTGTGTAGTTTGTGTTAACTCTATATAAATTTGTTTTAAATGTCTCTATTGCAGGTTCCCAAATTTCAATAAAACCTGCACATTCAAAATTTTCTGATAAATCTAGACCTAGGCTAAGTCCTCCACATCCCGCAAATAAATCAATATATCTTATTTTTTTCATTTTTAGATTAATTTTTTAGTTCCTTGATAGATTCATCTCATTTTCTTTTAATACTCTTTTGCCCAATTCTGTAATTTTATATAACCTTCCTCTTTTTTCTTCATTATTCAAACAAATAATTAGTTGGTTGTCTTTGAGATTTTTTAAAAAATTACTTACATGGTTTAAACGAATTTCTGTTTGTTCTGAAATTTCTGAAGGGGTTCGATAATTAACTTCGGTTAAACATTTTAAAATTTTTTTACGATACTCAGAATTTTTTAATAAACTGATTCCCTTTATCATTTCTTTATCCATGTATACAATATAGGTATATCTTTATGTAAGATAACTCCATATAACACACACTTTACACACATATATAAATCTTTTGCTTGTCCCCCATACCAATCTTTAAAAATGCTTAAACTTTAGAGAAGTTATGCAGACGTAGCCAAGCAGTAAGGCAAGAGGCTGCAACCCTCTTATGCGCAGGTGCAATTCCTGCCGTCTGCTTGGCAGGAATTGCGGTGCAATTCCCTATTCACAATTCACTCTTGCCATTTTTCAAGTTACAATCTATCTAAGCAAGAGCAAATTGCTCACCGTCTGC
>CAZJUG010000029.1:3587-6610 GCA_964549155.1 Candidatus Woesearchaeota archaeon
TGCCATTTTTCAAGTTACAATCTATCTAAGCAAGAGCAAATTGCTCACCGTCTGCTTCTATTGATTGGGCAGGAATTGCTGTGCAATTCCCTATTCACAATTCACTCTTGCCATTTTTCAAGTTACAATCTATCTAAGCAAGAGCAAATTGCTCACCGTCTGCCCCTCCCAAAAGATTTATAAACTATGAATGTTCATAATACTGAACATAAAAGCAATCATAGTATCAATCATATGAATGTAGACAGCAAAAAAATAATTGAATTCGTAAAAAAAGAAAGAGTGGTTACTAGTTCTGACCTTGCTAAGCATCTAAAAATAAGTTGGAATACTGCGGAGAAATATCTCATGGAGGTTTTAATTGAGGGAAAATTAGATAGAATTAAAAAAGAGGGGACTACTTTATGGATGGAAAAGAAATAAGCAAGAGAGCACAGCTAACTCTTTTCGTAATTATTGGGGCTGTGTTAGTCATCTCTGTTTTTTTCATTTTTACATTGTATAAACCTGAGTTGAATGTGTTCAAGCAAAAAACTTCTTCTCCAGTAGAATATTTATCTAGTTGTATTGAAGATTCTATAAAAGATTATGAAAAAGGTTTCTTTGAATCTCCTACATTGTTAAATGAAGGCTCCTTATGGTATAAATATAACAAGCAGTCAATACCATTCCTATGTTATTCCTCAGAATTTTACTATCCTTGTACCCCTCAAAATCCTCTTTTTATTGAAGCGATAAGAAAAAATATGGAGAATCAGGTTTCAAGAGATTTATCTAAATGTATTCTCTCACTAAAGGAGGACTATGAAAGAAGAGGGTATACATTTGATCATTCAAGTTTTGTTTTATCTTTGATATTTAATGAGCTGGATATTTCTTACGAGGGTAAAATGTCTATAAAAATCAGCAAGGGAGATGAGGAGATTATTGTTTCAAGTCGTGAAGGAAGAGTTGGGAGTATGTTGCCTAAACTTTTGAGAACTGCAGAGACTATTGTCAATTATGAATCTGTTTTCTGCGAATTTAATCATATGACTTGGCAGGCAATTAACAGAGATATTTTGATAACTCGTGCTCGTGGGGGAGACCAGACAAAAGTTTATACTCTTGGAGTTCGAGATTCAGATGATGAAATTAAATTTGCAATAAGAACTTGTGTTCTTCCTGCGGGAATATAAAATGGGAAAAAGATTTATTGGACTATTTGAGCTGGTTTTGATTGTTCTTTCTGTTTTTGCTTTTTCCTATCTTGTTTCTACAGATTCTCTTCCCTTAGTTTCAGCAAATGAGGGAATGAGCGGTTGTTGTTTAGAAACTAATGAGGGGGCAATTTGTCAAGACATTCCAACATTCCAAGAGAGTTTATGTAAAGATTCTTTGATTGGAAATGGTTGTGATGTTATTGAAAAATGTCAATCGGGTTGCTGTTATAGTCCCAATACTGGAACTTGTGCTATGAATGCTCCCAAGGAAAAATGTTTGGCTAATGGGGGTAATTGGTCTAGTGATTCTTCTTGTAATATTCCTCAATGTCAATTAGGATGTTGTGTTATGGGGGACCAAGTTACTTTGACAAACTCTAGGGAATGTACTTTACTTTCTAATAAATATAATTTTGAAAAAAAATTCGTTCAGGTCGATGCTGGTGGAAGTTGTGAGCAGTATACTGGTTTGGAAAAGAAAGGAGCTTGTTTAACAGATTCTGGGGATTATTCTGGAGAGAAAAAATGTGTGTTTACAACAAAAGGAAGTTGCAGTGGAGAGTTCAAGGAAAATTATCTTTGTACTTCTAAGGAGCTAAATACTATTTGTGAACCAAGCAAGGAAACTACCTGTGTAGATGGGAGAGACCAAGTTTACTTTTTAGACACTTGTGGAAATGTTGCTAATGTTTACGATGCTTCGAAGGTTAATGATCAAAGCTATTGGGAGAGACCAATTACTCCAGAAAATTCTTGTTCTCCTGAAAATCCTAATTGTGGGAATTGTAATTATCTTCAGGGAAGTATTTGTTTGGAACATGAGCAGGGAAAAACTGTAAAACCTACATACGGAGATTATACTTGTAAGAGTTTGCATTGTGGTGAGAGGAAACATGGAGAGAGTTGGTGTGTTTATGATTTCGACCCCAATTCTGGAATTGCTCCTGTAGGTTCTAGACATTTTGTTGCAAGATGTTTTGAAGGACAAATTTCTATTGAGGGATGTGCAGATTTTATGCAGGAAATTTGTGCCCAATCTACTGATACTTCTTTTGGATTTACAGAGGCGAAATGTTTGGTGAATGATTGGAGAAGTTGTATAAATGCGAATGATGCAGATTCTTATGCTGAAGTTGAAAGGAAATGCAATGAAAATCCGCAGTGTGTGATGTTTAATGATCTATATGGTGAGGAGAATTTGAAAAGAAGTGATGGAGAATTCTTGGCAGGTTTCAATCCTGAAAAAGAAAATTCTGAGCAAGGAGCTATCGATGATTTAGGAAAAGACCAAAACAAGGTTCTTGCTCATTGTGTCCCTCGATTTACTCCAGGTTTTCAGTTTTGGACTACAAATGGACAGATTGTTGGTTCTGGTCAGAGTTCTACTAAACAACAATCTAATGCAAATTATGGTGGAAGCAATGAAGAGACTTCCGCAATTTGTAGTTTGGGGAGTTTTAGTTGTGTGAGTCAGATACATAGAGATTGTACTCTTGCTGGGGGATGTGATGATTGGGAAGACCATGAAAGAAATTGGGAGTGTAATATTGATGGTGCCAATCAAAATATAGAAGGAAAAGACTTGCCTGCCTTGCTTGTTGCGATGAATGAAAGGTGTAGGGCTTTGGGAAGTTGTGGGGTAAGTACAAATCTCGGAGGATTTGTAAATGAAGAATCTCCAGGATTTTCTGTGAAAAGAATTAAGATAGATAGAAAAGGAAAAACTCATGAGAAGTATGATGTTTCGGACTATAATCTTTCTTCGGATTATATGTCTTCTCTTTCTAAGTCAACACCTGCTTTAACAAAATTGGAGCAGAT
>CAZJUG010000030.1:0-5895 GCA_964549155.1 Candidatus Woesearchaeota archaeon
CTCAGACGCAATTCATCCGTTCCTTGAAAGGAACGGATTTCTTGCTAAACTTTAAGATTGTCAGATTTAATGGATCTGCTTAGATATATTAGGAGGATTACTAAAAACTTCTGTTACTAACTTACTTATTCTCTCACGAGTCATGCCTTCATCGACTTTAATTTTGGTTATAAAACAAGTCGGACAAAGTGTATGTTTTGGTTTATATCCTTGTGAAAAAAGATCTCTCCTTTCTTCTGGGGAGGGATTATACCACCCGCCATTATTTGTCTCTCTCGAATTCTCTCCCGTCTTTCTCCAACCTCTACAACCAGAACATTCATATATCTTTGGAATATCTTTTTGTGTCATATTAACCTAAATTTTCTTTCCTTTTTAAATCTTTCTATTTTATGTTACTATATAGTGGTTATAATCCAATCAAAAACAAGGATTCACAATCCTTAAAAACTCCTTAGTCTATCCCATCTTATGCAACACAATCGAATTTCATTTCATGATCAGATTGCTAGGAATAAAAGAGCATCTATAATCCTTATTCTTTCTGTATTCCTTGTATTGGTAGGGTTAGTTTATGCAATTGGTCTTGCAATTGGGGGAGATATATTCTTTATCTCAATTTTTGCAACAATATTTGGTGTAACTTATGTTCTAATAACCTATCATCAGTCTTCAAAGATTGCTCTTTGGAGTGTGAATGCAAAACTTGCAAGTCCTTCAGAATATTCTCAATATCATCATTTAGTGGAGGGACTTTGTCTTGCTTCTGGAATGCCAAAACCTAAGCTTTATGTTATGGAAAATCCTCAGATAAATGCTTTTGCTACGGGAAAGAATCCAAAAGAATCTATTATCTGTGTTACAACTGGCTGTCTTGAAAAATTAACTAAACAAGAGTTGGAAGGGGTTTTGGCACATGAACTTTCACATATAGCAAACTATGACATAAGATTCATGACCTTGACTGCGATTCTAGTTGGTTTAATTTCAATAATTGCACAGGTTTTTTTGAGAGGTCTTTTTTGGGGTTCAATTGGTGGAAGAGGTAATAGAAATAACAATGGGGGGGCTGTGATAATGATTATAAGTATCGCTTTAGCGATTTTAGCTCCAGTCTTTGTTGCAATGGTTCAATTGGCAATTTCTAGAAAGAGAGAATATTCTGCGGATGCTTCAGCAGTTAAATTCATTAGAAGTCCGACAGGATTGATTGGGGCATTAGAAAAAATAAAGGGAAATGCTGAGATGAAAGTTCCTCAAGCGGTTTCTCCATTATTCCTAGCAAAACCTAATAAGACTGCAGAATTATTTTCAACACATCCTTCCTTGGAAAAGAGAATTGAAGTTTTGAAAAAAATGTGATTTTAAGAAGCTCAGTATAGTTAAACTGCATTTTATTAGAAGAAATAGGATATATTCAAAACCGAAACATTTAAATAATCTACATTTGTATACAATTGTATATGGAAACAAAGAAAATCTCTAAGATTTTCAAGCTTCTATTTTTAACAAAATGGAAACAACAATCAGATTAAATCAAATAACAAAAGAACAACTGGATACTTTCAAACAATACAAAAGCGAGAGCTACGACGAACTTGTAAGAAAATTAATTTATTTAGCGAAAATGTGTGAAAGACAACCAGAATTGAGTCAAAGAACAATCCTTGAAATAAAAGAAGCTAGAGAAAGAATTAAAAAAGGCGAATTTTATACAGAAGCAGAAACCAAGAAAATTCTTGGTTTGTAAAAAGATGAATTAAAATTTGATAAGAAAGCTATTGATTTTCTAAACAAACTCGAAAAGAAAGACAGAGAAAGAATTTGGAACAAATTACAAGAATGTAAACTTGATCCTTTTCGTTATTTACAGCACCTAGAGAATATTGAAGGATATAAATTAAGAGTTGGTGAATACAGGATAATTATCGATGTGGATAATGCAATTAAGATTCTGAATATTCTAAAAGTTGGACATAGAAAAAATATTTATGAATAAACACAAACTCGGCCCCTAAATACAACTACTAAATAAATATAAGGCCCCCAGATAATACTTCTAAAGGAAGTCTCTCGAACTCTCAAAAACAATAAGTTTTCTCGCCACATTTTATTTTTACCTATCTTCTAACTTTGTGTGTAAATGTTCGGGACGGCTAAATCCAATCGGCAGATTTAAAAAGGAGGTTCATTTATAACATATAACAATAACAGAAAATATGTATATTTTTTTCGTTGATTAGACTATTATGAATAAGAAAAAATTTGTTAAGAATGAAAAGGTAAGTTCTTCGGTTGAGGAGAAGCTTGTAAGTAATATTAGTAGAAATAATCTTGGATTTAGAATTTATGTAAGAGGTATTATAGAAAGGATAATTCAAACATCTGGACCGACAATTTTTGAGATTTTTGATGGTAGTGGAAGAATTCCTCTGAAAGCTTTCATAAGTGCGGGAGAAAGAGCATTTGAAGATATTCATGAGGGAGATTGTGTGAAGGCGATGGTTAAGGTTGAAGAGTTTAATGGGGCTATTGAGGGAGATGTTATAGCATTTTATAAAAAAGAAGGCGAGGCTAAAGAACAGATAGAAAAAGATATCTTGTTCAGACTAAAGAAACAAGCAAAAGTTGAAGAGATAGATTTCTTAATAAAAAATCCCATTTTAGATAAATTAAGAAAAGATTTTATTCTTGCAGCTACAGAAATTAGGTTAGCAATCCTACAAGCAAGACCAGTTATAGTGAGACACCATAATGATACAGATGGTTATTCTGCAGGTTTTGCATTGGAGAGAGCGATTTTGTCTTTAATTGAAAAACAACATTCGAATAATCCGAAGGCTGCTTGGGAATATTTTACTAGAGCTCCTTGTGCTGCACCATATTATGAAATTGAAGATTCTATAAAAGATACTTCATTAAGTCTCAGAAATGTTGCAAAATTTTCTAATAAGATGCCTTTGATAATCATAGTAGATAATGGTTCTGCACAAGAGGACTTGATGGGAATTTTACAGGGAAAGGTTCATGGTTCTGATTTCATTGTAGTAGATCATCATAGATTTGATAAGGATGTAATAACAAAAGAAGTTCTATCACACATAAATCCTCATTTGGTCGGAGAAAGTGGGGCTTCAATATCTGCAGGGATGTTATGTGCTGAATTAGCAAGACTCGTAAATCCTGAAGTAAAAAATATCAGTCAGATTCCTGCACTTTCTGGATTCGCAGACAGAATAGATATAGAAAACGAGAAAATAGTATCTGATTATTTGAAACTTGCGGAAAAAGAAGGTTATTCAAAAGAATTATTGCATGATTTAGCTTTGGTGATTGATTATGTTTCTACAAGAATTAGGTTCTTAGAGGCAAGAGAATATTTTGAAGTTGTCTTTGGAGAACCTAGAAAGCAACAAGAAAAATTGGTATCTCTTCTTGCACCTTACATAAGGAAGCTTGATGAAAAAGGATTAAAGATTGCTAAGGAGAATGCAATCATTCAGGAGATTAATGGAGTTACCTTCCAAAAAATAATGATTGAAGAAAGCTTTCCTGGATTCGGATTCTTTCCTAAACCTGGAAGAAGTGTCGGTTTGGTACATGATTCATTAAAACAACAGGGAAAAACTAGTTTAATTTCTGTGGGGATTATGAATACTGCCATGACTTTTAGAGCTACAAACGAATCAAATTTTTCTGTGCATGATTTAATTGCATTTATAGAAAAAAAAGAGCCAGGGGCTTTTGTTGAGGGCGGCGGACATAAGAATGCTGGGGCAATAACTTATTTACCAAAGTATAAAGAGAAGGTAATGGGTTTAGTAGAAGAATTTATTAAGACAAGGTGAAAACATTTATTAACCCTCTATAATTCTATGTTTTATGGAAGAGATAAATTATGAAAAGATTGGTTTAAAAGCAGGTTTAGAGATTCATCAACAACTAGATACTCATAAATTGTTCTGTTCATGTCCTTCAATTCTTAGGAATGATAAACCTCTTCTGAAGGTTAAGAGAAAATTGAATCCTGTGATTGGAGAGAGTGGGGAAGTAGATATTGCTGCGAAATATGAAAAAGAGTTGGATAAGACTTTCGTTTACGAAGTTTTTGATACCAATTGTTTGGTTGAACTTGATGAAGAACCTCCTCATGAGATAAATCAAGAAGCTTTGGGAATTGCTCTCCATATTGCATTATTGTTGAACTGCAAGATATTTCCTGTTACTCAGATAATGAGAAAGACTGTTGTAAATGGTTCAAATACTTCAGGATTTCAGAGAACTATGCTTTTTGCACATGATGGATATGTTGAAACCTCTTTTGGGAAGGTGGGAATTGATTATATTTTTTTAGAAGAAGATTCTGCGAGACCCTCATCTTCTGGAGAAGAAGATGATCCTGAACTAGAGAACTCAAAGGTTTACAAATTAGACAGGTTAGGAATCCCATTGGTTGAGATTGCTACAGGACCTCATATGCATACTCCTGAGCAAATAAAGGAGACTGCATTAAAAATAGGAGAAATTCTTCGTGCATGCAAGGTTAAAAGAGGAATAGGGACTATAAGGCAAGATGTTAATGTTTCGATAAAGGGTAGCGAAAGAATAGAAATTAAGGGATTTCAGAATCCTGCCGTGATGAATTTGACTGTAATGAAAGAAATTGAGAGACAAAAAGATTGCATAGAAGAAGGAACTTGTAAGAAAGAAGTTAGAAAGGCAAATCCTGATGGGACTACGACTTTTATTAGGCCAATGCCGGGAAGTGCGAGAATGTATCCTGAAACAGATTGTAAACTCTTGAAGATAACTGAAAAAATGCTTGATGAAGCTAAGAAAACTCTGCCAAAACTCGCCTCAGAGAATAAATCTTTCTTAAAAGAATTCGGTTTGAATGAAGAATTAGTAAAGCTTGTTCTTTCTGAAAACAAGTTAGAAGAATTCAAATATCTTACAAAAGTGATAGAAAATCCCCAGCTTATTGCAAAATGTTTAGTTTTATTTCCTAAGGAAATCGCATCCAAAGAAAAAAAAGATATTAGTTCGATAGAAAATTCTTTGAAATTGGAAGTCCTTGATGGTGTTCTTTCGGAAGTTGGAAAATCTATCTCGGAGAATGATGTAAAGATGGTCTTACAGAAAATTGTGCAAGGAGAAAAGTTTGAGGATGCAATTAAGAAAGAAAAGATAGATTTGAAACAAGAAGTTAAGGATCTAATAAAAGAAAAACCAGGACTGAATTCTAATGCCTATATGGGTTTAATCATGGCTAAATTCAAGGGAAGAGTCAATGGGAAGGAAGTCATGGAAGTTCTGGGGAAAGTTTTGGGTCAATGAAAGAGGGAAAAATATTTGTAATTACTGGATGTTCTGGGGCAGGTAAGACTGAAATAGCTAAGATGATTTTGAAAATTGAAGAATTAAGATTACAAAAAGTAGTTACTTGTACAAGTAGATTACCTAGAGATGGCGAGGAAGATGGCAAAGATTATTTCTTTCTGAATGAACAAGAGTTTAGAGAAAATATAGGGGAAATAGGATGTTTGAGTGGACTAAAGTTTATGATAAGTATTATGGAAGCAGAAAAGAAGATGTTGAAGAAATATTGAGGTCTGGAAAAAATGTTCTGTTCGTTGTAGATGTTCAGGGGGCAATAAAAATAAAAGAAAATAACGAATGTAAAACAATATTTATTAGTGTGGAAAGTTTAGATGAACTGAAACTTAGATTGATTGGGAGAGCAACTGATTCTTTAGAAGTAATTGAGAAAAGAATGGAAGAAGCAAAAAAAGAGATTTTATCTTCCAAGTCTTTTGACAAGGTTATTGTAAACAGAAATGGTAAAATTGATGATGCTATAAGAGAAGTTTCTGAATTCATTCTTAATAAATAACA
>CAZJUG010000031.1:0-5059 GCA_964549155.1 Candidatus Woesearchaeota archaeon
AAAAGCTTCGATAGTGTTATCTATCTCTGGAGTTTCTCTATCTATATATTGAAATTTGTACTTCCTAGGGCATTGTTCAAAAGTTGAAACTCTTGAATGAGAGTATGTTGCCATGAAAATTGGAGTTAGGGGTAATATAAAAGGTTTTGGAATCTAAATATTAAAAAAGGTTAGAACTTGTTTTCCCAAACTTCTAAAGTGTATTTTATATCTCCCCTATTCGCATGAAGAACAAGGGTGTTATTTGGTTTTATCTTTATATCCTTGGAAAGATTATTTGAAGTCATCTCAAAAATCTTATTATAAGACCTTCTTTCTAGAAGTTTCTCATAGTCTTCTGAACTATTCAAGAGATAAACTATTGCATTTTTGTTTGAATTAAATAATATCTTTACATCTGATTCATAGTTTATATTAACGTTCGCAAACTGAAGAGTATAGAAAATATCATGTTGGGAAAGGTAGTCATTCTTAAGAGTATTTTCATAAAATACCTTATTTTGGGAAGCAATTACTAGAGTAAAACATCTCTTTTCAGAATTACACTCTGTAGCAACCCCTATATTTGTCATGTGTTCTGAAGAGAATCTCTCCATCCAGAATTTTACAAGATTCATTTCCTCAAAATATTCCTCAGAAACATCCATATTAGAAGAAATAGTATAATCATACCAATAATTAGTCGAATCGATGAAGAAAATTTTCTTGTTGACCATTTCCTGACTAACCATTTCGTAATCAATACTTTCCCTATCAAGTCCTTCCAAAACCACCCTCTTAGCTAGAAGTTTTGCTATATCATTCAATCTTGAGTCGGATTTTAAGTCTTTAAATCCCAACAAACTTCTTTGTTCATTAATCTTCTGAATAATTTCTTCATTCTCTGATTCTAAATTATAATCTTCAATTCCCTTAGAAACATCATCAATTTCGTATTGATATACGTAGTACTCTTGTGAACCATAATTAATTGAATCTATTGACAAATCAAATAAAAAAGGAGTTTCAATGCCTTCGATAAAAAGACTTATTTCTCCAGGATAAAAATCTTGCCAGACTAAATCAATTTTTCCGTTCTTAACATCTCCAAGTTCGAAACCTCCTTGATACAAGACCCCTTCTAATCCTTCGCCAGTCTCATTTATAGAAAAGGTTAGAGTTACTTTTTCAGAGTAGACTGCCCAAGTGATAAATCCTACAAACAAAAGAAGGGCAATCGCAACACCTATAAGAACCAATCCGACCAAATGCCGTTTTTTTAATTCCTTTTTCATGAGAATAATTAACTAAGCTATTTTAAAAATCTATTCTTTTTTAAGAGGGGCAGAAGTCAGGTTTAAAAACATTGAAATTCTCTAGATTTTATGGAAAAACCAAGAAATCTCTTGAAGTGGATTTTGATAATTATCGGATTGATAGTTCTCATTAGTTTAACAATTTTCTTTAGTTATAAAATAGACAAAGATGCCCCTATAAACTTAACTCAAGTTCCAAATCCGGCTTCTACACATTGTATTAATCTCGGTGGAGAATTAGAGATAAGAACAGATGAGAATGGCGGACAATCTGGAGTTTGTATAAAAAACGAAAAAGAGTGTGAAGAGTGGTCCCTTTTTAGAGGAGAGTGTGAACTATGAGAAATAAACTATTTTTCAGCTTTTTTCTCTTTTTCTGTTTAATATCTTCTGTTTTAGCAATTTCAAATCCTTCTGCAAGATTTTGTGAAGAATCGGGAAAAGAATATGTTACTTTAGTTGAAGAAGATGGTTCTGAAAATGGATATTGTAATGTTTTGGGAATCCTTGTGGATGGATGGGAATATTATAGAGCTAATCAAGAAATAGATTTAACAATAAAGACTTTTAGAGGGGGAGAAAAAAAGGAGAATAATCTATTAAGAGGTTCAGGAAATCAGATAATAAGAACTTCCAATGAAAATGTCCAAGAGGGATTAGAAGACCCATCGAGCCTAGCAAGGTTGTCTTCTTCGAGTTTTGATTGGAGAAGCCATAATGGTTTTGACTGGATGACTCCGGTTAGGAATCAGGGTTCTTGTGGAAGCTGTTCTGTTTTTTCTTCTGTTGCTGTTGCGGAAGCTAAAATAAATATTAATTTAGATAATTCGAGTTACAATGCTGATTTATCTGAACAAGATGCAGTTTCTAATGCACCCGGAGGAAGTTGCGAGGATGGTTGGCTTGAGAGAGATGTCCTTGATTATCTACGAAACCCAGGGGTTGTAAGAGAGTCATGTATGCCTTATACTCAAACAGATAGTGGAACCATGTGTGCAAATGGTCCCAATGAAAAATTAAAAGTTTCTAATTACGTTCAAATTAGTGCTAGTGCTAGTGCGATTAAAAATGCAATTTTAAGTCATGGGCCAGTAACTGCTTATCTATTGGTTCTTGATACCTTTAATTCTTATAACGGAGGAATTTATACATCAGTAGGTGCTTCATATTATGAGGGCCTTCATTCAGTTTCTATTGTTGGTTATAATGATACAGGAAGCTATTGGATTGTTAAAAATAGCTGGGGGACTGGATGGGGAGAATCTGGATATTTTAGAATATCTTATTCAGAAAATTCATTTGATTCTGATGCAGGGTGGTTTTATGATGATGGTGAATGGTATTATGGTGCAGATTATGGGATTTTCTTCTTAGATGACAGCTATTACATAACAGGCACAGACATAACCACAAACCCTTCAATTTCTTCGTTTACAGCATCTACAACTTACAACAGAAGTAATGTCCCTATTTCTTTTTCAGTAAATACAAATCCAAATTCCTTGAAGTATCTATCTTCTGTTAAACTAAATGATGTTTCGATGAGTGGAAATCTTCAAACAGGAGGAGTATTTTCCTTAACAAGAAATACTTCTGAATTCGGATGTACTGGAGAAACAGATTGTTCTTTGACTATTGTTTCCACAGATGATGCTGGCAGAACTTCAACATCTAATCTAAATGTAAAAGTAGATGATTTAGCTCCAAGGGTTACAAATTTTCAAATAAATAATGAAAGTTATTATGTTAAGGGAAGTCAAAATTTAGTTTTTAGTGTTAATGTGGAAGATGCAGATATTGATTCTGTGAAATTAAATAATGTTGAGATGGGCCGGTCTGGAACTTCTTATAGTTTAACTAGAAATCCTTCTCAATTAGGCTGTTCTTCAGATGGAATTTGTTTTTTCAACATAACTGCAATAGATAATGTGGGAAATACAAATAATTCTATTTACAAAACACTACATATAGATGATGTTCTTCCAATAATTAATTTAATAAATCTTACAAAAGATTTAGCTCAAACGGGAGAAAGAGTTCTTGTAATTATAAATGCTACAGATAATAATGGCGTTTCTTCTGTTGTAGCCGATGGAACATCCTTAATTAATTCTGGAGGTCTTTGGATGGCTAATGTATCTCTAAAATCATCTCCTTTAGAAGTAATTGCTACAGACGTTGCAGGAAATGCTATAACAAATAATTCTATTACCTATATTCTTGATGACACTCCCCCTACATTGAATTTTAATTTAACTTATGAATCTCAAGAAGTTTCACAAAACAATTGGCATAATGCTTACCTAAATCTTAGTTTAAACGCTACTGATGAAAATGGTGTCTATTCCATAGAATGGAGATTTACAAACCAAACTAGTTGGAATCAATATTCAACCCCCTTATCTTTTTCAAATAATATTCCAAATAATATTATAATCTTTAGAGCTACAGATGAAGCAGGCAATATTGCCCCATCACAAATACTCAATCTAAGAATTGATAAGGACTTTCCTTTGATAAATAATGTGGATTTGAATTTAAATAAAACAAATCCATCTAAAAACGTAAAACTTTTTATTAACACAATAGATACATTATCTGGAATAAATGAAATAAAAGCAATTTTAGACGGAAATAACTACACTAATTTTCAAAAAGTAAATAATGATTATCAAATAACTTTAACAGCCCCATCTGAAGAAGGAATATATCCTATTAATATAAGTGTAGAAGACAATGCAGGAAATATTAATACCTCTAGCATTCTTTTAGAAGTTGTTAATAATGTCCCATTAGTTATTCCATCATTGCCTTCTGGAAGTTATGTGGGGGACAATACTGAGATAACATTTAATCTTGAGAATGTTGTTAATGGGACCTACAATTCAACTGGAGGGGGCTTGGTGAATATTACCAATGAAACAGAAAAAACCATAACTGTTCTTATTGATAATTATCCATATACTGTAATCTTTAATGTAACAAATGGAGAAGATACATTCTACCAAGAATTTTCCTATTTATTAGATACGAGTTCTCCTGATTTAGTTATAAATAATTTACCTGTTTTTTATAATTTAAATGGAACTTATAGAATAAATTTTGATTGTTCTGATGATTTTTCAGGAGTTAAAAACACCTTATTTTATATAAATGAACAATTAATTGAAAACATTTCTTCCAGCACGAATTTTTATGATTTGGATACATTGAGATTGGCTAATTCAAATCACACATTAAAATTTGTTTGTTACGATTACTCGAATAATTTCAATGGAACCGAAATTAATATTTCTGTTAGTAATATTCCCTTAACTCAATCAGTACAGAGGGGACAAGCTTCTTTTGAGACTACTCCTTTTGGAGAATACGTTACAATTATAACCTCTCTTAATTCTTCACAGGCAATATTATCTATTTTGGTGGGAGATAATATCGGAGCCACTATCCCTTCAGATGTAAACCAAGAAATTCTTTATTTGAATATAACTGCTTCTGCTCAATCAAAATCAAAGGTTTATTTTGATTTGCCTAAGGATCTCTTAGTAGGCATTGACCTCTCGAAGATAAAAATGTGGGAAAAGCATGATGGAGACTCTGCATTCAATGGACCAAAATCTGTTTTCTTAGTAGAAGAAAGAGAAACAGAATATGTTTTTTATTTTGAAACAGATAGTTATTCAGAATTTATAATAGGTGAACAAAAAACTTCAACACCCCCTTCCAATAACGGAGGTGGTGGAGGTGGTGGTGGAGGTGGAGGT
>CAZJUG010000031.1:5069-5737 GCA_964549155.1 Candidatus Woesearchaeota archaeon
CATCAAAAAACTTCTTCGGGTGGTTGGGTGTTGGTAGTTGTTGGTGGTGTTGTTGGTGGTGTAGGTGGAGGTGGTGGTGGCCCTGCACCTAAAATACAATTTTTAGATGAAAATCAGATGAGGACCCAACAAAGAGTTTCTTTATCAAATGGAGAAAAAATGACATTTAGGCTTTCAAATCAAAATAATCACAGCCTAACTATAAATGAAATTCTTGAAGAAAGTGTAAATTTAACAATTGCTAGCGAACCTGTAAATTTAATGCTTTTTGTAGGGGAAGAGGTCAAGTTAAATCTTACAGACTCGGAATATTATGACTTATACATTAAATTAGAATCAATAGAACAAAATAATGCAAATATAACTATAAAAGAAATTAAAGAGGCAATCTTTGTACAGCCTGAAGAGCCTGAAGAAGAATCAAGAGATTATCCTTGGATGATTATCTCTTTAATTGTAATTATATTTGTAATTATTTCTGTTTATTTCTTACGAAAAAACAAAAATAAGAATGATGAGAAATCCAAAAAGAAACAAGTTAGGAAGAATAAAAAGAAAAATAAATAGTTTTAAAAACCTCTAATCCTTACATTATTTGTTCAACTTCGGTTGAATTATTTGACTTCGGTCAAATATGGGAGAGCAGATTCGTCTATTCTCCCTTTTAT
>CAZJUG010000032.1:0-2906 GCA_964549155.1 Candidatus Woesearchaeota archaeon
CTCAAGACGAGCATCATCTAGGAAACCGCACCTTTTAAGGTGCGGAGGAGGTCATTTTACATTATGTGACTTGTAGGGGAGGTTGTGGAACAACCAGAACCATAGAATATCAACCAAATCAATATGGCATGCACCCAAATAATTGAATTGCTTGGAAGAGAAAGAAATGAAATGCAAAAGGAAATTGAAAGAGATAGATTGAGATTGAGCAGACAACAAGGTCATAATATAGATTTTGATGAGGCAAAAAAACATTTTCTTTGTAATTATCTTGGGCCTTGGGCAGAAAAGTTTAGGGAACATTATTGTAGGGATATATGCCATTATGCCTGTCATAGGCAAAATTAATAATTTTTTTACATAATCTGTTGAAGTGACCTCTAAGAACTCCTTTTCTTTAGAAAAGAAAAGCTCCTCCTAACCAAAAGAAACTAAATTACATTGGGAGAGGAGTCCTAAAAAATTCTATGGGAATTACAGAAATTGAAAAAATTTCTGTCCCTTCAAAATAGGATCTTTCATTTTGCAGGTTTAGGGAACTTCAACCGAGTTCTTTTCTTTTTAACATCCAGAAAGATTTTTTATCTTTCTGTCCTTCCAAATTTTTCAATTTGAAAGGAAAGAAAATTTTTCTAAACAAAAGAAAAAACCTAAACTAGTTGGAGTGACCTCGAAGAGGTACTCGCACCTCCTTGGTGTTCGAACCGTTCGAATCCTCTAAGGGGGAGAGGCTGTTCGCAATTTGCATTTCGCAAAGAAAATTAAAGAACTAAAGACCTTTGCTCAAAGCGAATTGCTCAGATTCGAAGGGCAAATAAATTTGCAAAGTATACTTCTCTCAAAGCATATCTCTCTTCGTTCAATATGCTATAATGGGGAGAGGAGGATTCGAACCCCCGTAAGCTTACGCTACTAGGTATCTCACGAATGAATTGGTTTGTTAATGGACTCGAAGTCCAATCCCTTCACTCGACCTAAGCCTAGCCCGTTTGACCACTCCGGCATCTCCCCAGAGATGAAATAACTAGAACTATTAAGATATAAAAAGCTATTGGAAAACTATTGGATAAAACAAGCATTCTCTTTCAACATCTCTAAAAAATAAAAGAGATAAAAAAATAAAAATTTTTTGAGAATTTAATTATTCTCTAAAGTTCCTTCTTCCGCCACCAAATCCACCACGACTGCCGCCGCCACGATTTCCGCCACGGTTAAAGCCGCCTCGACTTCCACCAAAATCTCTTCTTGGTGGTCTGTCTTCCATTGGTTTTGCTTCAGATACCTTAAGTTCTCTTCCTTCTACATCCTTTCCATTCATCTCAGAAATTGCTTTCTTAGCTGATTCTTCGTCTTCGATTGTTACGAATCCGAATCCTTTGGATCTTCCAGAAAATTTATCTTGGATAAGTGTTGCTTCAGCTACTTCATAGCCTTCAAAGATTTTTTTCAAACCTTCGCTATCAACACTAAAGGGCAAATTACCTACATATAATTTCATTTTGTTCCTCCTGACATTTAATTGAGCTTAATTTATTCATAGAATTCTTCTTATTTTTTTCCTGACCTTTTTGACTGTCCCGATTTAACCATTTCCTTAAATTTAGTGATTTTTGAGAGTATTTAAATCTTGAGGTGTTTAAAAAGAGGGTTTTGAAAGAGGAATTTTTGCATGATTTCTGGAGTTAATATACTGAATGATACTAAAAAATAGGAATGTTTAAATATATCTTTGGTTTTTGAATAGAATGAAGAGTTGGTTGAAGCTTATTATTTCCCTTGTTCTTGTTCAATTAGTTGGCATCACAAGTTCTTTTGCTACTAGGGGTTCTGTTTCAACTTGGTATGTGGAATTAGTAAAACCTTCATTTAACCCTCCTGGTTGGGTCTTTGGGCCTGTTTGGACTATTCTATATTTGATGATTGGAATCTCCCTGTTTATAGTTTGGAATAAAAAGAAAGCATTAAAGATGAGAAGGAAAGCTTATTGGATTTTTGCAATCCAGCTAGCTTTAAATTGGCTCTGGAGCATTGTTTTCTTCGGGATTCAAAGTCCTGGATTGGCTTTTTTGGTGATTTTTTCACTTTTGATTTTCATTATTCTGAATATAGTGTTTTTTTATAAAATCTCAAAAACTGCAGGTTGGTTGTTAGTTCCTTATTGGTTCTGGGTAAGTTTTGCTAGTGTTTTGAATTTGGCTATTTGGTGGTTGAATTAAACCTTCACAACTTTTTCTTTTCCCTTCTTTAGGTCTTTTCATTCAACTGCCAAAAAACTCTCGGACACAATCAATCTCTTCCCTCAAATAAGAAAAATAGGCTGTATTGAGATTCTGTTGAGTGGAGATTTCAATAATCATTGGGCAATCCAACACTTTAAGACAATCAAACTTTTTTTTATCTAAACATCCCGCAAATGTTTGATGGTCTTCTATTTTCCCCTTTTTATGATTATATCTTCTATCACTTAAATGAATATGTTGTATTCTATCTTGGTACTTATTAACCATTTCTTCTAGATAGTTTGGATAGTGAAATGCATGACAACTATCCAAGACAAATTTAAGTTGGGGGAATTCTCGGAGTTTACTTTCTGCAAGAGTTTTCATAATATCAAATTCTCCAAATTTGAAATTAGGAACATTTTCTACACAGAACTGCATTTCAGATTCTACTCTAGGAATTTTTTGATGTGGATGGAATACAATTGCTTTAGCATTCAAATCGTTATATAATTTTTCTAAAGCACTAACATCAAATCCAAAATATGGAATAAAACTATCTCCAAAAAGCATGGGTGCATGAATTGAGACATAGTTCAATCCTCTTAAATAAGACTTCATCTCTTCAGAGAGATTTTGATTCATTTCAGTTGTTCTACGGAAAGATATTTCAACTGCTTCTGGTTG
>CAZJUG010000032.1:3006-5630 GCA_964549155.1 Candidatus Woesearchaeota archaeon
TCTATTGCTTTTTTATCTTGTCCCAATGAGACAATCAAGATTTCATCTTTTTTAGATTCAACTTTAGAAAGCAAAAATAATGGTTCTAAACCGAAAGAAATTCCAGTTGATTGAATTCCTTCGTTCATATAACTTCCTCCGCTAGAGAGTGCAACATTAAGTTCTTTTGACCAGATTTCAAAAACAGTTCCGTTGTAATAACTTAAACCTCTTGCTAAGAATGGGCGGAATTCTACTTCTACACTAAACTCCTTACAGATTTCCTTTATTTTTTTTATTTCTTGAAAGGAATCGTATTTCTCAAAAGACTTTTCTTCTGCTGTAAAAATCTTAACTAGTTTTTCTGCCTTTAGAGGTTTAAGGTTTTGTTCAACTTCTTTTTTAGAAAGTTTATCTAATTTATCTAATTCTCTAATTATTTGTTCTTTGTCTTTATCTGCAACTTTTTCTTTTTCTAAGATTTCATTAATTAACTTTCGGTTATTTATGTAGATTGTACAAGGAATTTTTAAATTTTCATAGACTTTTTTTGCTAAGGCAAGACATTCTGCTTCATCTTTCGCATTGCTCCCAATTATGTCCGCATCACACTGAATAAATTGTCTTAATCTTCCCTTTCTTATTGGCTCATCTCTGAAAACATATCCAATTTGATATCTCCTATAAGGAAGTTTCTGGTTCTTAGCAATTCTTTTTAATTGAAATGTGAATTCAAATCTCAAGGCAAGTTTTCTTTTTCCTCTGTCTTCTAAAGAAAAGATATCTCTCACCGCTTCATCATTTTGATTTTTACCTCTGACAAATTCTTCATATTCAATTATTGGAGTTTCTGCTGGCTCGAAACCAAAAAGTTTGAATTGTTCCTTAATCAGCTCAAGCATTCTTTCTCTTTTCTTGGCATCTTGACCAAGAAAGTCTTGAAATCCTTTTACTGGTTCTGTGTTCATTTTTTAGACCTCGTTTTAGTCATTTTTGGTTTTTTTGTTTCCTTAGACTCTCTTGATTTTTTTTTATATATTCCCTCAAAAAAAGACTTGTACTGTTCTTTGGCTATAGAAGTAGAATAATATATAATAAAGAAAGAAATAAGAAGAATCATCTTAAGGTACCATTTGAACGGACCAAAAAGTCCTAGTAAAAACACTGCTCCGGAAAAGATTTCTAAAGAGTCAATTACAAGAAAAATGAGCATTTCTAACCATCTTCCCGAAAAAGATATCAAGAATAAACCAAAAAAAATCAATCCCCCACAAAATAGACATAAAACTGTTTTGGTAACCTCCTGATTTTTCCCTTGGATAAGTTGTAATGCTTGCTCTGAGAAATTAGTATAGTTCATCAAGTAAAGATAACTTGCAATAGTGACCATAGAAAAGGCAAGAACTAAAAGAATACTTCCAATAAATATTTTCTTATTTTTTATCTTTACCATCTCTTTCCTCCCCAAATTAAAGAATTAATCTTATTTAAACTTGTTGTGGCGGGAGAAGACTCAGAAAACTTTGTTTTCTGATTCCTCGGTTCTCCTTGAACCTCGTAGGGGTACTCGCACCTCTTTGGTGTCGAACCTACGGAGAATCGAACCAGTTCAATTCTATTGTTGGTGAGGGCGGGAGGGGAGAATTGAACTCCCGTCTCACGAGCCACAGTCGTGCATTCTACCATTGAACTACAACCGCCATTATAATTTAGTTGAAAGTTAAAGGGTATAAAAAGGTTTTTGATAGAAAAAATATTAGGGTTACGACTAGGATAATCTTTCTTAATTATGCCGACAATCCTGTTGATTTATCATAAACTTTATCAGAGGATATAGTTTATAAAGTTATCTTCATAACTAGAACTATGAAATTCCCAAAAACATGGAGAGTAAATAGGCCTGTAGATGTTGCATCAAGGACCAAGGAAAAAGAAAAGTATCCAGATATAGTTCTTAAACTATTGGACACAAGCGATGTAATAATTGAGGTTTTAGATGCAAGATTTCCTGAGGAGACTAGGAATAGAGAAATTGAGGGAATGATTCTAAAAAGAAAAAAAAGACTGATTTTTGCTTTAAACAAATCTGATCTAATTGACAAAGATAAATTTGTTGTTCCGAAAGATATGAAGCCTTTTGTTTTCATTTCGTGTAAAAAAAGAGTAGGTTCAAGAGTTTTAAGAGATTTAATTAAGAGAGAAGTTAGGTATAGGGGTGAAAAATTTGATAGGGCCCAAGTTGGAATAATTGGTTATCCAAATACTGGGAAGTCTTCTTTGATAAATTTTCTTATAGGAAGAAGTTCTGCAAAAACAGCATATGAAGCAGGATTTACCAAGGGTTTGCAAAAATTAAGATTGTCTTCAAAAATCCTTTTGATGGATACTCCTGGAGTAATTCCCAAGGATAAATATTCTCATACAGACCAGATAAAAGTTGCACATCATGTGATGGTTGGGGCAAGAAACTATGATAAAGTTAAAGGTCCGGAGTTTATTGTTTCTGAACTTTTGAAGACTCATTCAAAACCTGTTTCAGACTACTACAAAATAGACTTCAAGGATGATGTAGAAATTCTTTTAGAACAACTTGGAAAGAAGAGAAATTTTCTTGTTAGGGGAGGAATAGTAGACGAGGACAGGAC
>CAZJUG010000033.1:0-2774 GCA_964549155.1 Candidatus Woesearchaeota archaeon
TTTCCTTTTTCCCAGAACAAAAAAGGATTTATGCTTCTCTCCCGAATGACAAAAATGAGTACTGAGTCTAGATCAATGAAAAACCAAGTTGAAAGGAAAAGGATAATCGCTTCGAGAGGGGTTAGGTTAAACGAATAGAAAAGAATTAAGGAAAAAATTCCCCCATAAAAAAGATGCCATTTTGGCATCATCTTAATCTTCTCCCAACTGCCTTACGATTTCTGCAAAGGCAGGTCTAGAGATTAAAACACCTACAGAGATTCCAATCAATGTTGTAACTGCAAATCCCTTAAGAAGTCCTGCAGAAGCCGCACCTATGCCCATAAAACTTAGTGCACCGGTTAATGGAACCATAGCAACGAAGGTAGTTGCAAAGGCAGTAGTTATAATAAAAAAAGCCTTTTTTATTCTTTCTTTCAAAGATTCACCTTTAATATTTGACTCGTCCATAATAATTAACTGATCATCTACGCCAGTTCCGATGGATGCTATGATTCCTGCAATCGAAGGCAAATCAAGATTCCATTTGATTAAAGCAGCAAAACCTATTAAGATTAATATCTCCGATATAAGGGTAGTCAATTGTACAAAAACCAATTTTATTCTTCTATATCTAATAAAGACAATTAAACCCACAGCTAAAAAAGCAAATACTGCTGCAAATAAAATTTGCCTTGTGAACTCCTCGCCAAGTCTTGGAGAAATTCGGTCGATTTTATCTAATTTCAATTTGAATGGGAGACTACCCGTGATTAAAACTGTTTGAAGTTGCTTCATATCCTGTTCTGCCTGAGCTATGGCTTCCTGCCTATTTGTTCCTGAACCCGAACCAGATATCTGAATTTGTGTTGCAACCTTCCCTTTCAGATCCACGCCGATATTTAAAGAGTCTGTTAACTGATCATCAAGATAGAAATCAATTGTTTTTGAAAGATACCTTCCGCCAGAGGTCGTATTTATATCTAAATCTTTTGTAATCTCTGCATGCCTTTTTGCCGCATCCTCGCTTAGATATATTACAAAACGAAAATTACATGCTTCTCCGCCTTCAACTGCAAAACATTCTGTTAAACCGGCATCCTGTCCTGTTCTTCCGACATAAGTAACATCCTCGTTTCCGCCAACAAATACTGTTTCGTTTCCAATTTTTGCTTCGAATTTTCCCTGCTGGGCAATTAAATTCTCCAAATCTGAAGGAGAAGAACCGGCTATTTCAATAAGCATAAAGTTATTACCTGATAAATCTGTAACCTTTCTTATCTGAACATCTGTTAAACCGTATAGATTGAACCTTTCTTCCGAAACAGCTATTAGGTCATCTAGTTGAGCATCGGTTAGAGGCTCCTCTGCACTGACGAGGGCTCTGGCTCCCCCTTGTAAATCTAGTCCTGTTTTTATTCTTGTTTTTGGAATTTCTCCAACAATTACAGAATCAAAATCTTCTGAAGAAAATAATCCAATTAGAGGCAGATTATCTTTCGCAGATATAGTTATCTTTTTCTCGCCATCAAAAGATACAATCCTCGAATAGTCTTCTAGAGAGAGTATTTCTTGTCCATCTATCGAAGTAATAATTGTTCCACTTCTAAGTCCTGCTTCAAAAAGAGTAGAATTCTTTTCCAGAGATTTAACCATGACTCCTTCTTCCATAAATGTTGGTGGCAAGGAAAATATAGAAATCAAAGAAGCTATTACAAAAAATACTAATACCCAAATTCTAAATGTGAATTTCATGTTCTCTCTGCATACCATTTAATTATAGAAGCGTTTGCTAACCATGTATTTACTATATCCCAAGATAATGCTATTGCAAGGATTGTAAATACTTGGTTTAATACGCTTTGAAAATTATAGACAACTATAAGGGCCGTAAGAACTGCTATAATAGATGTAAGAGTCATAGTAATTCCTGTTTTGAATGCATCAAAAATCTCCCTATTAATTGAGTGTTTTCTTTGAAGAACACGAGTGGTTAAAAGAACATCGGTGTCTATAGAATAACCAGTCATCATAAGAAATGCTGCAATTCCTGCAGTTGAGAGTTTTATCCCTAGGAGATTTACAACCGTTAAAGTCATCACCAGATTAGAGAATGCACTGAGTATTATCGCAAACGAGGGAACAGAATTTTTTATATATGTAAAAAGAAGAAAACCCCCCAACAAAAAAAGTAAAACCAACTTAACAGAAGAAAAAGAACCCACCATTAGGCTTCCAAGGAGTAATCCTATTATGAAGTTTAATACTACCACCATTAACTTAAGTCTTTTTCCCTTACCAAAAATAAGAAAAACAACTGCAGACATCCAAAAAAAAGCCAAGGCAATTGAAGAGAGTAATTGTGAATAAAAATTCTTACTTAGTGCTGCAGAAGTTGTTTCAACACTGGAATTTTCTTGTGAAAGTTTATAACCTAAGAAGTCTTCTATTAGACTAATTGCTAAATCGGTTTTATCTTCTTGAACAATAATAATTATTTGAGTTTGTTGTCCAGAATTGTCTAGTAGTGTTCTTACCTCAATATCGGTAAGTTCTTTCAGAATAAAAGATTCTAAATCTTGGGCATTTGCATCGACAAAGAGAGAAATTGTCGTTCCACCGGTTAAAGAAACATCTTTATACATTATATCGTTGTTTTGAATATAAAAATAAACTAAATAAGACAGTGAAAGAAGTAGAAGCAAGGCTGGAAAGATTAAAATCTTTTTATAGTGCTTATCATATCTTTTTGAAAAAGATTCCATAATTAAACTATTTAATAGTGCTTTTTAAGG
>CAZJUG010000033.1:2874-5540 GCA_964549155.1 Candidatus Woesearchaeota archaeon
TTTTCATATTTGGAAGGCTAGCATTCTACCACTGAACTATCCACGCATAAAAATACATATCTAATGAGGGATTTTAAAGCTTTCTCTCATGGAAATGTAGTTTTCTATGACAGTTGGCACATAATACCTGGCACTTAGATATCTCTCCTAAAATTTTTTCCCTTGAGTTTCCATTCAATATCATTGTAGATACTAGGTTTTCCTTTTTACCATTATGGTGAAAATCAATAATTGCTGGATGAGACTCTCCACAAATAGAACACTTTAATCGAGATTTGTATTCTAAAATCCACTTTCTTATTTCTTTTTTTCTTCTAGTGACATGATTAATCTCAGATATAGAATTCCTTTTATACCATTCCCTACGATAAATTCTTCTTTTTTCTATATCTCTGAAAGGCATGAATTATTTATGGTTTCAAACTTTTTAAATGTTTGGAATCTTTTTGAAGTTTATAATTGAATTTTTCTCCTTATAAACCTCTATTTAAAAAATCAAAAAAAGAGATTAAGTTTAAAAGAATAAGAAAAGAAGATTCTTATATGAATAAAAGAATAGGTGTGTCATTAGGTGCATTTCCAAGAGATATGCCTTATTTTGAACGATTAGGTACTCTCCTTGACATGAATTGTAAAACAGTGGAGTTGATGTTTGACTCTCCAGAACATTATGTAAAAAATAGAAATTTTGGAGGGGCATTTTATGAATACTTAAGAGACTTAGACCATCTATCGCTACACCTGCCATTGAAATGGACCTATAAAAAAGATTCTAAAAATGAAAGACTTTTGCAAGAGGTTTTCTATTCAGGAGTTGCATTGAATGTAAGAAATTATACAATACATCCCGAAAGTTTTGATATGTCTCTACTTCCTATTTTCGATGGAAAAGCCAGTTTTGAAAATTGCAGAAAGAAGAATGCCTTAGATAATTATAAAAGACTTTATGAAGAACATAGAACTCCTTGGGTTCTAGATACTTCTCATGCACTTAGTGTTTCTGAGTCTCATTTAAACGAGATGATTCAGTGGCATAGTCAAGAAGGAAATCTCTCACAGATCCATTTAAGTACCTATAGGGGGAGAAAGAATCATTGTCCAATAATAGGAGAAAGAGGATTGATTGAAAAAGTCGGAGGACTTGGAGTTCCGATAATTCTTGAGGCAGCTTATGGTGATATTGATTCTCTAAAAAGAGATTATGAATATGTTTGTGAAGTTCTAAAAAGCTAGATTAAATTTCTAAGAAAAATAAAGAAACAAACTTTTAAAAGGAGCGAGGAATAGATATTTTTGTATGTGGGGGTGCCGGAGTGGCCTAACGGGCTGGACTTAAGACATAGAAAATCCAGGATTTTCTGGGTTTCCAACAATGTTAGAAATCCAGTGGCTTTTGCCTTCGGGGGTTCGAATCCTCCCTCCCACATTTAGTCCATTCTCACCCCTCGATTGTAGAGGACAATCTACAGGTCCTCAAAATTAAGAAAATTTTGGGAACTTCAACTCTTACGAGATTGAAATCTTCGAATCCTCCCTCCCACATTTAGTCCATTAATTTTTAAGATTATTGAATAGACTTTTAAATAAACTTTTCTTTCTTGATTTATGCCCGGGTAGCTCAGCCTGGATAGAGCACGTCCCTCCTAAGGACGGGGTCGGGGGTTCAAATCCTCCTTCGGGCGTATTTAATTTAGAATCCTGGCGATTATTGTTTCGCCTGAACTTACTTTTTCTCCTTCCAGTACGACTATTTCTAAATTCTCTAATGGCAAAACAATGCTTACCTGTGAACCAAAGTTTATCAGACCTATTCTTTCCCCTTTTTCAAGAAATTGATTTGGATAAACCCAATTCTCAATTCTGGATACAATGAGGCCGGCTATTTGAATTATTTTGAATTTGCCTATATTGTCATTTAATATTATAGTCTCAGTTTTTTCATTGAATAGACCTTTTTCAAAGGAAGTTGAAGGTTGCCATTTACCATTTTTATGTTCTACAGAAAGAACTTCTCCAGATAATGATGCTCTTTGTATATGGATATCTAATGGAAACATAAAGATTGAGACCACATAACATTGGTCACAGATATCTGAGATTGTAGTATTTATCTTGCCAATGAGCCCTTTTTCGATTTCTAGACTGCTTATATTATTAATCTCCAAGATTTTCAAGACCCTTCCAGAGGCTGGAGAGACTATAGTATTAGGATCTTGAGAAATTTGAATTTCTGGATCTCTTAAAAACCAAAATTTCCAAAAGGCTATAAATAATAGAAGAATGATAACTAAGACCAGAAAAGAGACTTGGAGAATTCTCTTATTATTTTTCACCATCTTGTTTTGTTCAAACACCTATAGTATAAAAAACTTTGTACCGATTGTATACTTTCTTAGCTTAGTGCAAGATATCCAAAGATTAGAACTTAAAATTTTCTAGATTGTTTTAAATCTAATGTATAACTCATAAGAATAGATTCCTTGCACTTTCCTGACCTTAATATAAATAGAAGATTGAATGTTATGTACTTAGGTTAGCTTAATACAAATAAGGAACATTGAAATTTGAAAAAGACATACAGAAACTCACAAAATTCGAAAAAATAGCTCAAAAAGGCTGAAAAAAGGTCATTTTTGGTGTAAAAAGGTTCATATAAGATGTATTAT
>CAZJUG010000034.1:0-5073 GCA_964549155.1 Candidatus Woesearchaeota archaeon
TAATCTTCACAATCATCAACAGTAACAGAATCTAAATTATCATAATATTCTTTATTCTTTTTACTACAATCAACACAATATTTTCTCTTGAACTTCGCAGTTGGCTTAACTTCAAACTCTTTTCCACATATCCTACATTTAACCTTCTTTGGTTTTAACTCAAAAAAAAATTCTCCCCTATCCTTCTTAGTTAATCTTTTTACCATCTTAGATTCTCTCTTCAATCCATTCCCTTATAACTTCCTCGGATTTCAATCCGATAAACTCATCCTCGACTGCTCCGTTTTTGAAGAGTTTGACACAAGGGATTGACATAATATTATATTCCTCTGCAGTTTCTCTACCTTGGTCCACATTCAACTTTACAATTTTGACCTTCCCATCATAATCTACCTCTAATTTTTCCATCAAAGGTTTTAACATCTGACAAGGCCCGCACCAAGGTGCCCAAAAATCAACTAAGACTGGCATCTTTTTAGATGCTTCAATCACCTCTGTATTAAAATCTGAATCATTTACTTCCATAATTAGTGAAATTCAGTTGAGTTTATAAATCTTAGTAAACTCTGTAGACCATGAAAGAATTAAAAGAACTTTTAGAATTTGGAATAATTATAATAGACAAACCTACAGGTCCCACTAGTTTTACAATATCCGATTTTGTCAGAGAAAAATTAGGATTGAGGAAGACAAGTCATTTTGGCACCCTTGACCCTCAAGTAACAGGAGTTTTACCAATTGCATTGGGAAGAGCCTGCAAACTAACAGGTTATTTTCTGGGACATGATAAAAGTTATGTAGGAATTTTAAGAGTTCATAAGGAAATTTCATTAAAAGAACTTCAAGGAATAATTGATAAGAATTTTCTAGGCAAGATTAAACAACTCCCCCCGAAGAAATCAAATGTAAAGAGAGCAATTCGAGAAAGAGAAATCAAAAAATTTGAATTGTTAGAAAAAGAGGGAAATAATTTCTTATTTTTGACAGAAGTTCAGGGAGGAACATATATAAGAAAACTTTGTTCTGATTTGGGAGATCTGATTGGAGGAGCACATATGTTAGAACTGAGAAGAATCAAAGCAGGAATTTTTGAAGAAAAACAAGCAATGAATCTTTATGATTTTGAAAAAGCAGTAGAAAAATACAAAAAAGGTAATCCTACAATTCTACAAGATAAAATTATTCCCGCAGAAAAAGCGATTGAAGACATTATGGAAATTGTTCAGGTAAAACCAGAAAGTTTGAAAAAGATTCTTACAGGAAAACCATTGGAAAAATCTGACTTGAAATCCATTCCAAGGGAAGATATTTTTGCTGTTTTCAATGGAAAAAACTTCGTAGAAATTGCTGAGAAAACAAACGAAAAAGATTTCTTCGCTAGACCTAAATTTGTTCTCAATTAAAAAAAGTCTTTCCGACGATTAAGGGAAAAAGAATTGTTGCATCTCCGAACAGCTTTACAGATTTTGCTGTTTTGGAAATCTTCCCCCAAGAAACTGCTTCTTCTGGTCTTGCTCCAGAATCCGAACCATCGAATTCCTGTGCAGTGTTTATATAAACTGCATAATCTGCACCATTTCGGTATAGATTTGCATTACAAATTGAATGTTTGATTACTCCACCCCCTAAAATTATCATTCCAGTTTTCTTCTTCCCAATTGAAGAATTATTAAAATTCTCTGTGTCTTCCACAATATCCAGTTTGAAATCTGGATTTGAGTTCTTAAAAAAATAAATCATATCCCCTAAAGAACCATCCATAATCGCTGGACAGAAGACAGGAATTTTATTTTTTGCAGCCCAATAATAAACACTATTTTCATTGTTGATTTTATTACCCAATATTCTGATTAAATCCGAAGGAGTATTTATCTCTTTTTTATGTTCCTTCAAAATTGGCAAGACCCATTTCTCAAAAGTTACATATCTTGAATTTGGAATTAATATATTCCCAGCACGATTTATTCCAGCATCTCTTAATTTCCCACCATCTAAATTAAAATCCCCTATCTTGAAATCTCCAAAACATTTTATAAAATCTTCTTCAATTCCTCCAGCAGTTGTTATTAGATGATCAACAAGTTTATTCTTAACTAGAAATTTTATTGTCTCTCTTACTCCTGTTGTAATCATATTCGAAGTATAACCTAAATAAACAAATGCTTTTTCTCTCTTCATTTCTTTTATTATTTCAACCGCTTTGGAAAAGTTTGTTGCTTGTGCTCCTGTTGTCGCAAAACTATCTATAATCTTTTTGAAGTCTGCTCCGCCTTCAAAGTCATATCCTTTTACATTTAGGCCTTTCGCTTCCTTGCTTTTCTTAAGAAGATTCTTCTTTGCTATTTCTTGTTTTTCCATATCTTCTAGAACAAAAGTTAATTTTTAAGGGTTTGGGGTGGACAAACCAGATTTATAGAAACCGAAAGATTTAAATAGTACCATATATCACTATGATATATAAGATTACACATGAAAAATGACAAAAATACAAATAGACCTGGACGAGGAAGAAGACAGAATTGTCGAGATTTACAAGCTAATGAACAAACTAAATACAAAATCCGAGGCAATTAAAAAGATGGTTAGATATTTTGAAGCGGAAGTAAAGCCAAAGAATTTAAAAGAAAAGGATTATTTTGAAATATGATGGAAATACAAACAATAATTTGGATTGGAGCAGGACTTGTTGGAGCAGGATTAATCTACAAGCTTTCAACAGGATATGTTTCTATTTATAATAAATTTATTTATTGGAAAAACAAGGTTGAAGGAAAATTTGCTAATATTGACATAATAATGCAACAAAGAATAGATATGTTGCATGCTCTTGCACAGGTTGCAAAGAAATATAGCATCCATGAATATAAAACAATTAAGGACACAATAGAAGCAAGAAGCAGATGGTCAAAAGATAAATCAGCAGATGCAAAAGTCAAAGCAGTTAATGAAATAGAAAATAATTTCCTTAAACTTCAAGCTGTTTTTGAAAGATACCCTCGGGTAAGAGCAGATAAAATTTATCAGCAGATAATGGGCCATGGTAACATAAGCAGAGTAGAAAGTAAACTAAAACAATATAGAGTTGGATATAATCGTGCAGTGAGAGACTACAACGAAAGAGTTCAAAGATTCCCAAGAAATATTGTCGCAAAAATTCATGGTTTTAAGATTAGGGAATATTTAAATCTTGGAAATAAAATAAATAAAGAGTCTTCTGAAGAATACCAAGCAAGAGAGATTTTTGAGGATTGAAGATGAAAAACAACAATACAATATTAATTACCTTGCTTACTAGAGAGTCTGAGAATGAGCGAAAGAAGTTATAGTGGTGGGGAGGTAGTCTATGTTAACCCCCTTACCTATATATTCTTAGTGATTAAGCATCTTATAGGGACTTTATTCCGTTCAAGAAAGTGGCATAGGATACCCGTCCATAAGGTTCCTAGATGGATAAGAAGGAACCTATATCTTCAAAGATATGTTATTGACCGAAAGCGAGAATATAAACTAGAGAGAAAAAGAGAATACTATTACCGGTGGATAAAATGACAATCATTCGTCGTCGTGGAACTGCGATTGTTGAAACTTCTAAAGGGATTTTAGTAACCTCTAGTAGGAATAAACTATTTTTATTACCTGGTGGCGGAGCGGAAAAGTGGGAAAGTAGAAGAAAAGCAGCCATAAGAGAACTTAGAGAAGAAACCTATCTAAAAGCTTATTCTTGGAAATATCTTTTTACACATAACGAACCAAAATATACTCTCGAAGGTAAAAAGAGGAAGATTCGGAATTTACATAAAGTCTTCCTAATAAAAGCGAAGGGTATTCCTAGACCAAATTATCATGATGTTTATCATATTAATTATTGGAAACCTAGATGTAATGTAAATATTAGTAGAACAACAAAGTTAATTATTGAAAAGTATATTTCTAATTTTAAATAGACTATTTATCTCCACCGAACTTCTTAAAAACCATTTCCTTGAAACTTTCAAATGAATCTCTCGGAATTCTTAAACCACAAGCTACCTCATGTCCCCCACCACTAGAATTCTCAATTGTTTTAACTATCTTCTCGCTAAGTTTCTTTGCTCCCTTTCCCCTCAAGGAAATATTTACAGAATCATATTTTTTATAGCAAACAGCTATGAATCTTTCTGGATTCTTAAAAAACAATAAGTTTGCTATATCTGAAGAAAGACTATACTCTCCAGAATACTCTAAAAATATAAGTTTTTCAAGGATTTTTGCTTTTTCAGCATTCTTTTCTACAATCTTATTCAAAAAGTTATACCTTTTATGTAAGGATTCATTCTTCTCATCTTCTATTAGAATATCTTTTGGACCACTAGCATTGAAAAACAAATCAGAAATTTCCTGAATTGCTCTGTTAGAAGTTTTTAATGCGAGAGATAGTATAAGAGTAATTTTTCCTAGCTCTGAAGAATATCTAATCTTTGAAATGTGTACAGAAGAATCAACCATTTCAGGATAACTCTTCTGAAACTCCTCAATGAAATCAGGCATATAAACATCATAGATACAACCAATTAAAGAAATCCATTCTGTATCTTTTCTGTTACATATCTTCTGACAAACGTAACTTGTGGGCTCTGAACTTGGGAAAGTTGTAAAAAATTTAGATTTTGATTTTATCTCTTTGGTCAACTTTATCTCATGATGGTCTATGACAAAAGTTTCTATTCCTTTTTCTTTCATTTGTTCAAAAAAATCTAGATTCACAAAGGGTTTGTCTAGGATAAATATTTTATCATGGGAATCTTTATCTATTTCTTCTAGCACCCTATTATCCACTTCTGGAAAAGACCTTATTGGAATTGCTTTTCCCTTCCCAAAATTTTTAAGCAATATCACAGAACTACAAAATCCATCTGGATCGTTGTCAAAAAGAAAAAGAGGATTTATAGAACTTTCAATTTCTTCTCTTAATCCTTTTAGTTCCTTAGGGGTTATCATCTAAAAACATACCTTTCCTTCTAAAATTTGCCCTCGAAGTTCATTCATTTCTTTTTTAATAGGAGAAGCTCTCCCCTTTAAAATTTCTTCAAGTTT
>CAZJUG010000035.1:0-4395 GCA_964549155.1 Candidatus Woesearchaeota archaeon
TCCAACGAAACCTTATGGAAGAAGAAACAAAAACACAAGAGACTGCAGAAAATGTAGAAGCTCCTGTTGAAAGCACTGAAGCTGAAACAGAGACTACAGAAACCGCAGAAGAAAATGCTGAAGAAGCAGATTCTGAAACAGAACAAACTGAATAATCTTATTCGCTGTTCGAAAATTTTTTATTTTGGTCCTTTGGACCTTTTTTTATTTTTTAAGAACTTCTTATGTCTCTATCGTATTCATCATTCAGTCTTTCAAATAGTTCATGAACTGAAATGATCTCATTATTTTTCCAAGCATTTGTACCACAGAATACAAAACCTTCTTCTATCTTCCCCTTTTGTGCATTAACTAAAGCTCGAGCGATACAATATGGAGAAGTTTCAGGTTTACATGATTTTAGGCAATGGAATGGGCAGTTTATTGGAACTTTCATTCCTTCATTAACCCTATCAAGAAAAACATTTCTTATTGCTCTACCAGGCATTCCTACAGGGCTATCGATTAAGACTATGTCTTCTTTTTTACATTTTAAATAAGCTTCTTTAAACTCCATTGGAGCATCGCATTCGTGTGTTGTAACAAAACGGCTTGCCATCTGAACACCTTTAGCACCAATCTCCAAAAATTTCCTTATATCTCCTCCGTAATAAATTCCTCCTGCAACAATAACTGGAACCTTTTTTTTAAATTTCGATTCATAAGGTTTTAATGTATTGATAACTTCGGGAACAATTTCCTCCAATCCATATTCTATAAAGTCAGGGTCTGACAATTGTTCACTAGAATAACCCAAATGGCCTCCTGCTTTAGGGCCTTCAACTATAACTGCATCAGGGGTGCTATTATATCTCCTAATCCAAGTATTTGTAAGAATCTGAATTGCTTTAGCTGATGAAACGATGGGAATCAGTTTAGTAAGGCTATCCTTGCGGAGGTATTTTGGTAAATCTAACGGAAGACCTGCACCAGATATAATTAAATCTGCATTTGCATCAACTGCCGTTTGAACAAGAGCAGAGTAATCTGAAAGAACATGCATGATATTAACCCCTATTACTCCCCTGGTTTTTTTCCTAGCTTTCATTATTTCTTTTTTTAAAAATTCCTGATTCTTTTCCACATATCCGCCAGAATAAGAACCCAAAGCACCTCCACCTACGGCCGCAATAATTCCTGCTCCCCCTTCATTAGCAACAGCAGATGCAAGTCCGGCTAAGGAGATACCTACTCCCATCCCCCCCTGTATTAAAGAAAATTCTAAATCCCCTAAACGAATTGGAGGGATATTTTTTAAGGTCATGATTAGATGAGGAGTATGTATTATTAAAACATTTCTATCTAAGGGGCTATCTCTCTCTTTTTATTAGCCAGAAACAAACTCCGAATAAAATAACTGCTGCATATGCCCACCAATAATTAAAATTTTGTCCAAAAAGAAGAACAGCTTTTGAATGAAGAATTTGATAATTTAATGGGGTAACCATAGAAAAGTACTGCATTATCTTTGGAAGAGTTTGAATTGGGAAAAATATTCCTGAAACGAGCATTAATGGAAATGCAATAATCAAGGAGAACAGAACTGCAATTCCCTCATTTTCAGATAAGAATCCAATTAAAAATCCTATTAGACAATTGATGAGTGCAACAGAAATAATTAACAGTGAGATATTTTGAAATGAGAAGTTATATCTCCCCCCATTAATTAAAAACAAAGCTAAAACAATAACAAATTGAATAGCTACTAAGAAGATAAAAAAAATAACTTTTGAAAATAAATAAGCTAATCCAGAACTTGTTGATTTTACCCTTGTTAAGAATCCGTTCTTCTTATCGTAAATTATAGAGATTGAGGAGAGCATTAAAATTGTAAATAAAGAAATTATTGGAAAAACATAAACTGCTCCAGAACTTTTATCCATTTTAGATTCATAAATTGATTGTTTATCTGTCCAGACAGGATTTACAATGAATTCAGTATCCATCTCTTCAATGTTTTTCAAATCTTTTTCTGCTTGTATAACTCTTTTTTCCAATGCAGGTGAAAAAGAAGTTAATTCTAATACAATATCTAGATTAGAGCTAACAGAATGAGTTTTTGATTTTAATTCTAAGTTCAAAGCATTGATTATTTCCCTCTTAAAACCATAAAGTGTTGCATCTATTTTCCATGAAACTAAGTTAGAAAATGCTACATCAGTATTGTCATAATAAACAATAATCTTTGCTTGTTTCAAGTCTTCAATATTCTTTTCAAAACCCGCAGGAATATACATCCCCAAATCATACTTTCTTGATATGATGGCCTTCTTCAAATTTTCAGTACAATTCACATTATCTAGAATCTCATATCTAAAGTTTGGCATATTTGTTAAAGCCTCTCTTGAAAGTTCACTATTGTCATAATTACATACACCCATTTTTATTACATATTCTGAGGGATTCAATGCAAAAATAAAGAATAATGCTAAGACTATTGGGATTCCTAAAAAAAGATAGAGATATTTTTTTCTTTTGTAAAATAACAAAAAATCCTTCTTTAGATAACCGTAGGACCTATTTAGAATTTTCATCCTGCTTTAAGAAAAACTTCATCTAGGTTCGGTTCTCTGAAGCTTTTTTCCTCAAATTTAATTCCTAAACCATTTAATATTCTCAGCAATGTTTCTTTCGACTTTTCAGAGGCTAGACCAAACATGAGATATCTTTCATAAGCATCCATGATTTTTATTTCTTTAAGATAACAATGTTTCTTTAATTTTTCATAACTTTCTTTTGAAATACGAGAAATTCTAATTTCGGTTATAAACTGAATCTTCAACTTCTTCTTTAAACTTTCCAAATCTCCACTAAAAAATATTTTCCCATTCTTGAGTATAACAATTCTGTCTGCATGTTCTTGTGCTTCGCTAAGAAGATGAGAGGTCAATATAACTGCTTTTCCCTTATTTCTCATAGATTCTAGGAAATGCCAAACAAGTCTTCTATTCTCAAAATCTAATCCAACAAAAGGTTCATCAAGTATTAGAATTTGAGGATCATGTAAAAATGAGAGTATAATATTTAATCTTACTCTTTGACCTCCAGAAAGTTCAGTAGGCTTTCTAGTTAGAGGTTCTTCAAGCTTTAATAATTTCATAAGCTCATCTGCTTTTTTAAGTGCGAACTTCTCAGAGACTCCAAGGTTCAACCCTGAGATTCTTATATTATCTTCAATGCTTAAATCTGGAATAATTGAAACTTCTTGTGGAACGAATCCTGTTTTATCTTTTTGAAAAAACTTTGGTTTTCCGAATATTCTTATTTTTCCGCTATATCCCATAGAGATTATTCCAGATAAAATTTTCAAGAAGGTTGATTTTCCGCTTCCAGACTTTCCTACTATTGCTACAATTTCTTTTTCCTTTAGATGGATTGAAATTTCTTTTAATATTTCTTTTTCAGAATAAGAAAATCTAACCCTCTCAGTTTCTACAGGTTTCCTCTTTTTAAGAAAATTAAACTTCCACATATTCTTACCTAGAGTGAATGGAGATTATAAATCTTCCCAATATCTTCAAGGCTTCTAGATTTTGCTATTCCTAATCTTAGTTTTGTTGCTTTGTCCATTCCTTTTGTGAAATTCATTGCCTGATACTTCACCTGCTTAAATGAAATCTTATACTTTTTGGCTAATCCTAAATATTCTTTGAAAGAGAATATATTCTTTGATCCAGAAAGGGATGAAAAGATAGATGGATTTCCAATTGCTTTTCTTCCGATCATTAGGTAATCGAACTGTTTTGATAATTCTCTCGCATTTTTTTCATCTACATCTCCAGAATATATAACTGGAATCTTGCTTTTTGTCTTCATTTGTAATGCAAAATCTATATCTGCATTCCCTGAGTAACCTTGGTCTCTCGTTCTCGGATGGATTATGATTGCATCGCAATATTTTTCAGCAATCTTCAAAATTTTTAAGGAATTTGGAGATTTTCTAATTTTTACACTTAAAAATTTTTTTGTATTCTCTCTGATTTTACAAAGTATCAGTTCAATTTTTTTTAATTCGGTCTGCATGTAACTTCCAACCTTGATTCTTTTAGCAACGACAGAAGGACAACCCAAATTAAAATCCCATCCTGAAACTTTTGAATCATATCTTTTGACAAATTCTGCTATCCCTCTTGTTTCATTACAAAACAATTGCAAAATAGGTTTATCCTGCAAATCTAATTTTTTCTTAGATAGAGGATTTATCATTCCAGTATAAACAGCTCCTGCACCTGCTTTTTTACATAGAATTCTAAAGGCAATATCATTAGGTTCGAGCATAGGAGCTAAAATAAATGGATTTCTGAAGGGAAGATTCATAAGACTTTTAGAGTTTTAGACTTTATAAAGATTTAAAAA
>CAZJUG010000036.1:0-3941 GCA_964549155.1 Candidatus Woesearchaeota archaeon
TAGTACATTGTTACCTTAAAGGTTGGTGGAAAGAGTTTTAAAGTATATATTCTATAAATCTTCATGGAAGAAAACAGAGTTATTAGGTCTCATGGCATGAGTCCAGAAAAAGCAAGTAGAGTTAAGAAAAGAGGAAACAATAAGGAACATCTTTTTGCTGGTTTAATTGGTGGAGAAGTAATAAGGGGAACTAAAAAACAAGATGTCAAAGGAAAACAAGGCAAACTTTATTCTATCAAGGGAGGAAGTGAAGTAAAAGGTGGCGAGGGTAGAACAGGAAGATGGCAGATATTTATGCTTAAAGAAAGCAAGTTTGAGGAAGATAAAGATTTTCCAGCAAGAGATACATTTCTAAAAATATTAAGATGCTATCCGCTAGAGCATAGTGAATATGAAAAAGCGAAAGATACATACAAAAGAAAGATAATTCCGTATATGGTGGACTTAAAGAAATTCTTATTAGACAAAGATAACCTTTCAGAATTTCTAAATAAGGCATTTTTTGATAAGAGAGTAGATTTTTTTGTGGTTTATGATGACGATATTTTTCATGTATTTGATAAAGAGGAAGTTTGGAATGTTTTGTTAAATAATTTAGAAATAGATAATAGCTCTACATTTCAAAAAGTGGTTCTAAAATTAAGCAATCTTTGTGGAGAAATAGAAGTGAGAACAACTGATGACGGAAAATATCCATGTATGCTTTTTGTAATGAATAAGAGAATAACATTTGATTTATTGAGAGAAAAGATAAATAACTCTAAAGATTTTACACAAGTTATAAAACTATACGGAAAGGCAATAGAAAACTTTAATGAATAATTATTTTAAATCTGTGAATATCTTACTCAATATTTTTCCAGCCAAATTTATATCCCACCCATTACCCGCACATCCACCCGCCTGAATATAAGACAAATCTCCCCAGTCTATTTCTCCGTCTTTAAATCCCATAAATCTAAAGTGTTCTGATTCTGTCATTTTACGAACTCTATATTTTCCATCTTTCTTTGGTTCAACTATTCTTAAAGTATTATGATATGGTTCTGTGAGGGTTATAGAAATTCCGTCTGTTCTAATTTTTTTGTTGTATATATCAAAACAGCATGGTTCTTTTACATCCAAATTAACTCCTGTTATTTCAATAAGTCTTTCCGCCTGTTTTTGATTTTTATAATACTTTTCATCCACTTCTTTATCTAATAAGTCTTTGAAAAAAATCTTTAATTCTTCTTTATTTGGTGCAAAAGTCCAATCTTTAGGAATATCTTTTTTTGTTGCGAAAATCCAAATTCTTTCTCTATTTTGTGGGAGTCCATAATCTTTTGTATTTAATAATTCAGTAACTACATTGTAACCAATTCTCTTTAATTCGTTTAATATTTTTGAATAAGTTTGACTATGTTTTTTCATAGTTAAACCCTTAACATTTTCTAAAAGAATAAAAGCGGGTTGTTTAACCTCACAAATTCTAATAATATCGTAAAATAAAGTTCCTCTTGTGTCTAGTTCTCCGTGACCTTTTCCAACTGTTGAAAATGTCTGACAAGGAAAACCGCCCGTAAACAAATCAAAATCAGGCAAGTCTTTAGGATTTATTTTTGTAATATCTCCATAATTCTTTACTCCTTTGTGATTTAGTTCAAATATTTTTATTGCTTCTGGCTTTATATCAGAATATCCAACAATTTCGTGAGGAATACCTGCTCGTTTCATTCCGTAAGTTGCCCCACCATAACCAGCAAACGCATCAAAAACTTTTATTTTATTCATTTTTGTTCTCCAATTTATTTATAATTCTAAATATCTCTTTCCTCTGTCTACATTTAGGACATCTTGCATATCTCTTTGAAGTTCCTTTGTAAACAAAATTTTCTCCACAAGAGCAGGATATTTCTAGTTCCTTATTCATTTTATTTTCCTAAAATTTATTTTTGTAAGGGTTTATCCCAATACGGAGATTTACACTTCGGACAAACAACGGGAACTTCTTCTGTTCTTGTTATCCATTCGTGAGAACACCTCTCGCATTTGCATTCATACACCTTTATTTCTTTTTTAGCCATACCACTTATTATAATCTACCCTTTAAATACTTTACTATGGTAATAGAGCATAATAGAAAGATTTATAAAGGTATATACCTATACTATATTACTATGGTAGATACAACACAACAAATAAATAACGACGAGAAAAAGATAATCTGTCCTAAATGTGGTTCTCAAAATGTTATAAAATGGACTAAAAGAACTACACAGAACAGAGGACTTATTCAAAGATATAAATGTAAGGACTGCGGAAAGACTTTTACTTTAGATGACGGATTTTTTAGAATGAGAAACGCCCCTCAAAAAGTTACTTGTGCGATTGATTTGTATTACAGAGGAGTAAGCACTAGAAAAGTTCAAGAGCATTTAGGATTTTTCTATCCTCACAATGCAACACACAAATCCGTATACAAATGGGTTGTTAAATATGCTAAGATGATTTCTCAATTTACAAATAAGTTAAAAGTGAATGTCGGACAAGAAGCACAAGCAGATGAGATAGAATTTCACAGAAGAAAATCAAGCAAGACAAAAGGAATAGAGAAAAACTTCTTTATTGACTCTATCTGCCCTCAAACTAAATTTTTAATATCTTCTGAATATATGAGAACGAGAAGTTGTAGAGATATAAAAACAATTATGTTGAGAATGAAAGAACGAGCAGACAATCAGATAAAAGTGGTTACGACTGATGGTTGGAACGGATATGTAAACACAATAAAGAAAGTGTTTGGTTATTCTCTAACAGAAAAAAAGTTTAATGTTTTTCATAATAGAAATGTAGCTATTAAAGATGAAGGTTTTAATTATCCTATTGAAAGATTTCATAATTCAGTAAGAGCAAGAACTAAAACAATGCGTGGCTTTCACGGAAGTATATCATCGGCAAATGCCATAATGAAAGGATGTGAAATTTATTATAACTTCATTACTAAACATCAAACGATTAAATGTTGCCCTTATGAGTTGGCTATTCCAAACTTAAAATTAAATTCAAATAATAAATGGTTGGAATTGATACAGATGAGTAAGAGTTAGTTGTAACACAAAACATTACTTTTACATTCTGTTTTTTGTATAAGCGATTTATTATATTCTTTTAATCCAATAGTATAGACTATTTGTAATTCTTTCCTCATACTTTCTCTTTCTTTATTTATCCGCCTAACTTTAATTAACCCGTAGATAATTACTACCATTCCGATTATTGCTAATAAACTACTTAACATTTTTATTTTCTAAATTAAATTTAATTATATTTCTAATGGTTTTTGCATCTTCAATTTCGTGATTTTCAAATTTTTTACCATCTATTATTTTAGATAGCAATGGTTCTACTTGTTTTAATAAATAGATATAATTCTTTTCTGATTGATTGCCCTCATTTAACTTTTTAAGGAGATAGATATTTCCACCGATAGAAGTCACAAAAACCCCATTTAAGATAAATCCAAGTGAAGAATTAACCGATAACCAATTCCATAAATCAAAAATAATATCACTTGCTTCCATCGTTTATGAGTAAATTATCAATTTCCATATCGAGATTACTCATGGTATTCATTAGTTCAATAAGTTCTTTTTGCGTCTTTGTTTGTATTTCCGTTTTTTCAGCAATCTTAGTCATTACTTCTATTAATTCTGTTAATTTCTTTTCAACTTCTATTTTGTTTTTGTTTTCAGATTTCTTTACTTCTTCTAATCTTTTTCTAATAGAAACAATTCTTTGATTTAACTTAGAAGACATATAATTTCCCATTGTAGAAAGCATTTCTTCCATTTTCTTCTCAGAATTAGACCCATTTTGTTCTTCCATATTTATCTTAATTTGAATTTCTTTTTAAACCTTTCCTCCTTTCAATTTTTACCAACCGCTAAGGTAACAATGTA
>CAZJUG010000037.1:0-2614 GCA_964549155.1 Candidatus Woesearchaeota archaeon
GCGAGAAATGAAGTTTGTAAGGCTTGTGGAATTTTTGAGGTGTTGAAGAAATAACTAATCGTAAATATTCTTTCTATGTCCCAATTCCAAAACAAATACAATCAATTTTTTATCTTGTATATCCAGAATAATTCTATAATCTCCTGCCCTTGCTCTAAAATAGGGAGTTCCAACAAGCCTTTTTACATGATTATGTGGAGAAACCTTTAGTCTGCCTAAAACAGCCAAGATTCTCTCCTGTATTTCAAAAGGTAATTTCTTTAATTGTTTTTTTGCTCTTTCGTGAAAAAGTATTTCATACATTGACTCCAAACTCCTTCATAACTTGCTCAATAGGTGTAAAATTTTCCCATCTTTTTTCACGAACATCTTTTTCATATTCGGCCATCGCTTCCTTTGTTTCTTTAGACAATTCCATTCTGTCTTCCATCAAATCCCAGATAAGATCTTCATAACTTTCCTTGTCATGCATTTTCATCTTTTGAAGTCTTTGCAAAAGCTCGGAACTTATTTGTATTGTTGTTACCATAGTGATTGTATAGGTAGCTATAGCTATATAAATGTTTTGGTTTTGTGTTTTGAAAGTAACTTCCCACAAGATACATTTTCAAAGACAACAATTCTTTTAATAGTGTAATCTTTTGAATCTGAATGGTAAGGGTAGAAACTCTTTATGAATTATTTCCAGAACAGAGTAGAGAAGCAATAGATTCCTTAGTTGAAGACCCTGATTTTCAAAAACAATTACCGAGTTTAATCCTTAATAGGATTGAAAAATCTGCGGGAAATATTTTACCAATAGATTCTACAATAGTGCCATTGTTATTTTCTAAAGCAGATTTTGCAGATGTTGAAGAAGCATATACACTTGCAAATCATTTTTCAAAATATTTTTCTCATAGGGGAAGATTTTTACCACTAGCTACGAACCACTTAGAGGATTTAGAATTGTCAAAATTGAAAAATCAACTTACTGAAAAAGTCTACTCTAGGAAAGGGGAGGATTTTGCATCCAGATGTTTGTTCTCGCTTTCATTATTTTATGATGCCTTGGAACATCTACATTCTAGGCATGGAGCACCACATCCAAGGTTCTACAGGGAAATTGGAAAGAGAACATTTGAAAGGGTTGGGCAAGAAGGAATTGCATCTCATTTTGAAAGTTGGGAAGATTTTATTAGAGAAGATGCATTTAATCAAAAGAACTGAGATTCATCTCCACAGCAACAACAGGAAAATCAACTTTCCAATTCTTTAAACATCTTGGGGAAATTTCTCCGATAAGTCCAACCTCTTTTTTATCAACCAAAATCTTTCCAACCCTTCCTGGAATGAAATTAGAATTCTCAGTCTCTTTGATTTCATAACTTTTTCCCATCATCTTAAACAAATAATCTAAAACTTGTTTGATTTGTGTGAAATCTGTTTTTTCTTCACAGATTGCGATTGAAAGCAGTTCTTTTTCATTGATTCCTGTTTCCTTTTTTGAATCCAACTCAAAAACTCTTCCCATCTCAAAAATCTTTTGAGGATAAGAAGAATCAGAATTTTCTGAAAATATCTTCATCAGATTTGTAAGCAAATCCATCCTCAAAACATTATATTCTGTCTTGGAATCTTCAACTTCAACAAAGTCATTGAATTGATAGTGCATCTTCTTTATTTCTTCTTTTGTATTCAAATGTAAACTTGAAGCCTCAATAAATCCAGCCCCTGCTAGAATATTTCCAATGACTCTTTTCAAAACAGCTGTTTTGTCTTCTTCTGCAATTGTAGAAATTTTAGGAATTTCTGGAACAAAATTATCGTACCCATAAGCAATTGCAACATCTTCTGCAATATCAACCCAGTGCAAAACATCTGTTCTGTATGCAGGGACCAAGGCAAATAATTTTCCTTTTTCTTTTGAAACCAAAATTCCCATCTTGTTTAAATTTTTTTCAACTTCTTTCTCTTTCAAATCCAATCCAAGAGTTTTGTTTACATCTTCAATCTTGAATTCAATCTTTTGCCTCTCTAGATTAGGACTTATAGATTTTTCTTTATCTTTTATTGTAACAGAATAAACTTCTGCACCCATATCTGCAAGAGCAGAAACTAATATATTCAAGGATTTTTCTAAATAGTGCTTATTGAAACCTGAACACTCAATAAAAACTTCTTTTGTATTCTCATCAATTTTTCCGGTTTCGTGTGAGTTTATTACGGGAGGCATACTTAAAATCTGGTTATTAGCATCTACAAAAATAGGATAAACATCACAACCCTTTAGTAAATCTGCATAGTCTCTTCCTGTCGGGTGTTGTCTCAAAATTTGTGCACCTGTAATTTCTGTTGGATATTCCAAGGGTCTAAACTTAATCTCTGAAGGTTTCTTAGCCATGAATCTTATTGGGAACTTAATCTTTTCCATAGGATAAACACCCATAGCCATTCTCTTTCTCTTTCTTCCAAGAGTTTGATGTAGTTTTTCTTGAATGTCAATTATGTCCTTTATTCTTTGGTCGTTGAGATTTAAGTTTTTAACAACTGCACAAACAGTAAAAGGCCTAACTTCTTTAACAGATTTATCAATTATGACTTCGTATTCCTTGGAAACTTTCACCTTGTAATC
>CAZJUG010000038.1:0-2451 GCA_964549155.1 Candidatus Woesearchaeota archaeon
GTCCAAAAGATAAAGATTGGGTTCTTCAATGGTTCTACAAAGAAGGAATGTATGCGATAGAGAGAAGACAATATGAATATGCTTTAGAAATTTTAAATGAATATATCGGTTTAACTTCAGAGAATAAAGACGATATGGCACACAACAAATTTTATAGCAGAGGTTTAGCTTATTTTAATTTAGGAAATTTCAAAATGGCTATAAAAGATTTTGAAACTTCTTTAAAATTCACAAAAGAAAAGGATTTAATTAAAGAAGTTCAAGATGTTTTGCAAGAGAGCAAAAGACGATTAAAAAAATGAAAAAACAAGAAGAAATTAGAAAACATAAAGCAAACTTAGGAATTGGTGTTGCGGGCGGATTTGTTGCAGGAGGGAGTTTGCTTGCTTATCAAATTTTGTTGCAATATGGACTTTGTTATGCAATTCTAGGTGCGGTTGTTGTCGCTTGGATTATTTGGAAAATGTCCGTTAAGATGATAGAAAGAAATGTCAATAAGTAAAAGTGCCCAATAAATAAATTTCGGCGAAGCCGACTATCTGTTTTATCTTCGATAAAACCGCGCGCTCCTTTTTTATTTTCAGCAATTTCGTTTAATCAGCGATGTTATGCGACAATTTTAATTTCGCATTGGAGCGTTAAACGAAGATATCAAAATCAGAATTTTTGGTTTACCGACGCTAAGGAGGAGATTGGAAATTGAAATGAATCTGTGTTAGGTGACCTATTCCTCGATTGACGCCCGTTCGACTGACAAGGAGAACTGGACGAGGCAATCAGAGCGAAGAGGCTTGTCTTGATTCAGATATAAAAAGACAAGAGTTTTTTCTTCGGCGTTAAGAAATTTAAATCTCCATTTTTTAGGGCGGGGGACGGAAAAAGCTTTTTGCTTCTTTTTTTTAAAAAGAAGTTGAGATGGGGCTTCGTCTTTAGTTAGGTAGTGCTGGTGGTTGTGGAATTGAACTTCCGCCTAGAGAGATTGGAGAAGAATCCCCACTTAAAAGAATATATGCTCCGATTCCTAATCCGATTAAGATTAGAATTACTAAAATCCAAATCCAAGCTGAGCCTCTTTTTGATTTTATCATTTTTAGTTTGGTATTTGTGGGGGATTTACTTGATTACTTTCACTTAAATCTGCTAATTGACATTCTGAAGAAACTTTAAGAACCATTCCCCTTCCGACTCCTCCTTCTTTTGAAATGATCTCTTTATCATTTATTAAATTGAGAATTGTTCCCCATTGTTGGTTCTTCACATCCCATAAAAATGCTCGTTCTAATTCGCAATTTCCTTTTATTTCATTTAAGGATTGTCCTATCATCTCAGGAACGATTCCTATAAAATTCCAACCTGCAGACATCTTTCTATAATTATTGATTTCGCCTTGTCTTGGAATTTCAAATCCTAAAGAACAGGCTTTTTTTGTATATACCCATTTTGCCCCCCAAGGGGTAGAAAATCTATATCCTTCTGCTTGTTTGCTATTCAAATAAGAATCAACATTCTGATCTTCTTCTCCCAAATACTTTTTCTTATCTGAAGCATACAAGAATTCATGTATCTGGGAGGAATCACAAGAAGCAGAATCGCTCAGAGTATATTCTATTTTCTTTTGGTGTTCGATAACTCTTGAACCAATTATTTTTGCACCTGTTTCTTCGAATAGTTTATCATTTTCTGCATAATAATTTGTTTTAGATTCTGAACCATCAATACTTAAATAGGGGGATCCGCTTTCCTCAAATTGAGTTATTTTGAAAACTATATTTTTTCCACCAACACTAATAGTTTTTGTAAAACTTGGTTCGCTCAACTCAAAAACAATTCCTTTTGCATTCGCTTCGGCCCCAAGTGCAACTAGATTCCATCCAGGATTTAATTTTAGAGTTAAACTTTCTGCAGAAACAAAAATCGACAAACTAAGTAGTGTGATTAATGCAATCGGCATCAAGATTCTTTTATTCATGTCAAATAATTAAAACAAAACTCCTTTAAAAACCTTTCGAAAGTCTTGGTACAAACCTTTGGATATTGTGCTATAAAGTATTTGGTATAAACCTTTGTATATGAGTAAATACAAAGAAATGATTTTAGGAGTTCTTTCTAAGACAGAAATAAAAAGTACAAATCAAATTTTAGAAGAACTACAAAAGAAAGCAGATAAGGTGATAAATTGGCATTTACTTTATAGGGTTCTTATGGATTTAGTTAATGAGAATAAGATTGAGAGATTAGAAAGCAAAGCTGGATTTTTTTGGAGAAAAAAATAGTTAAGCCCCATCTCACCAGTAATTCTGAAACGAAGTTTCAGCTAGTTTTCGCTTTTTCCGTCCCGAAGGGTGGGGGATTGGTATATTTGAGATTTAAATTTCAGCCGAAGAAAAAATTTCACCTAATCTGTGTTAGTTTACCCGAACAAAGTGAGAGCAAATCCCATTTGCGTGGCAA
>CAZJUG010000039.1:0-2159 GCA_964549155.1 Candidatus Woesearchaeota archaeon
TGGGCAAATCGATAGATTTGAGTTTCTGAATGTAATGAAGAAATTTTACATAAGCCCTGTTATGTCTTCCGAGGGCAAAGCCCGAGAGCCTGCAAGGCGTGACAAGAAATTCTGAAAGAATTTCGCAGAGTTAAAATCACTTTTCTGGGTGGGCAATTAATCTGACGCGCGCGTTTTGAAAAACAAAAAAAGAAAGAAAAAACAAAAATTATTTAGGATTTGCGAAGTTCTTCTAAGATTTTATTAGCTTCTTTTGTAACCCTCTCTTTTGTAAAATATTCGTGCCTTCCACCTTGGAGCAAAAAACCCAAATATCCTACTGCCTTTTCAGTTGCAGAATCATAAAAAGAATATCCCGTTGACATATCATACTTTCCCCATAAATCATGGATTTTTCTTCTATTTTTCTTGTCTTCAGGATTCTTTAAATAAGATTCGTAAACATCTATCATTTCTCTTTTTATTTCAAGAGGATTAATTTCTGTAGCCATCTTATGAACCGATTTTAATTTGGGGAACACCAAGATTTATCGCATTAACTTCTCCCATTAAAGCCTCGTAATTGTTAAGAGGAGTTCCATGCTTTTCTCCATAGGGTTTGATATTTGCGCCAGTTAATCCGTCCTTAGAATCTTCATGGATATGTAACTGAAATCTTAGATTCTTAAAGTCATAACCTCTGTCCATATCTCCATATAAAGCACTAGCACTCAAATTTTCTAAATCTCCAACGACAAAATAAGTTTGTTGTCTTTGTTCTTGTGCTGCTCTTGGTTGATATCCCATCATTTGTTCAAGTTGCATTATTTTCGGTACCTCCTTTCAGTTGTATTTGTTTCTCTCTACGAGAGTATAAAAGCAAATCCTCTTTTGCAAATAATCTTTTTCCTTCTTTCAAAGCTAAAGCATTTGCTAAGTAAGTTTCAGAATATCCATCAAACTTATTTCTTAAAAAATTATCTTCAATATTTTCATCTTTCAATCTTTGCATACGAGAAGACCATTTTAGATTATGTTTTATTGCTTCTTCTGAAATTGGCTGAGATAAAACTTGTTGTTTTGATTTTTCAAAATAGTTATTATCTCCAAAAACAAATTCTCCATTCATTAAAGGAGTCAAAATTCGGACATCAAATTTTTTTAATCCCTGAGTAAATTCTTTATGGGATTTATATTTAACATCTAACCAATCTGAATGGGATTCATTTGGAGTTCCACTTCCAACAACAAAAACATCAATATCACTAAATTCTTTTCTTGAACCATAAAGCAAAGCAAATTTTACTTCTTGTAATTTATCTTTGTAAAGGTCTTCTAGCAATCTTCTAACTCTCTCCGCAGTAGTTCTCCTCGCCATTCCTTGAGCATACATTGTTGCTAAATTTCCATATTGAAAAGAAAAATTAATTACAGAATCGACAGCTTCTTTTTCTTGTCCTTGTAAAGAATCGTATTTTCTTTCAAAATCTTCTTTTAAGCTATGTTCTCCTGAAAGTAAATATTCTGTCCAGATTGCAAATAATTCGTATCTTCCTAAATTTTCCTGTCTGAAGTTTTCTAATTCTTGAAAGGTTAAATTTCCTTTTCTAAATCTTTGTAAATCTTCTAAACTAAATCTTGAATTAGAAAATTCTTGTTTTTCTTCTTCTAATAATTTTCTTTCTAAATCAACTAATTTTCTTCCTGTTAAATTTTGTTCGCAATAAAGCCCATGTCCAAAATATTCATGAAATAAACCTAAGGGATTTCCATTTCTTATAATTGCTGTTTTATTTCTTGGAAGATAAATCCCTGATGAATTGGGGTTTAATCCTCTTTGTTCTGCAAATTCATTCCAGTGATTTTCTGGAATTTGTCGTAAAGAAGTTTGTTCTGGAGCATAGCCGAGTAAATCTTGATAAAAAGCGACAGAAGTTTCTATTAGGTTTCTTTTTATTTGCGGGGCTTGTGTTTGAACTTGCTCCATTTTGTTTTTTCAAGAATTAGGCATCTTGAGGTGCCATCACCTCAAAATATTAAGATGGCACTTGTTTAAATAATTTTTGTTTTTCGTCTGTTTTAGCGCGCGTCCTATTGGGTGGGAAAGAAAAGTGATTTTAATTAGACATAATCTGTGTTATATCCCAGAACCCTCCAAATTTTACTGATGAGTTCAGCGA
>CAZJUG010000040.1:0-1928 GCA_964549155.1 Candidatus Woesearchaeota archaeon
TTCCATGGAAGATATTTATGATGTTTTGATTTTGGGAGGAGGTCCTGCAGGACTTACAGCCGCACTTTATGCTGCAAGATATAATCTTAGCACATTAGTTCTAAGTAAATCTCATGGGGGAACAGCAAATCTTGCTCCTGAAATTGAAAACTGGCCCGGATTTATTGGAAGCGGAATTGAACTTATGAACAAATTTAAGGAACAATCAGAATCTTTTGGGGCTAAGTTCAAGGAAGGAGAAATATCATCCATAAAAAAAGAAGGAGAAAAATTTATTGTTCAAATCGGAAATGAAAAGATTTTTGGGAGAACACTTATAATTTCTCTTGGAACAGAACATAGAAAACTAGACATAAAAGGAGAAAAAGAATTCTTAGGGAAGGGAGTAAGTTATTGTGCAACCTGCGATGGGAACTTCTTTAGAAATAAAACTGTGAGTGTAATTGGGGGAGCAAATTCCGCCGCATCCGCCGCATTATATCTCTCAACAATTTGTAAGAAAGTTTATATTCTTTACAGAAAGCACGAAATGAGATGTGAACCTATTTCTATAAATAAGTTAAGGGAAAAGGAAAATGTAGAAATCATTTATTTTGCTAGACCTACTGAAATCCTTGGAGAAAAAAGGGTGAATAAAATTAAGGTTTTAATAGAAGAGCCAGAAAAAGAAAAAAAGGAGATAGAATTGGAACTAGATGGAATATTTGTAGAGATTGGAGCAACCCCTCTGACAGAAATAGTGAAAAAACTAAATATTAGGTTAGATTGTGATGGATACATAGAAACAGATAAAGAAATGAAAACTTCTGTTGGAGGAGTATTTGCGGCAGGAGATAATACTAACAACTCCTTAAAACAGATAGTTACAGCAACAGGCGAGGGAGCTACAGCTGCAAAATCTGTTTATGAATATCTAAAGACCAGGAAATAATGGATTCTAATTGGGAAGAAGATTTAGGAGAAGCTAAGAAGGGATTACTTGCCTGCGAGAGACTTTTTTATGTTGGGCTTACGATTTTAAAGGATAATAGAATCCTTGCTAAGATGATTAGAGAATTGGCAAGAGTTCTCATAAAAACAATCAATGCATATATAGGATACTACAAATTCCAAGGTCTACTCAAAAGAGAACTAGATTTTTCAGATAAATTGGAAATTTTCTTCAAAAAAATTGCTCCAAAATATATATGCTCTGAAGACAAAGATAGGCTATTAAAGATTCTTTTGGTTGCAAAGGTACATAAAAGCTCTGAGCTAGAATTTGTGAGAGAAGAGAGATTGGTCATGTATTACCAGGGGAGATATGAGTCTATTGGAAGGGAGAAGGTTCTAGAGTACTCTAAGGCTATAGGAAGGCTTATAGGTGCATTTCCTCTAAAAAAAGCATAAATATATATACCTGTTATTCCTTCAAATTTTCTCGGAAAGTTCAAATTTTTAAAATGTTGGAAGAAATAACTAAAGAAAAGACTAGTGCAGACCATCTGCTGTATGTAAGTCTAAAATACACAAAGACTTGCGATGTAATTCTAAATCTCATTGAGAGATGGAGGAGCCTAATAGATTTAAGTTTTGATGCAATTCTTGCAAAAGCTACAGGGGAGAAGAGAATAAGTGTTCAACACAATAGTCCAAAACAGAAGATAGAGTACATACGAACTTATTTTAAGAAAAGCAAGGATATTCAAGAAATTTTGCCTCTTTACATATTTTTTAGAAGGATTCCAGGACTTGCAAAATCTAGAGAAGGAGAGTTTAGAAAGAATGTAAATCTGAAAATAATTGAAGAAAATCGAACTACGGAGATAAATATGGATACCTTGAAAGATTATTCTCAGAAATTAGAAAAGTTTATAAGTGCTGTTCGGCACGAGTTGTCTGTCAAAAAGTAATATGGGACGGATAATCACAATAATTTCTGGAAAAGG
>CAZJUG010000041.1:0-1838 GCA_964549155.1 Candidatus Woesearchaeota archaeon
AAATCTTAGCTCCTCACTTCTGCGAGAACTGGATTTTTGAAGTTGGAAAGAGAGTCTAAAAGATTCTTGAATTTCTTGTTTCAGACTGGTGTCCTCAGGCGATATTACCTTAACCCGAAATTAAACTCTCTAAAAGAGTTTGGAATTTTATATCCTATTGGAGTTTTTAAGCACAGAGTAATAAATTCTGCTTTATCTCCCCAACCTATCGGAGCACCGAATATAGAATAAATCGGATGTTCAGATCCAGATAGTAGTTCCATATTAAATGGTTGTAGAAAATAATCGTGATCTTCACCAAACACACCCACTAAATCAGAATATAATTTGTTTGTAGAAGAATTTTGCGAATTAGACGGGATGAGATCTCTTGCGGATAACCTTCCTTTTCTTCTATGCAAATAAGCTCTAAATTGAAACAAAAGTCTTTTTGTTGTTCGATCATCTTCAATAGGACAGTTTCTAGCCCATAATAACCTGTGCATATTTTCGTTTCCGAAAGAATAGGGATTTCCCTCAAAGTTACAAAATTCTTCCGTTAAAAAATTATTAATTTTTCTGGCTAAATAAGAATCTTCTCCTTCTTCTAAACTGCTTGCCAAATAAACTGATTGATTTATTCTTCTTTTATCAGTTTCTAAATTCCAATATCTTGAGATAATCTCGTTCCTCAAGGCTTGATTCAAAAATGTTTTAAATGAAGCTAGATTTCTTCCCTCGTATTTTGAAGCAACCCTTGCAAGAAATATTCTAAATTCTTGGTCTGCATCTTCAAAACTTTGTGAAGAGCCCATTATATCATCCGTTTTTTTACTTAACAAGGTTTCTTGAAGGGAAGATTTTAGGTGAGAATATTTGAATCTTCTTTCTAATTCTTCGAAATAATCTGTTTGACTTGGACCCTTTTCTAAGGCCTTCTTACAAATTAAAAGGTCTCCCAAAGTTCTTCTAAATCCTTCTGATTTTTTTAAGAACCAATCTAAGGTTCTTAAGTAATCCCAAACCCCGAATTTATGCTGGCGACCCCTTCCATTTCCATTCCTTGAGTAATTAGACTCAAAATAATGAAAGTTGTTTTGAATAAGTCTTTTTAGAATGTCCGGGTGGTCTTGCATGGTTGCAGGAATATGTCCTTTGCTAACTCCGTTTTGTAAAACAAAAGGGACTATGAATTTTTCATAAAAAATTTCAGAATCTTGATTATCTGGATTACCGTTTGGAAAATGGAATGTTTGTTCTACAAAAGCATCAATCTTCCTATGTAAGTAGGTTCTTAGTGTTTTATATCCAGAACCTACATAGGATTCTAAGGCCCCATTAATTGTTTGGTCGAAAGAATCACTGAGCTTTTTTAAATCTCCTAAAGCATCATCTTGTGAAAAACCGACCAATTGAAGAAACCGACCTTTTTTTCTAGATAATTCCTGAGATACCTCTCCAGAAATCTTTCTTGAATTAGGTGAAGACATTTCTGAGATGTCTTCTCTTGTTTTTGAAAAACGAGGATCTGTAAGAAATTTTCTGACCTGTTTTTCGAAAAAGACGGAAGGGATATATTTATTTATTCCCAATCTAGAAAAAAAGGTTTGTGTTCCGGCCCCTGTCAGACTGTGATTTCCTTGGAGTCTATAAGACTTAAAAGTTTCACTAACAATTTTCTCTAATCTTGGAGTTAATGCCATGTTTATGATCTATCACAGAACTCTTCTTCCCTATCAGGTAGGATAAGAGATATTTGAGTGTATTAAAACATTTCGCTTTTTAGCTATTGAACAAAAGGCACTAATCTTCACAATCATCAACAGTAACAGAATCTAAATTATCATAATATTCTTTAT
>CAZJUG010000042.1:0-1729 GCA_964549155.1 Candidatus Woesearchaeota archaeon
CATTCATTTCTTTTTTAATAGGAGAAGCTCTCCCCTTTAAAATTTCTTCAAGTTTTATTTCCTCAGATTCTAGAATTTCATTCAATCCGCCCAAGGAGTTTATTATTAACGAAGCTTCTTTTTCTGAAAGACCTAAATATGACAAAAATCTAAATCCTCTAGGGGAAATTGAGTCTTCTAATTCTTTTTGAAAAATAAGCCTTGCGATAGATTCAGGCTCTATTAAATTATCAAATGTTAAATTTGATAGAAGCAACTGAGTTTTTTTCAAAGACATGGGAGAATAATCCCTAATCATCTCATCACCCTTCTTTTCAACACCCCTTACTAACTCCTTAAATCGCATGTTTATAATATTTCCTTCTTTTCCCAATTCAACCAACTCATGTTTCATAGAATCAGAAATTCTTGAAATCATTTCACATCGTTGTAATATTCTGCAAATATCTCCTATGGATACTAGTTGAGAAATTTCTAAAACATTCAGTTTGGCTAATAGTTCATTTAGTTGTTCTTTTTGTTTTTCAAGAATCTGGAGGCTGTTAGTCAAAACTCTTAAAATCTCTTCTGCTTGTCTGAGATAAGTTCTAGTCTTACAATAATAAAGTGTCGTCTTTTTTCTTCTTTCTGAAACTGCAATTACAAAAGTTTCGGCTTGCTTTGCAGTTTTTTCTGCTGCCTTATGTCTTGTTCCTGTTTCGTTTGTAGAAATGCTCTTTTCAGGGGTTAGTAAAACATTTCCATAGAGAATTCTCTTTAAATCTGAAGAAACTATCACTGCCCCGTCCATTTTACAAAGCTCGAAAAGCCTTTGCGATGTAAATCTACAATTAACTCTAAACCCTCCTTCAAAACAATCTTGTAATGTAGGAGAATCCAAAACGATTAAGGCTCCCAAATCTGACCTTATTAAATCATCTATAACTGTCCTCAAGGCACTTCCCGGAGAAACTTTCTTTAAAAAATCAAACATCTTTTTTTCTTTGTCTTCCATGGTGTTCGAAATTAGAACGAGTATTTATATCTTTTGCTACATTTTGAGAGAGTAAATTTTAATGAAATGAGTATGTGTAATAAAAGAAAAAGAGTTCTTATTTGTTCTTAATTTTTGTAAAAATGAAACCAAGAATTCCGCCAACAGCCAAACCGATTGGGATTCCAATTAGAGTTAATATGCTCCACCATAAAAATCCCCAATCACCTCCCACAATAAGAGTCATTAATAATGAGTAGAGATGATGGAGTGAGACCATATTTATACAAACTAAGGTTCCAAAGAGAGTATATTTCATAATTTCTTTTTTTGCTTTTGAAAAGACTACAAGAGAAATGAAATTGTATGCTAAAAAAAACAAAATAAATGCAGAAAAAACTATTGTGTCTCCACTTCCCACTCTCCATTGCCCAGGACCTCCCCAATTAGCAAAAAGCATAAGAGTAAAAATGAGAGAAAGTAAGGAAATAGATACTCCAATGATACATATAACCGTTGGAATTTTCTTATCCATAATATAATATAATAAAACCTTATTTAAAAGCTTTCTTATCATGCAACAAAGATTACTCAGATCCCCATATCGCTCTTAAAAATGAAACATTTTTTAATACAAATCCGTTTTTCACATCTCTGGAACAATTTTTCCTTCTTGCCAATCTCGCAAAATTGACCTTGCGGTCCTGTCCTCGTCTACTATTCCTCCCCTAACAAGAAAATTTCTCTTCTTTCCAA